>NZ_NRDQ01000066.1 GCF_002878455.1 Janthinobacterium sp. AD80
GCCAGCAGCAGGGCGTCATCGCCGCGCAGGCCGATGCGCCGGGTGTCGGGCGGCAGCGCGATGGCGACCGCCGGCAGCAGCGACAGGCGCACCAGCAGGGATGCGCGCAAGCCCAGCGGGCTTTGCGCCAGCAGGGCCGCCGTGTCGCCCTGCGATACAAACGTGGCCAGGGCATCGAGCCAGGCCAGCCGGGCCGGGCTGCGGCGCTTGCGCGCGGGACCGAACGGGTCGAGCACCATGCCGCCGCCCACCGTCTGCGTGGCTTGCGCATTGCGCACGACGAAACGGTCGCCCGGCACGCCATGCATGGGCGCGTCGAACACCAGCTGCACCCTGCCCGTCTGGCCCGGCGACAGCGTCTCGCCATCGAGCATGACGGCGCGCGCCAGCTGGTGCGCGGCGCCCAGGTGCACGTGCAGCGGCGACCAGGCTTTCAGGTGCACGCCCGCGTCGGGCAGCAGGGTCAGGGTCACGTCGAGGCGCTCGGAACACTGCGCCAGCGCGGGTGCGACGATCCAGTTGCCGCGCTCGATGCGCTCGCGGGCGATGCCGGCCAGGTTCAGTGCCAGGCGCTGGCCCGCCATGCCCGTTTCCGCCGCGCGGTTCTGCGCGTGGATGCTGCGCACGCGCGCCTGCGCATCGCCGGGCACCAGCTGCAGGGTATCGCCCGTTGCCGCCATGCCCGCCAGCGCCGTGCCGGTGACTACCGTGCCCTGCCCCGACAAGGTAAACACGCGGTCCACGCCGAGGCGGAACAAACGCCGCTCATCGCGTTGCGGCAGGCTGCGCGACACCTGCGTCAGATGGGCGAGCAGGGCCGCCACGCCGGGATCGTTGTCCACGCTGGCGGCCGTCGGGAAGATGGGACTGCCGGCCAGCGGCGTGCCTTGCAGCAGTACCTCGATATCGGCCTCCACCTGCGCCACACGGGCGCTGTCGACGCGGTCGATCTTCGTCAGCGCCACGGCGCCGCGCGTCACGCCCAGCAGCTGCAAAATCGCCAGGTGCTCGTGCGTCTGCGGCATGATGCCGTCGTCGGCCGCCACCACCAGCAGCGCGAAGTCGATGCCTGTCACGCCGGACGCCATGGTGCGGATGAATTTTTCGTGGCCGGGCACGTCGATCACGCCCAGCACCGTGCCGTCCGGCAGCGGCAGGTAGGCGTAGCCCAGTTCGATGGAAATGCCGCGCGCCTGCTCTTCCTTCAGGCGGTCCGTGTGGACGCCCGTCAGCGCGCGCGTGAGTGTCGTCTTGCCATGGTCGATATGGCCCGCGGTGCCGACGATCATGCCGTCAACTCGGCGAGCTGCGCAATGAAGGCCGTCTCGTGCGCCGCTTCCAGGCAGCGCAGGTCGAGCCATAAGGCATCCTGGCCGATGCGCCCGATCACGGGGCGCGGCAAGGCGCGCAGGCGCTGCTCCAGCACGCCCAGCGGATTGCTCAGGCGCGAACCAGGCGCGCTGCGGATGGCCAGGCCAAAGCTGGGCAGCTGGTCGACGGGCAAGGCGCCGCTGCCGATCTGGCTTTTCATCGCTTCGGCCGTCACCACGTAGGCGGCGCCCCAGCGCCAGCTGCAGCCGCGGCAGCAGCTCGCCGGCCTGCTCGCGCATGGCGGCCGCGGGACGCGTCAGCAGCCGCAAGGTGGTCAGGCGCTCGGCCAGCAAGTCCGGCGCTCGGTACAGCTGCAGCACCGGCTCCAGGGCCGCCAGGGTCAGTTTGCCGACCCGCAGCGCGCGTTTCAGGGGGTTGCGCTTGATCTTCGCGATCAGGTCGGCGCGCCCGACGATGACGCCGCACTGCGGACCACCGAGCAATTTGTCGCCGCTGAAGGTCACCAGGTCGGCGCCCGCTTCGATGCTTTCGCGCACCGTGGTTTCATGCGGCAAGCCATACTGGGCCAGGTCGACCAGGGTGCCGCTGCCCAGGTCCACGGCCGTGGGAATCGCGTGCTGCGCCGCCAGGGGCACCAGCGTGTCGAGCTCCACGCTTTTGGTGAAACCGGTAATCGCGTAATTGCTGCAATGGACCTTCATCAGCAGGGCCGTATGTTGGTTGATGCCATGCTCGTAGTCGGCCAGGTGCGTGCGGTTGGTGCTGCCCACTTCGCGCAGCACGGCGCCGGCGCGCGTCATGACGTCGGGGATGCGGAAGGCGCCGCCGATTTCCACCAGTTCGCCACGCGAGACGATCACTTCCTTGCCCTGCGCCAGCGTGTTGAGCATCAGCAGCACGGCGGCCGCGTTGTTGTTGACGATGGTGGCCGCTTCGGCCCCCGTCAGTTCGCGCAGCAGTTCCTCGACCAGGTCGTCGCGGTCGCCCCGCTTGCCCGTTTCCAGGTCGAATTCCAGGTTCATCGGCCACTGCAGCGCTTCCACCACGGCTTGCACGGCGGCGTCAGGCAGCAGTGCCCGGCCCAGGTTGGTGTGCAGCACCGTGCCCGTCAGGTTGAAGACGGCGCGCAAATGCGAGCGCGACTGCGCTTGCAGGCGTTCACCCGCTTGCGCGACGATGGCGGCGATCGATGCGCCCTCCTCGCCGCATTCACCAAACCCTGCGCCCGCCAGCATGGCGGTGCGCAGTTCGGCCAGCACGGCGCGCGCGCAGGCCAGGGTCTGCACGCGGCCATATTGCGCGATCAGTTCCAGGCAAGCCGCGTCGCCCAGTATGCGGTCTACCGATGGCAGGCGCACGGTTTGCCCCGTCGTCATGACTGCTGTTCCGCGCTCTTGCCCAGCCACAGCAACGGATTGCCGCTGGCGCGCTGGTAGCCCGCCTCGCCCACCAGCAAGTCGAGCATCAGGCTGGCCAGGTCGTCGGCCAGCGGTTCGACGTTGTAGTCGTGCTCCTGGTTGAAGACTTTGCGGTAGGTATGGCAATCGTCGCAGGTTTCCGCGCGCGCCACTTTTTTCGGGTCATTCGCCTTGTTCGGCAATTTGTCGTCCTTCGCCGTCACGGGGTCGAACGGCGCGGCGTCGGCCGCATCCAGGCCCTGATAGGCGATCTTGCCATTCTGTTCGCAGGTCGAGCATTTCACGCGCACCATGTGCCATTCGCTTTCGCAAATGCCGCAGTGCAGGTAGCGGTAGCCTTGCGACTGGCCGCCGATGCGGATCACGCTGGCGACCGGGTGCGAACCGCAGACGGGGCACAAGGTCCCCGTTTCCAGGTCCGGCACGCGCGCGGCGCGCAGTTCGCTGGCCGATACCGACCACAGGATTTGCAGGGCGGCGGCGACAAACGGCGCATGCATGGGGTTCAGGTGGTCGCCGTTTTCGTCGAGCACGGCATCGGCGCAGGCGTCCAGCGCTGGCGCGTCAAGCGCGCGCAGCTGGGCCAGCACCTGCGTCAGGCCGCCGGACAAGGCCGGCTGGCTGGCCGCCGTGGCAGCCAGTTCATTGAGCAGGCTGGCAAAAATGTCGCGCCAGACGGGTGGACGGGCACCGCTGACGGGCAGCACCGGCATGCGGTGCTGGATCGCGCGGCGCAGCGCGTCGGGATCGGCGGCAGGCACGGCGCCGGGCGCCAGCCTGGCGACAACGGCAGCCTGCGCATCGGCCAGCGCGGCCATCAGCACCAGGTAGCCCTGCATGCCCGCGTCGACGGGGATGCCCTTGATCTTGCCCTGCGCCAGCTCGCGCAAGCGCAAGGCGCGCGCCGTAAACAGGCTGCCAGGCTGCGGCAGCAGCAGGCGCGGAATCGCGTTATGGTCCAGGCCTTCGATTTCGCCTGGCTGGAGTATGCGTTGTACCAATGGAGTTTTCCCATCAAAAAAAGCACGGCACGGCCAGCGGGTGTGGCCATGCTGTCAAAGTATTCTAAACGATAAAAAGAAAGGGGCCAGTCCTGGGGGACTGGCCCTGGTCGCCGCTGGCATGCAAAAACGCCGTTGGCCGGGCATGTCGGCTTACGCGAAGCTAAGCCGACCTACCCTGTTACCTACTTTCTCGTGTTGCGCACCGTCGCTTCAAACCACTTCGGATGGTGCTTGCGCGCCCAGCCGTAGGTGACGGTGCCGCGCACCATGGCGCCGATCGAGCCCTTGACCCACAGGGCCGCATAGATGTGCACGATGATGGCGCAGATGATGCCGAACGCGCACACGGCGTGCAGCAGGGCCGCCGCGCGGATGACGGGGATCGGGAAGTAGAACGCGAAGTAGGCGCGCCAGATCACGATACCCGACAACAGCAGGCCGGCCATGCATGCCAGCAGCACGAAGAACAGGATCTTCTGGCCGGCATTGTATTTGCCGATCTTCGGAAGCTTTTCTTCGCGGTTGTTGAGCACATCATCCATCTGTTTCAGCCACTGCTTGTCGCCGTCCTCGAACTTGTTGTGGTGCCAGAAGCGCACCACCAGGATCGCGAACGAGACAAACATCACCAGGCCGGCGAACGGATGCAGGATGCGCGTCCATTGGCCGCCACCGAACAGGTTGGCCAGCCACGCCATCGACGGATGGAACATGGCCAGGCCGGACAGGGCCAGCATGACGAAGGTGATGGCGGTGACCCAGTGATTCGTGCGCTCGTTGGGGTTGTAGCGCTGGATCAGCGGGTTGCCATCCTTGTCATACAGCTTGCCATCGTGAAGATCACTGTGCTGTTCATGATGATTCATGCTGATCCTCCTTGATGCGCTTGGCCTCGTCCAGGGCTTCGCGTTCTTCATCCCTGCTCACTTCGTTCGGACCGACACGCGTGTAGTGGAACAGGCCCGCCAGCGCGGTCGCCGCCATGCCGGCCACGGCCAGCGGCTTGGCCCAGCCCTTCCAGAAGCCCACCATCAAGCTGATGCTCGGCTTGTCCGGCAGGTTGGAATACAGGCGCGGCTTGTCGGCATGGTGCAGCACGTACATCACGTGCGTGCCGCCCACGCCCAGCGGATCGTACAGGCCCGCGTTCTCGAAACCGCGCGACTTCAGGTCGACGATGCGCTCTTCCGCATGTACCTTCATGTCTTCCTTGGTGCCGAACACGATGGCGCCCGTCGGGCAGGTCTTCACGCAGGCCGGTTCCTGGCCCACGGCCACGCGGTCCGAGCACAGCGTGCACTTGTAGGCGCGGTCGTCCTTTTTCGAAATGCGCGGCACGTCGAAAGGACAGCCGGCCACACAGTAGCCGCAGCCGATGCAGTTTTCCTGGTGGAAGTCCACGATGCCGTTGGTGTACTGCACGATGGCGCCCGGCGCCGGGCAGGCTTTCAAACAGCCCGGGTCCTCGCAGTGCATGCAGCCGTCCTTGCGGATCAGCCATTCGAGGTTGCCGTCGTTGCTTTCGTGTTCGGCAAAACGCATCACCGTCCACGATTGCGGCGTCAGGTCCGTCGGATTGTCGTAGGTGCCGTGGTTTTCGCCGACCTCGTCACGCAGGTCGTTCCATTCCATGCACGCCGTCTGGCAAGCCTTGCAGCCGATGCATTTCGACACATCGATCAGCTTGGCCACGGTGCCCGTCACCGGGGTACGCGCTTGCGGCGGCGTCACCGTGGTGGCGGACAGGCGCCGGATATCTAAGGATTGCAGTGCCATTATCGATCTCCCATCATGCTTTTTCCACCTTCACGAGGAAGGACTTGAATTCCGGTGTCTGCGAATTCGCATCCCCCACGCCCGGTGTCAGGGAATTAATCAGATACCCCGGCTTGGCCACCCCGGTGAAGCCCCAGTGCAGCGGCAGGCCCACGGTATGCACCTGCTTGCCTTCGATCTTCAAGGCCTTGATGCGCTTGGTGACGACGGCCTTGGCGATGATGTGGCCCCGTTTGGAACTGACTCTGACCTTGCCGCCGGCCACCACGCCGATGCTGGCTGCCAGTTCTTCGCCGATTTCCACGAACTGTTCCGGCTGGATGATGGCATTCAGGCGTGCATGCTTGGTCCAGTAATGGAAATGCTCGGTCAGACGGTAGCTGGTGGCCACGTGCGGGTATTCCTCATGCGTACCGAACAGCGCACGGTCGCCGTCGAACACGCGGGCGGCCGGATTGGTGGTCGCGCGCGGGTTTTTCGGGTGCATGGGGTTATAGCCCAGCGGGTTTTCAAACGGCTCGTAATGCTCGGGGAACGGTCCCTCGGCCATGGCGCCGCGCGCAAAGAAGCGCGCCACACCCTCGCCCAGCATGATGAACGGACCCATGCCATTTTCCGGCGGTTCGTCGACCTTGAAGTCGGGAATATCGGCCCCGCTCCAGTTCGTGCCATTCCACTCGATCAGCTTGCGCGTCGGGTCGAACGGCTTGCCCTTCAGGTCGCACGAGGCGCGGTTGTACAGCACGCGGCGGTTGGCCGGCCATGCCCAGGCCCAGCCCAGTGTCTGGCCGATGCCCGTCGGGTCGCTATTGTCGCGGCGGCCCATCTGGTTGCCCGCCTGCGTCCAGCTGCCGGCAAAGATCCAGCAACCGCTGGTGGTCGTGCCATCGTCGCGCAATTGCGCAAACGAGGCCAGCTGTTCACCTTTCTTGACCAGCAGCTTGGCCGGATCCTTCGGATCGTACAAGTCGGCCAGCGCCTTGCCGTTGAATTCACGGGCGATCTCTTCCGGCTGCGGGTTATGCGGCTGCGCATAATTCCACGTCAGGTTGACGATCGGGTCCGGGAACTTGCCGCCCTCTTTCTGGTACATGGTGCGCATGCGCAGGAACAGGCCCGACATGATCTCCAGGTCGCTGCGCGCCTGGCCCGGCGGTTCTGCCGCTTGCCAGTGCCACTGCAAGACGCGCGAGGAACTCACCAGCGAACCGCGCTCTTCGGCGAAGCAGCTGGTTGGCAGGCGGAACACTTCCGTCATGATCTTGGTCGGATCGACTTCATGGAACTCGCCATGCGGACGCCAGAATTCTCCCGTTTCCACGGCCAGCGGATCCATGATGACGAGGAACTTCAGCTTCGACAGCGCTTCCGTGACCTTCTGCTTGTTCGGCGCGGACGCGATGACGTTGAAGCCCTGGCAGATATAGCCCGTCATTTTGCCTTGGTGCATGTTCTCGATGGCTTGCATCAAGTCATACGGCTTGTCCAGCTTGGGCAGGTAGTCGTAGGCGTAGTTGTTTTCCGCCGTCGCCGCATTGCCCCACCACGTCTTCATGAAGCTGACGTGGAACTTGCGGTAATTGCTCCAGTAGCTGAGCTGGTTCGGCCGCAGCGGCTTGGTGGCGCGCGCGGCGATGTAGGCGTCGAAGTCCTGCTCGCCCTCGTTGGGCAGGGTCATATAACCCGGCAACAAGTTCGACATCAGGCCCAGGTCGGTCAAGCCCTGGATGTTCGAGTGGCCGCGCAAGGCGTTCATGCCGCCGCCGGCGATGCCCATATTGCCCAGCAACAGTTGCACCATGGCGCCCGTGCGGATGGTTTGCGCGCCCGTCGAGTGGTGCGTCCAGCCCAGCGCGTACAGGATGGTACCGGCGCGTCCCGGCACGGCGGTCGAGGCCAGCGCCTCTGCCACCTTGTGGAACTTGTCGGCCGACACGCCGCACGTACGTTCGACCATCTCGGTCGTGTAGCGCGCGTAGTGCTTCTTCATCATCTGGTAGACGCAGCGCGGGTGCTCCATGGTCGGATCGATCTTGGCATAGCCATCGTCGCCGATCTCGTAATCCCAGGTGGCCTTGTCGGTGTACTTGCCTTTTTCCTTGTCGTAACCCGAAAACAGGCCGTCCTCGAACGCATAGTCTTCGCGCACGATGAAGGGCATGTCCGTGTAGTTGCGCACGTACTCATGCTGGATCTTGTCGTTCGTCAGCAGATAATTGATGATCGCGCCGAGGAAGACGATGTCCGTGCCGGTACGCGTGGCGCAGTAGTAATCTGCCACGGATGCGGTACGGGTGAAACGCGGATCGACAACGATCAGCTTGGCCTTGTTATGCGCCTTCGCTTCCGTTACCCATTTGAATCCGCAAGGATGTGCTTCTGCTGCATTGCCGCCCATGACCAAAATCACATCGGCATTCTTGATATCGACCCAATGATTCGTCATCGCGCCACGGCCAAACGTCGGGGCAAGACCTGCCACCGTCGGTCCGTGTCATACACGCGCCTGATTATCAAAGGTCAGCATCCCCATGCTGCGCACTGTCTTGTGGGTCAGATACCCGACCTCGTTGCTGCCGGCGGACGCGGCAAGCATGCCGGTGGAGAGCCAGCGGTTGACGGTCTTGCCGTCGGCATTCTTTTCGATCAGGTTGGCATCGCGGTCATCCTTCATCAGGCGCGCGATCTTGTCGAGCGCCACATCCCAGGAGATCGGTTGCCATTCCGTGCCGCCCGGTGCGCGGTACTCGGGAACTTTCAAACGATTGGGGCTGTGGATGAAGTCGACCAGGCTGGCGCCTTTCGGGCACAGGGTGCCGCGGTTTACCGGATGATCGGCATCGCCTTCCACGTGGATGATGCTGGAGACGGCATTCTTCGCGCCATCGCCCAGGCCATACAGCAGAACGCCGCAGCCTACGGAACAGTAAGGACAGGTATTGCGGGTCTCGGTCGTGCGAGCCAGCTTGTATTGCCTTACTTCGGCCAGCGCCTGTCCCGGTGCGAAACCGAGCAAGGCGAGGCTGGAGCCAGCAATCGTGGCGCCTGTTACCCGAAGGAACTGGCGCCTGGATATCTGAACCATATCAGACCTCTATGATGTGAGTAAATAAAAAGTCATACAACGTCATGACGGTGTCATATCAATAAGATATAAGCACCATGCCTGTGCCATATAAGCCGTATTTTACTCGCCAAACACTTTCACGGCTTAGTCCGCCGGAAAAAATTACTCATAGTCAACATTAATCTGTCGGTACCGAAGGCTTACTCTAAACAATATGGCCGGCAATCCCGCCCCATCCATGCGGCGGCGGCCCGGCTTGGACACGGGCAAGCACGGCAACGGCGACTAGCATGAAAAAACCCGCTCGCGAGCGGGTCTGGTTGTATGCGGAACCGGCAGCAGAACTTACAGGCTGTAGCGCAAGGTCAGTGCCACGTTGCGCGGCGCGCCAGGCAAGCTCAGGTTCGGGCTGGAACCGTGGCCCGAGACGATGTAGCGCGTATCGCCGATATTGTTGATATTCAGCTGCACTTCGTAGCGGCCCGTGCGGTAAGCGGCCATGGCATCGGCCGTCACGTAGCCGGGCAGCACCACCGTGTTGCCGGGATTGGCGAAGCGGCTGCCGACGGCATTGGCGCCGCCGCCCACCGTGAAGCCGTGGCCCAGGTCTTTCGTCAGCCACAGGTTGGCCGTATTGCGCGCCGTCAACGTGGCGCGCTTGCCCTTGATGGCGACGGGTGCGGCCGTCGTCGTGCCCGGCGCATTCACGCTGCGGTCGACGGCGATGGAATCGGTAATGGTGGCGTCCAGATAAGCGTAGCCGGCCATCATTTTCCAGCCATCGTGCAAGTCCGCATTGAAGGTCAGTTCCAGGCCATCCGTGCGCTGCTTGCCGACCGGCACAATACGGTTCGTGATGGGATCGCTGGTCTTGATATTGTCGCGTTCCAGGCGGAACAGCGACACGGTGGCGTTCGCGCGGCCGCCCCACAGGTCGTACTTGGCGCCCACTTCCGTGTTGCGCGTGTTTTCCGGCGACAGGTCGGCATTGTTGGCGGCCAGGGCGAAGTTCTCGCCGCTTGGCTGGAAGGAACGGCTCCACGACGCGTAATACGATTGCGCCGCGCCCGGTTGCCAGACGAGGCCGGCGCGGGGGCTGAAGGCGGCATCCGCGCGCGACAGATTGGCGGTGGTCACGCCGGCCGCATTGGCCAGGCGCGACTGCTGCTTGTAGCGGTCATAGCGCAGGCCGGCCAGCGCCTTCCACTCGTCGCTGAAACTGATGGCATCCTGCACATAGGCGGCGGCCGTATCATAGGTGCCGAAGGTATCGCTGCGGGCGCCCAGCTTGCGCGGGTCGACCACGGGCAGCACGGGCTGGAAGATCGACACATTGGTCGCCACCACGGTCGCGGCCCAGCTATTGGCATCCTTGTCCTGCTTGCCGAATTCGGCGCCATACAGCACCTCGTGGCGCACCGGGCCGGTGACGAGCTTTTGCGTCAGTTCCGTCTGATTGAACCAGCCGCTCTCATCACGGTCCAGCTTGGCGTGACCCAGGCTCATCGTGCCTTTCACCTCGTTGACGTTGCCGGAAATATTCGTGTTGTTGCGGTTCAGCTGATAGTCGTAATAGCGGAAGGCATTACGCAGCGACAAGGAATCGCTGAACTTGTGCGTCAGGGTGGCACTGGTCGAGACCACGCGCGACTGGCTGAAGTCCGCCTCGCTGGCGTTCGCCGCGCCAAAATACGTGCGCGCATCGACGGCCACGGGACGGCCTTGATAGGACGGGATGCCGAAGTCCGTCAGGCGACGGTCTTCCAGGTAATCGGCTTGCAGCAGCAGCTTGGTATCGCTGGAAAAACGGATGGCCACGGAAGGCGCCAGCGCCGTGCGGTCGATGAACTGCTGCGCGCGGTAGCTGTCCGATTCCTCGCGCGCGCCCGTCAGGCGCCACGACACGCTCTCGCCCGCGCGGCCCACGTCGATTTCGCCACGGCGGCCGGCCGTATTCGTCAGGCTCAGCGCCACGTCGGTGACGTCCGCGCCCGGCTTCTTGCTGACGCGGTTGACCAGGCCGCCCGAGGAGCCGCGGCCGTACAGCACGGCGGCCGGCCCCTTGATCACTTCCAGGCGCTCGACGTTCGACAGGTCGCGGAAATACAGGGCATCGTCACGGAAACCGTCGACGAACTGGTCGCCGATGGCCGTGAAGCCGCGGATGAAGACCTGGTCGCGCTGGCCATCGCCCGTGGACAGGCCCACGCCCGGGATATTCTTCATAATGTCCTGGATCGACGTGGCGTGCTGGTCGCGGATGACGGCGGCCGGCACCACGTTGATCGTCTGCGGCACGTCGCGCAGGGCCATGTCCGTTTTCGTCGCGCCGGCGGAAGTCGAGGCGGCATAGCCGTCCTTGTCCTTCGCGGCCGTAACGGTAACGGCGGGCAGGGTTTCCTGCGCCGCGGCAATGCCCGGCAGCAGGGCGGCAAATGCCAGGGCACCCAGGACGGCGGAGGTGATGCAGGACAGTTCAGGCTTGTGACGCGACGGCATACAGTTCCTTGATAGTGAAATAATGATGCGAATGATTATCATTAGTATTTTATCAGGAGGCCCTGCGCAAAGTAAGGTGAAATGTAAGTGGTAGTACTTATAGACACGCGACTTGATGTAAAAAAGCAACAGGAAATCAATATCAAAAAAGAATTAAAATTGCTTTGAAAAACTATTTCCCTGCGTCAATGCTATACTTGCGGCTTGCTGGGCAGCGGTCAGCCTGATCGATATGCCCCTTGCTTTACCTCCATCGTCACGCTCAGCGTGGCGCGTCGCACAGCCATCACGCGGCACCCGAAGACCCCGATCCCCTGCGCCTTGCGGCGCCTGTCCGCCCCTGCTGGCGGCGGCGATCATGACTATTACATTGTTAGGAACTACATGAAAAACCTGAACATCGGCAGCCGCCTTGGCGTCGGCTTTGCTGTCGTATTGCTGTTGCTTGCCGCCGTGACCATCACCGCCCTGGTGCGCATGCAAACGGCCAGCGACCTGACTTACCGCCTCATCAATACCAGCATCAAGAACCAGCGCATGGTGGCCGAATGGTCGAAGATCATTGAAGTCAACAGCGTGCGCGGCGTGGCCTCGTTCGAAATCAGCGACCCGATCGTGCGCGCGAAGATCGAGGAAGACTTGCGCGTCGATGCGGAGCGTTCCAGCAAGCTGCAGGACGACATCGTCGCATCCCTGCTCAACCCTGCCGTGATCGAGCAATTCAAGGTGGTGCGCAAGGTGCGTACCGACTACGTGACGACACGCGGCCGTGCCTTCAAGATGAAGGCCGACGGCGACGTGGCGGGCGCCAAGCTGGTGTTCGACAAGGAAGTCGCGCCGATTACTGTTGCCTACCTGGCGGAAGTGAAACGCTTTGCCGCCATGCAGATCAAGGCCGCCGACGGCGTCGGCAACAGCATCATTGAAGCCTACAGCGGCACCCGCGTTTTCCTGATCACCATGGGCGTGCTGGCCGTGCTGATGGGCATCGGTTTTGCGTGGTGGATCACGCGTTCGATCACCGGCCCCATCCGCGACGCCGTGAAAGTGGCGGAAACCGTGGCGGCGGGCGACCTGAGCAGCGTCATCACGGCGCAAGGCCGCGATGAAACGGGCCAGCTCATGCATGCACTGAGAACCATGAACGACAGCCTGGTGACCATCGTCGGCCAGGTACGCAGCGGCACCGATACCATCGCCACGGCATCGGCCGAGATCGCCGCCGGCAACCAGGACCTGTCGTCGCGCACGGAACAGCAAGCCAGTTCGCTGGAAGAGACAGCCTCGTCGATGGAAGAGCTGACCAGCACCGTGAAACAGAATGCGGACAATGCGCGCCAAGCGAACAAACTGGCCGGCGACGCGGCCGGCATCGCCAGCCGCGGCGGCGCCGTGGTAGCCGAAGTGGTTGCTACCATGGGCGACATCAACACTTCGTCGAAGAAAATCGTCGACATTATTTCCGTCATCGACGGCATTGCCTTCCAGACCAACATCCTGGCGCTGAACGCGGCCGTGGAAGCGGCGCGCGCCGGCGAACAGGGCCGCGGCTTCGCCGTGGTGGCCACCGAGGTGCGCAACCTGGCACAGCGCTCGGCGGCGGCGGCGAAAGAGATCAAGGGCCTGATCGACGACTCCGTGCAAAAAGTCGACGTCGGCACGGAGCTGGTCGACAAGGCAGGCAAGACGATGGAAGAAATCGTGCAAAGCATCGGCTTCGTCACCTCCATCATGAGCGAAATCAGCAACGCCAGCGAAGAGCAAAGCGCGGGCATCGAGCAAGTCAACCAGGCCATTTCCGAAATGGACCAGGTAACCCAGCAAAATGCGGCCCTGGTGGAAGAAGCGTCGGCAGCGGCCGAAGCGATGCAGGAACAGGCGAGCGAGCTGGCACAAGTGGTCAGCGTGTTCCGCCTGGACGCCAACGCGGCGGCGACCGACCGCTTCAGCGTCAAGGCGGCGCAGCGCAGCGCGCCGGCGGCCACGCCAGCCGCAGCAGTGCGCCCGGCCCCTGCCCTGCGCTTGCCAGCCGTGCGCAAGAGCGGCAAGGTAGCGAGCCCTGCCGAAGGCGAGTGGGAAGAGTTTTAAAGCAACAAGGTGTCAAGTCAAGGCTGCTGCGTGGCAATCGCTGCCATGCAGCGGCCAGGTGGCCCGGCATTCACGCAAGCAGGCGCTCAGCTG
Organism: Janthinobacterium sp. AD80; assembly: GCF_002878455.1. Classification (GTDB taxonomy): domain Bacteria; phylum Pseudomonadota; class Gammaproteobacteria; order Burkholderiales; family Burkholderiaceae_D; genus Janthinobacterium. The sequence goes on from NZ_NRDQ01000066.1 coordinate 13,278, forward strand.
CGCGTCACGGGCTTGCCGGCCGCATCCCGGAAGCGCCACTCGCCCGTCTCGGTACCATCGAGACAGTGCCCTTCGGCGGCTGGCGCGCCCGTTTCGTCAAAGTCGCGCCACAAGCCGCTCTCGCGGCCATGCGCGTAATGCCCTTCTGAAATGACCGTGCCGTTGCGGTGGGATTCGCAAAACAGGCCATGGCGTATCCAGCGCGTGCCGTCGTCCGACAGCATGGCGTATACCGGAACCGCAATTCGCCCGTCTCGTACGGGATTTCCGCCAGGTGCAACGCCGCTTCCGTTTTTTCTCCTTGCTGATGCTGTCAAGCCAGGCCGGCTTGCGTCTCGTGTATCAATACCGCCAGTTCGCGCGGCACGGACTGCCCCAGGAATGCCAGTGCCAGCGCCTCCGGGTCGAGGGCGGCGTCCGCCGGCAAGCCGTGCTCGAAGCCGCCCACCATGGTGCGGCAGAAGTGCGGCGATGCCGGCCGCGTTTCCACGTACCAGCAGCCCGCATGGCCCTGCACGAAATACTCGCCGATAAAATAGCCCAGCATGGTTTTCACCCACTGCCAACTTTCGTCGCGGATGACGATGGTGCGCATGGCAGCATCAATATACGGCAGGTATTCGGCCGCGTTGGTCAATACTTCGTGCGCCGGCTGGATACCCAGGCGCTCGACAAAATTCACCAGCGAGGTACCCAGCGCGTCATAGTAGGCGTCGAAATCCGCCTGGCTTTGTTGCAGCAATTGCTCTTGTTCGTTCGACAGCATTCATACTCCACAGACATTCAACAATCGCGCCCATTGCCGGGCAATGGCGCGGGACACTTGCGGCTATTTTACGCCACGCGCACATCCACGCCCGCGCGCTGCAGCAGCGCCTGGTTGCGGCTGGACAGATGCGTCACCTGCAAATGCTTGCCGGCCTTTTCATAGCGCTCATACAGGGCTTCGATGGCGGCAATGGCCGAGTGGTCAGCCATGTGCAGATGGCGGCAATCGAGGATGACGCGGGCCGGGTCCGCCGCCGTCCGGAACAGTTCCAGGAAATGCGTGGTCGAGGCGAAGAACAAGGTGCCATGCGGCAGGTAGACGCGCACGCCCGGCGTGCTGTCGTCCAGTTCGGCGCGCATCTCGCGCGCATGCTGCCAGGCGAAATTCAGGGCCGCGATGATGATGCCGCACAGCACTGCCATCGCCAGGTCCGTGAAGACCGTGATGACCGTCACGGCGACGATCACCAGCGCATCCTGCAGCGGCACCTTGCCCAGCACCCGCAGCGAACCCCAGGCAAACGTCTGCTGCGCCACCACGAACATCACGCCGACCAGCGCGGCAAGCGGAATGCGCTCGATCAGCGGCGACAGGAAGAGGATGAACAGCAGTATCATCACGCCCGCCGTCACGCCCGACAGGCGCGAGCGCCCGCCCGAACTCAGGTTGATCATGGTCTGGCCGATCATGGCGCAGCCGCCCATGCCGCCAAACAGGCCCGAGACGACATTCGACGCGCCCAGGGCGATGCATTCGCGGTTCGGCTGGCCCCGCGTTTCCGTTATCTCATCTGTGAGATTAAAAGTAAGCAAGGTTTCCAGCAAGCCCACCATGGCCATCAGCGCCGCATACGGGAAGATGATGTGCAGGGTAGCCATGTCCAGCGGCACGGTGGGCCAATGCAGGGCCGGCAAGCCGCCGGCGATGTGCGCGAGGTCGCCCAGGGTGCGCGTGGGCAGGTGCAAGAAATGGCTGAGCACGCCCACGCCGAGGATGGCCACCAGCGCCGGCGGCACGGCTTTGGTCAGGCGCGGCAGCACGTAGACGATGGCCATGGTGAGAAGCACCAGCGCGCCCATCACATACAGAGGCGTGCCCTGCAGCCAGATTGCACCGTGTGGCGTGGCCAGGCGGAAATGTTCAAACTGGGACATGGCGATGACGATGGCCAGGCCGTTCACAAAGCCCAGCATCACGGGATGCGGCACCATGCGGATCAGCTTACCGAGGCGCAGAATGCCGAACAGCGCCATGATGATGCCGCTCAGCACCACGGTGGCCAGCAAATATTGCACGCCATGCTGGGCCACCAGTGCCACGATGACGACGGCCATGGAACCTGCCGCGCCCGAAATCATGCCGGGGCGCCCGCCAAAGACGGCCGTCAGTGCGCAGATGATGAAGGCGCCATACAGGCCCATCAGGGGATTCAACTGCGCCACGAGGGCAAAGGCGATGCATTCGGGCACCAGGGCAAACGAGGTGGTCAGGCCCGCAAGAAAATTCTTTTGTATATTCGGGAACCACTCGTCCCGAAAAGTTACGTTGATCATTGAGTCACATCCAGGGTCGGAACAGAGAAATGCGCGCCTGACGCGGAGCCAGCAGGCGCAGCCATGCCAGCGGGCGTCACGGAAAAGCCGTGCTGAGGTTGAACGGAGCAGGAAAGTCGTCAGTGACTACATCGGTATGGCGGAAAGGGGAAGATTCATCAGCGCACGGCGCGGTGCGGCTGAGCCTGTCAACATTATACAAGATGCGCCTCGGACAAAAAAATAGCCCACTCGAAAGTGGGCTATTTTTTTCATCTGGAGGCGAGGACGGGAATCGAACCCGTCTAAACGGCTTTGCAGGCCGCTGCATAACCTCTTTGCTACCTCGCCAGAGGAACTGCTTGGATGCGCCTTGCGGCCCATCTTGAAAACTGGAGCGGGAGAAGAGTCTCGAACTCTCGACCTCAACCTTGGCAAGGTTGCGCTCTACCAACTGAGCTACTCCCGCATTGGAGCTTGGTACCACTTAATCGCGCCACGCATCATGGCGGATAAAAAAAGGAAGCCAGCTTAGCTTCCCTTTAGAATTCTGGAGCGGGAGAAGAGTCTCGAACTCTCGACCTCAACCTTGGCAAGGTTGCGCTCTACCAACTGAGCTACTCCCGCATTGGAGCTTCTATTTTCTGCCTGATACTGCCATCTTGCTGTACTGCTTCAGCATTCGCTGGAGCGGGAGAAGAGTCTCGAACTCTCGACCTCAACCTTGGCAAGGTTGCGCTCTACCAACTGAGCTACTCCCGCATACGAACCACTATTTTACTGCTTTTTGCTACCGTTTACCAGTGCTGCTTTACTGCTGATCCAGTATTCACTGGAGCGGGAGAAGAGTCTCGAACTCTCGACCTCAACCTTGGCAAGGTTGCGCTCTACCAACTGAGCTACTCCCGCAGTGCACAACATTGTATCAGAAGCTCTACTACATCGCCAGTACTACTTTTTACTGCATTTGCTGTTTTTACCTATGACACGATCCAGAAAACTGGAGCGGGAGAAGAGTCTCGAACTCTCGACCTCAACCTTGGCAAGGTTGCGCTCTACCAACTGAGCTACTCCCGCGTCATCAACAACAGGCCAGCATTATAGAGGGATTACAGGGGCTGTCAACGGGCAATATCTGGTGTTTTGCAAAATATTCCGCAGAAAGTAGCCAATACCGTCTTAAGGTCCTCCGAATAGCGTAGCGAGCAAGCGCAATATCGTGTTGAGTAGCGGAGCTGTACGAAGGTACAGCGAGCAACGGAGACGCGAGAGTGCGCTGCGCAGTAGCTAGGCGGAGCGGCCTTAATGCAGATTGCCGGCCTTTTCCTTGATGAGCGGCCATGCCAGCCGCAGGTAATAGAACATCGACCACACCGTCAGCACGCAGGCGATCCACAGCAGCTTCTCGCCCCACACGTGGGTGTCGATCGCGCCGAAGATCACTTCGTGGTACAGCAGCAAGGGAATGGCCGTCATTTGCGCGGCCGTCTTGATCTTGCCGATCGAGCTGACAGCCACCGATTTCGAGGCGCCGATCTGCGCCATCCATTCGCGCAGCGCGGAAATCGTGATTTCGCGGCCGATGATGATGAAAGCCAGCACGGCATTGACGCGGTCCAGCTGCACCAGCACCAGCAGAGCGCCCGCCACCATCAGCTTGTCGGCCACCGGATCGAGGAAGGCGCCAAAGGCCGACGTCTGGTTCCAGCGCCGCGCGAGAAAACCATCGAACCAGTCGGTGACGGCGGCAACGATGAAGACCAGGGTGGCAACCAGGTTCTGGTCGCCATGCAGCAGCATCGACGGCGGCAGGTAAAACACGCCGACGACAAGCGGAATCAGCGCCACGCGCAGCCAGGTCAGGAGGATGGGAATATTAAAAGGCATAGGAAAGCAATCGGCCGACGGGTAAATTGAACATGAAGAAAGCGTGAAGAAAGCGCCACTAGTCTACATGGCCCAGGGGTATTAGCCTAGTCCGGTTGCCGCGGCGCCGGACCGGGCCATCCATTCATCAATGCAACTGCTTGCAGATTTCTTCCGCCAGTTGAGTCGAAATCCCCTCCACCGACATCAAATCCTCGACGCTGGCATCGACCACGCCACGCAAGCCGCCAAAGCGCGACAGCAGTTTCTGCCGGCGCTTGGCGCCGCATCGTGCCCCTTTCGATCTCTTACAGGCGCGAGGTCTGGCGCGCCCGTTCGATCATTAATGCAACTGCTTATATATCTCCTCCGCAAGTTGAGTCGAAATGCCCTCCACCGACATCAAATCCTCGATGCTGGCGTCGACCACGCCACGCAAGCCGCCAAAGCGCGACAGCAGTTTCTGGCGGCGCTTGGCGCCGCATTGTGCCCCTTTCGATCTCTTCCAGGCGCGAGGTCTGGCGCGCCCGTTAGAGCATTAATGCAACTGCTTATATATCTCTTCCGCAAGTTGAGTCGAAATCCCCTCCACCGACATCAGATCCTCGACGCTGGCATCGACCACGCCGCGCAAGCCGCCAAAGCGCGACAGCAGTTTCTGCCGGCGCTTGGCGCCAATGCCTTCTATCTCTTCCAGGCGCGACGTCTGGCGCGTCTTGGCGCGCTTGGCGCGCATGCCGGTGATGGCGAAGCGGTGCGCCTCGTCGCGGATCTGCGCGATCAGCATCAGGGCCGCCGACTCCTTGCCCAGTTCCTGCGGCGCGCGGCCGTCGACGAACAGCAGGGTTTCCAGCCCCACCTTGCGCCCCTCCCCCTTGGCCACGCCGACAATCAAGCTGATATCGAGCCCCAGCTCGGCGAACACCTGGCGCGCCATTTCGATCTGTCCCTTGCCGCCGTCGATCAGGACCACGTCGGGCATCACGCCGTCGCCATTCGCCACTTTTTCATAGCGGCGCATCAAGACCTGGCGCATGGCAGCGTAATCGTCGCCGGGCGTGATGTCGTTGATGTTGTAGCGGCGGTACTCGCCGTTCTGCATGGCGTGGTGGTGGAACACGACGCAGGACGCCTGCGTCGCCTCGCCCTGCGTGTGGCTGATGTCGAAGCACTCCACGCGCAGGCTGTCGAGGTCTTCCGTTTCCAGGCGCAGCGCTTCGGCCAGCGCGCGCGTGCGCGACTGCTGCGAGCCCTGCTCCGACAACAAACGCGCCAGCGAAATCTCGGCACCCTTCTGCGCCATTTCCAGCCACTGGCGGCGCTGCCCCTGCGGCTGGAAGATCAGGTTGATGCGGTGGCCGCACTGCTCCATCAGGGCCACCATCAGGGCCGGCTGGTCGAATTCGATATTCAGGATCAGGGTGCCGGGAATGAATTTTTCCGTGTAGTGCTGGGCCAGGAAAGCGGCCAGCACTTCCACCTCGATGGGCTCTTCGGCAATCGCCGCCGCATCGCTGAGCTGGCTGGGGAAATAGGCGCGGTCGCCCAGGTGGCGCCCGCCGCGCACCATGGCCAGGTTGACGCAGGCGCGTCCGCCCTGCACCAGCACGGCGATGATATCGACATCGGCGTCGCCCGTCGTTTCCATGCTTTGCTGGTGCAGCACGCGCGACAGCGAGGCGATCTGGTTGCGCACTACCACGGCCTGCTCGAATTTCAGTTCGGCGGCAAACGCGTGCATCTTTTTTTCCAGGTCGGCCAGCACTTCGCTCTGGCGCCCGCGCAGGAAGCGCGCCGCGTTTTCCACGTCGTTTTTATACTCTTCCTTGCTGATCAGGTCCACGCACGGCGCGCTGCAGCGGCCGATCTGGTGCAGCAGGCACGGCCGCGTACGATTGGCATACACGCTGTCCTCGCAGGTGCGGATCAGAAAGACCTTCTGCAGGATCTGCATCGATTCCTTGACGGCCCAGGAACTGGGGAACGGCCCGAAATACTGGTTTTTCTTGTCCACCGCGCCCCGGTAATACACCATGCGCGGCGCATCGCCATTGGTGATTTTCAAATACGGATACGATTTGTCGTCGCGGAACAGGATGTTGTAGCGCGGCTGCAGTGCCTTGATCAGGTTGTTTTCCAGGATCAGCGCTTCCGCCTCGCTGTGCGTGACGGTGGTTTCCAGGCGCGCGATGCGCTCGACCATCATGGCGATGCGGGGACTGGCCAGGTTCTTCTGGAAATAGCTGGAGACGCGCTTTTTCAGGTCGCGCGCCTTGCCCACATACAGCACCTTGTCGGCCGCATCGAAATAGCGGTACACGCCGGGCAGGTTCGGCAGTTTGGCAACGGTGGCCAGCACCTGCGCGCGCGGGTCGGGCGGCGTTTCCGCCACGGTCTGTTGCAGGGTTGGTTCTGGGCTTGCTTCGGTCATTGCTGGCTCTTAAATGGGGTCAGACCCGCCGGGGGAATACGTCCCAGCGGGACGCATTCTGATCGAAAAGACTGACCCCGGCAGTCGTCTGCATTACGGCGCTTGCTCCACAATCACAAACGCCACCGCATATTCTTCTTCATCGCTGATGGTCACTTGCGCGCTCAGCCGGTTTTTTTCCATAAACTCGGCCAGCACGCCACTGCAGACGATCATCGGCTTGCCGCTGGGGTGGTTCAGCATCTGCGCGGCGGGCCAGGTCATCGGCATGCGCAGGCCCAGGCCGATGGCCTTGGAAAACGCCTCTTTCGCCGCGAAGCGCGTGGCCAGGAAGCGCACGCCGCGCACGGCATTCTTGGCGCTGCGGGCGCGGAATTTCTCCAGCTCCTGCGGTCCCAGTATCTTCCTGGCGAAACGCTCGCCGTGCCGCGCCAGCGCCGCCTCGATGCGGGGAATCTTGCAGATATCGGTACCGATGCCGTAGATCATGCCGCCTCCTTGCTATCTGTGGTCAAGCCCGGTGGCCGAGCCGCGTGGCCACCATGATGGCCTTCATTTCGCGCACGGCGTTTTCCCAGCCGACAAACACGGCATGCGCGACGATGGCGTGGCCGATGTTCAGTTCGCTAATATCGGGAATGGCGGCGATCGCCTGCACGTTGGTGTAATGCAAGCCGTGGCCCGCATTGACCTTCAAGCCACGGCCCACGCCGAACAGCACGCCCGCCTTGATGCGCTCCAGCTCCGCCAATTGCTCGGCGCCCTCGGTGTCCGCATAGCGCCCCGTGTGCAGTTCGATCACGGGTGCGCCCAACTCGGCGGCGGCGGCGATCTGCTGCTCGTCGGCATCGATAAACAGGCTGACGCGGATGCCCTCGCCTTGCAATTGCTTCACCGCCGCCTGCACTTCCTTGAAGTAGCGCACCACGTCCAGGCCCCCTTCCGTCGTCACTTCCGTGCGTTTTTCCGGCACCAGGCAGACGTCCGCCGGCTTGATGCGGCAGGCAAAATCGATCATCTCGGCCGTGACGGCCGCTTCCAGGTTCATGCGCGTGAGCAATTGCGGCGCGATGGCGATCACGTCACCATCCTTGATGTGGCGGCGGTCTTCGCGCAAATGCAGGGTGATGGCGTCGGCGCCCGCCTGCTCGGCCAGCAGGGCCGCGCGGACCGGGTCCGGATACTGCGTGCCGCGCGCATTGCGCAAGGTGGCCACGTGGTCGATATTGACGCCCAGGTCGATGACGGGGCCGGAAGGCTGCAAAAAGCTCATGGTGATGGTATCCGTAAAGTGCCGTAATGCGGTAAAGCACTACTATAGCTGCATTAAATCGATCAGTATCTGGCGCGTGTTCAAGGTGGCGCCGCCCAGCTGATGGGCCAGCAAAAAACGCATCAGCAGCTTGCTCTGCGCCTGCGTGGCCACATCCGTATATTCTTCGCGCTCCATGTCGAGCAGGGTCTTGCCCGTGATCTTGGGCCAGGCATCGGCGGCGCGCGCCGGGCGCGGGCCCCGCTCCGGGTCGACCACATACACCTGCCCCGCCTCGACAGCCTGGCGCGTGCCTGTGCAGCGCGTCAGGTCGGCCGCCACGCCCGTTTCCTTGAGCAGGGCGCGCTCGAACTTGCGCAGCACGATGGGCGGCGGCTCATTGTGCGCCAGTTGATTCAAGGTGGCAACGTAGTGGTCGAACAGCACCGGATGCGGGTCGTCGCGCGCCAGCAGTTTGACCAGCAATTCGTTCAGATAGAAGCCGCACAGCAAGGCGGTCTTTTCCAGCGGCAGCATGCCGCCCACCCATTCGGCGCCCGTCAGGATGCGCAGCTCGGACTTGCCCGTCCAGCCAGCCTGCAGGGGCTGGAAGGTCTGCAGCACGCCGCGCAACTGCGAATGGGGCCGCTTGGCGCCCTTGGCGACAAGCGCGATGCGGCCATATTCGCGTGTAAACACGTCGACGATGAGGCTGGTTTCCTTGTGCGGATAGCTGTGCAGCACGAAGGCTGGCTGGCCCGTGACCTTGCCGTCGCGCGCGGGCGGACGGCTGCGCCGCGGCGCGGCAGGAGGGACGGAAGGTGCGGCCGGCGGCGCGATGGCCACCGGCGCGGGAACCGATGCAGAGGCGGCAGATAAGGCTGGCGCAGGATCGTGCTGCGCTGGCGTGGTGGTGCTCATGCGTGTGGCGTCGCCCCCGGGTTGCGGATTACTCGTAGCCGTAGGCGCGCAAGCCCGCCTCGTTGTCGGCCCAGCCCGACTTGACCTTGACCCAGATTTCCAGGTACACGGGGCCGCCAAACAGCTTTTCCATGTCCAGGCGGGCCTGGGTCGAGACTTCTTTCAGGCGCGCGCCCTTGTTGCCGATGATCATGGACTTGTGCGTATCGCGCTCGACCAGGATGGCGGCGAACACGCGGCGCAAGTCGCCTTCCTGCTCGAACTTCTCGATCAGCACGGTGCTCGTATACGGCAGCTCGTCGCCGACGAAGCGGAAGAGTTTCTCGCGCACGATTTCCGAAGCGAGGAATTTCTCGCTGCGGTCGGTGATGTCGTCCGGGCCAAAGATCGGCTGGTTTTCAGGCAGGAAGCGCTTGATCTCGTTCTGCAAGCCTTCCAGCTGGAAATGCAGCTTGGCGGACACGGGCACGATGGCGGCGAAGTCGCGCATGGCGGCGATCTTTTGCGCGAACGGCAGCAGCACGGCCTTGTCCTTCACGCGGTCCGACTTGTTGATGACGAGGATGCATGGCACTTCCTTCGGCAGCAGGTCCATCACTTGCTGGTCGGCCGGGCCGAACGTGCCCGCCTCGATCACGTACAAAATCACGTCCGAGGAAATCAGGGTGTTGGTGACGGTCTTGTTCAGCGTCTTGTTCAGCGCGTTCGAGTGGCGCGTCTGGAAGCCAGGCGTGTCGACATAGATGAACTGCGCGTCCGGCACCGTCTGGATACCCGTGATGCGGTGGCGCGTGGTTTGCGCCTTGCGCGAAGTGATGCTGACCTTCGCGCCGATCAGCACGTTCATCAGGGTCGATTTGCCCACGTTGGGGCGGCCCACGATGGCGATATAGCCACAGCGGAAGTTGTCGGGCATTTTGGTGGCAGTCATGCTAGTGTCGATTCTGTTTAGTGTGAGCGGCGATCGCCGGGGCCGCAGGGGCTGGCGCGTCGTCGCTCTGGATGGTGGCAATGCCGGCCAGCTTGAGCTGGGCGGCGCGCGGTTTGGGCTTGCGGCTGGCGGCAGGCGACTTCAGCAGCGCCTGCTCGGCCACGTCCAGCGCCAGTTTGGCGGCGGCTTGCTCACCGGCGCGGCGGCTTCCGCCACGGCCGTAAACCTGGATATTCAATTTCGGCACCAGGCATTCGATCTCGAATTCCTGGCTGTGGGCGGCGCCGTGGGTGGCCACCACATTGTACTGTGGCAGCGAAATTTTCTTGCTTTGCAAAAATTCCTGCAGCAAAGTCTTGGCATCCTTGCCCAGGGTCTGCGGATCCACCGAGTCAAGGATGGGGATGTAGAACGCGCGGATCACCGTGCTGGCGGCATCGAAACCCGTGTCGAGGAAAATGGCGCCCAGCAAGGCTTCCAGGGTGTCGGCAAGGATCGATGGACGGCGGAAGCCGCCCGATTTCAGTTCGCCTTCGCCCAGGCGCAGGAATTGCGACAATTCCAGCTTTTGCGCGATTTCATACAGCGACTGCTGTTTCACCAGATTGGCGCGCAGGCGCGACAGGTCGCCTTCGTCAATGGACTTGAAACGTTCGTACAGGATGGAAGCGACCACGCAGTTGAGAATGGAGTCGCCGAGGAATTCCAGCCGCTCATTATGCAAACTGCTGTGGCTACGATGCGTCAAGGCTTGCTGCAACAGGCCAGCATCCTGGAACGTATAGCCTAAACGGGTTTGCAATAGCTGAAGATTCATTGTTGTTTCTGTGTCATCTGATTGATTCGGCTGGCCGCCGCGCGGGGAATCGGCGCGGCAGCCATGCGGGCGGCTTAGTGTATGCCGCCCACTCTTTTCGGATTGCTGAAGTTCATCCACACCAGGAAAGCCTTGCCGACGATATTTTCGTTCGGCACGAAGCCCCAGTAGCGGCTGTCCGCGCTATTGTCGCGGTTATCGCCCATCATGAAGTAGTTGCCTGCCGGTACTACGCAAGTAAAGCCGTCTTCGTTATAGTTGCAGGCATCCTTGTGGGGGAAGTCCTTGACTTCACGCAAGTTCAAGGTAGGAGCCGGATCGTCGTTCAGGATGCGGTGGCTGACGCCGGTCAGGTTTTCTTCCAGCTGCTTGTGGTACACGGTGCTTTCGTCATCGAGGTAGTCGTCCAGCGGCGTGTACTGCACTTCCTTGCCATTCACCGTCAAGCGCTTGTTTTCATAGGTGATTTTATCACCGGGCACACCGATCACGCGCTTGATGTAGTCTTGCGACATATCTTTCGGGTACTTGAACACCATCACGTCGCCGCGCTGCGGATCGTTGACTTCAATGATGCGCTTGTTGACGATCGGCAAACGGATGCCATAGGTGAACTTGTTTACCAGGATCAGGTCGCCGACCAGCAGGGTCGGCACCATCGAGCTCGACGGGATCTTGAACGGCTCGTACAGGAAGGAGCGCAGGCAAAAGACCAGGGCGATGACGGGAAAAAAGCTGCCCGAATACTCGACCCAGGTCGGCTGGCGCAACAGATCGGCCTCGATGGTGGCACGGCGGCTGCTACTGCTGCCATCAGACTTGATGCCTTCAGCCAACGACTTCGCTTGACGCGCATCGAACTCGGCCAAGGCCCGGTCGGCCGCCAGGCGGCGCTGCTTGGACAAATAAAACACATCCAGGCACCAGACCAGACCCGTCAGCACCATCAGCACGAACAGGATTAAAGCGAAATTTCCTAAGATCACTTGCAGGTTCATTTATCGTCCACTTGTAAAATTGCCAGGAATGCTTCTTGCGGGATCTCCACGGAACCCACTTGCTTCATGCGCTTCTTACCCGCTTTTTGTTTTTCCAGCAATTTTTTCTTGCGGCTGATATCGCCGCCATAGCACTTCGCCAGCACGTTCTTGCGCAAGGCTTTCACGTTTTCACGCGAAATGATGTTGGCGCCGATGGTGGCCTGGATGGCCACGTCGAACATCTGGCGCGGGATCAGTTCGCGCATCTTGGCAGCCACCTGGCGGCCACGGTACTGGCTGTTCGAACGGTGGACGATGATGGCCAGCGCATCGACTTTTTCGCTGTTGATCAGCATGTCGACCTTGACCACGTCGGCCGCGCGGTATTCCTTGAACTCGTAGTCCATCGAAGCGTAGCCGCGCGACGTCGATTTCAGGCGGTCGAAGAAGTCCAGCACGATCTCGGCCATCGGCATTTCGTACACCAGCTTGACCTGGCGGCCGTGGTAGCTCATGTCCATCTGGATGCCGCGCTTGGCGATACACAGGGTGATCACGGAGCCCACGTATTCCTGCGGCATGTACAGGTTGACGGTAACGATCGGTTCGCGCACTTCTTCGATGCGCGACGGATCAGGCATCTTCGACGGATTGTCGACATTGATCAGGGTGCCATCGCGCTGGATCACTTCATACACCACGGTCGGCGCCGTCGTGATCAGGTCCATGTCGAATTCGCGCTCCAGGCGTTCCTGCACGATTTCCATGTGCAGCAAGCCCAGGAAGCCGCAGCGGAAGCCGAAGCCCAGCGCCTGCGACACTTCCGGCTCGTACATCAAGGCGGCGTCGTTGAGCTTCAGCTTTTCCAGCGAGTCGCGCAGGGCGTCATACTGGTTCGCTTCCACGGGGAACAGGCCGGCGAACACTTGCGGCTGCACTTCCTTGAAGCCAGGCAATGGTTCGGCGGCAGGACGGCTGACCAGGGTGACGGTGTCGCCGACCTTGGCGGCCTTGAGTTCCTTGATGCCGGCGATGATGAAACCCACCTGGCCAGCGGAGAGTTGCGGCAAGGATTGCGAACGGGGCGAAAATACGCCGATGTCTTCCACCAGCTGCACCGAATCGGTGGCCATCAGGCGGATCTTGTCTTTTGGCTTCAGGGTGCCGTTGACCACGCGCACCAGCATCACCACGCCCACGTAGGAGTCGTACCAGGAGTCGACGATCAGCGCTTGCAGCGGCGCGTCCGGATCACCCTTCGGCGGCGGCACCTTGGCGATCAGCGATTCAAGCACATCCTGCACGCCCAGGCCCGTCTTGGCCGAGCAATGCACGGCGTCGCCCGCGTCGATGCCGATCACGTCTTCGATTTCGGCGATCGCATTCGGCGGATCGGCGTTCGGCAAGTCGATCTTGTTCAGCACGGGCACCACTTCCACGCCCAGGTCCAGCGCCGTGTAGCAGTTGGCGACCGTCTGCGCTTCCACGCCTTGCGAGGCGTCCACCACCAGCAGCGCGCCTTCGCAGGCGGACAGCGAGCGCGACACTTCATAGCTGAAGTCGACGTGGCCTGGCGTATCGATCAGGTTCAGGTTGTAGATCTGGCCATCGCGTGCCTTGTAGTGCAGGGCCGCCGTTTGCGCCTTGATGGTAATGCCGCGCTCGCGCTCCAGATCCATCGAATCGAGCACCTGCGCCTCCATCTCGCGGTCGGACAAGCCGCCGCACAATTGAATGATGCGGTCAGCCAGGGTCGATTTACCGTGGTCAATATGGGCGATGATGGAGAAGTTGCGTATGTTGTTCATTAACTAATATAGGTGCGAAGTTGACGACACTGCTTTAACAGGAATCAGGGGGATCATGTCCGGGCCAAACAGGGCCAGAAACGGGCGCCCCACTCATGATGAAAAAAGCGCTCCGAGCAGGACATCTGCATGCCCAGGCGAGCGCTTTTGAAGCGACAGAAGCTGCTGCCTCGGACAGTAGCTTTTTCGACCTCCCCATTTTACCGGATTTCAGAGTAGAAAGCCCGTCTTTCAGAGGCTGGCACGGGGGCAAGGCTGCAATTTCGCCTGTTTTCAGCACCAGAATGGTGCAATGCGGTGTCAATATTGATATTTAAGCTATGTCAGGTGGCGGCGCACGGCCGCCTCGTCGAGGAAATAGTGGCATAGCTCCGGCTGCGCCAGATCGCCGAACAGCACCGGCACCAGTTCGTCAAAGCGCGCCAGCAAGGTGGCGTCAGGCGCGGCGTCAATGTCGATCACATCCACCGTGAACGGCTTTCCGGGCGGCTGCAGCAGCAGCAAGGCGTCCAGCATGTCCTGACACAGATGGCAATAACTGCGGGAATAGAGGGTGAAGTGCATATTTTATCGCGACGCAGAAGAAGGCTGGGGTCAGACGGGAACGCCTGGTCCCGACGGGGGAATTCAAGCCCGTGGCTTGAATTCCGATCCCGAAGGGACCGACCCCAGCCCTTGCTGGGTGAGGGTTGAAAAGTTACTTCGCCGACGGACGCAGGGAAACGAACTGCGCCACGTCGCCACGGCGCACCAGCACGGCAGCCGTTTTCTTCGGATCGAGCTTGGCCACCAGCGCGTTGAACTGCTTGGCATCCTTCACGGCAACGTTATTCAGTTGCAAGATGATGTCGCCAGGCTGCAGGCCGGCCAGAGCGGCCACGCCATCGGCATCATCCACCTGCACGCCGCCATCGATCTTCAGCTCCTGCTTCTTGGCGGCCGGCACATCGCTGACCTTCAGGCCCAGCGCGTTGACGGCTTGCGCTTCCGGCTCCTTGGCACCTTTCTTGGCCGCCTTGTCGCCTTCCAGCTCGACGACGGTGACAGGAATGTCCTGCTGCGCGCCCTTGCGCCACACGGTGACGGTGGACTTGCCATTCACGGGCGCGCCGCCAACCAGGCGCGGCAGGTCGGACGAACGTTCGATCTGCGTGCCGTTGAATTTCAGGATGATGTCGCCCGGCTTGATGCCCGCCTTGTCGGCCGGACCGCCCTCTTCCACCATCGACACTTGCGCGCCCTTGGCGTTCGGCAAGCCCAGCGATTGCGCCACTTCCTTGCTCACTTCGCCAATCTGCACGCCGATGCGCCCGCGCACCACTTTACCTGTCTTCTTCAACTGCTCGCCCACGCGCATGGCTTCATCGATGGGCACGGCAAACGAAATGCCGTTATACGCGCCCGACAAGGTGGCGATCTGCGAGTTGATGCCGATCACTTCGCCCCGCATGTTGATCAGCGGGCCGCCCGAGTTGCCGGGATTGACGGCCACGTCGCTCTGGATCAGGGGCAGGTAGTCGCCCGTGTCGCGCGACTTGGCGGAAATGATGCCCGCCGTGACCGTGTTTTCCAGGTTGAACGGCGAGCCGATGGCGATCACCCATTCGCCCACGCGGATCTTGTCCGAGTCGCCGATGGTCAGGCGCGGCAGGTTGCCGCCTTCGATTTTCAGCAGGGCCACGTCGGTGCGCGCATCGGCGCCGATCACCTTGGCCTTGAATTCGCGCTTGTCCGTCAGGGTCACGTAGACCTCGTCGGCGCCATCGACCACATGCGCATTGCTCAGCACATAGCCGTCAGCGGAAATGATGAAGCCGGAACCGACGCCGCGCTGCACTTCCTGCTCCTGTGGCACGGCACGGCGGCCGCCGCGCGGGGCTTGCTGGCGCGGCGTGGGCATGGCGCCGCCAAAGAAGCGGCGCAGGAATTCCTGCATTTCCTGCTCGTCCTGGCCGCCCATGCCGGCACCGGCGCCGGCGCCGCCCATTTTCAGGCGCTCGGTGGTGCGGATATTCACGACGGCGGGCCCGACTGCATCGACCAGGTCCGAAAAATCAGGCAGTTTCACGGCCGGCACGGCGGCATGCGCCTGCGGCGCCAGGCCCAGCATGGCCGGGGCGAAAAAGACGCCAGCCGTACCGAACAATAAGGCGGAAAGCGCCTTCACTGAAAACGTCTTGCTGGCGGCACTCAGGTTTTTTTTCATGGAGAGGATCTTTTCGAATATATATACGGAACAAAACGCGGATCAGGCGATTGCCTGCGTGCATGATTCGCCGTCATCGCCAAATCCCAGGGCGGACACACCTGACAGCACGCATGGCAAACCATGCAACAATATATCGCAAAAGCAAGATATTGCCTGTTCACAGTGTCAATCGTACCGAAGGCCAGTGTCAAGAGGATGGCGGCGACATTAAGCCTCGCGTAAGGCGCGCCCCGGGAAGGGCATGCCGGATGCCGGCATGCGCGCGGCAACGGATGCTGGCAGACCGGCTAGCGCGGGCCCGGCGGCCCCGCCTCCAGCGGTTCGATCAGGCCGGGCGGCACGAGGGCCGCAGATGGCGATGCCAGCAGTTCCGCATGGGGCGGCACCTCCTGGGCCAGGCGGGCGGCCAGGCGCGCGTCGAATTGCGCACTCAGCACATGGCCGCGCCGCTCCGAGCGCAGCACGTCGCCGATGTGGCGGTAGGCGTCCCAGACTTGCCGGCCCGAATCCGTATCGAGGGCGGCAAACGCCAGCTCCAGTTCGGCAGCCGCCAGTTCGCCGTCGGCTAGCGCGGAGATAGTCTCGTGCAATCGTGTATGCGTATCCATGATAGGCCTGCCATTTAAAGAGGATCGGTACGGAAAGCGGGCGCAGCCATGCCAACCCCATACTCGTCAGATTACCAGCGCTTGTCAATCGGCATGTCCAGCAAAGGCTTCAACTTTTCCGCGATCACTTCACGCGCGCGAAAAATGCGGCTGCGCACGGTGCCGATGGGACAGGCCATGATCTCCGATATTTCTTCATAGCTCAGCCCTTCGATTTCGCGCAGCACGATGGCCGTGCGCAGCTCGATCGGCAGCACATCCATGGCCGCATTGACGGTTGCCGCAATCTGCTTGCTGGCCAGCACCGATTCTGGCGTATTGTTGTCGCGCAATTTATTGCCGTCATCGAAGGACTCCGCCTGCTCGGCGTCGGCATCGCTGGACGTGGCGGCACGCCGCCCCTGGGTGACGAGATAATTCTTGGCCGTATTGATGCCGATGCGGTACAACCAGGTATAGAAGGCGGCGTCGCCGCGAAAATGGCGCAGCGCCCGATATGCCTTGATAAAGGTCTCTTGCACCACATCTTCGGCCTCCGCCGGGTCATGCACCAGGCGCGACACCAGACGCATCAGCCGCCGCTGATACTTCGATACCAGCACGTCAAATGCGCGCTTGTCGCCCGCCTGCACCCGTTCGACCAGTAACTGGTCATACTCGCGCTCTGTCCTCACGGCCACTATCCCTGTAGTCATGCAGCGTGGGCGCCTGTATGGATATAGAGTTGGCCCGCTGCAAGAAGTTCAGTGTTCGCCCCACTTTATTCTTCCCCTCCCCGCGCCGCGATCGCCCGGCACGCCACGGCCAGCGGACGGAACATTGCGCAGCCGCGTCCGCGCTGCACCAGTACGCTGCTGCGCCGTCCAGCGCCGTCGGCCAGGCACAGCACCAGCAGCGCCGGCCATAAAGTCGAGCCCGGCATCAGGCGCTGCAGGCCCGCTACCGGCTGCAATGTCGGCACCGGCGGCACCTGCGGCAAGATCCCAGGCAGCGGCCCGGACAGTGCCGCCACCGCCCCGGTGACGGCGCAGCGGGCCGCGCCATGCTCCAGATATACCGCCAGCCGCAACTGGCCAACCGGCGAAATATCAAGCCGTAACGGCTTTCTGCGCCAGCGCAGCAAAGCCAGTAAAAAGCCGCCCGAAACCGCACTCGACAGTGCCCAAAGCCAGCCCAGCGCATAGCCGCCCACGCCCATACCGGGCACAGGCGCACTGCGCCACGCGCCGGACAAAGGCCAGGCGACCAGCACGGCGCACACGCCCAGCAGCGCTTGCAACAGACGCAAACAGACAGGCGCACGAATCACAGCCGCTATCGCGATGGACATACAACATGGGAAGAAAAAGGCGCGCCGGCAACATGCCGGGCAAATTCAGCCGCCAACGAACGTTGGCGGCGAATCAGCGCTCACTACGATTTGACCGTAGCGAGCGCTTGAAAGTTCCTGCTTATTTCGCTTTGCCGAAAATCAGTGTGCCGTTCGTTCCACCGAAGCCGAACGAATTTTTCACTGCATAATCGATCTTCATTTCACGCGCCGTGTTGGCACAGAAATCGAGATCGCAAGCCGGATCCTGGTTGAAGATGTTGATGGTCGGTGGCGACACCTGATGGTGTACCGCCAGGACCGTAAACACGGCTTCCAGACCGCCCGCGCCGCCCAGCAAATGGCCTGTCATCGACTTGGTCGAGTTGACTACCAGATTCTTGGCGTGCTCGCCGAAGGTGCGTTTGATGCCCATCACTTCCGCCACGTCGCCTTGCGGGGTCGACGTGCCGTGCGCGTTCAGGTACTGAATCTGATCCGGGTTCAAGCCTGCGTTGTTGAGGGCCGCGATCACCGATTTGCTGCCGCCGCTACCATCTTCCAGCGGCGAGGTCATGTGATAAGCATCTGCGCTCATCCCGAAACCATGCACTTCGGCATAGATCTTGGCACCACGGGCCACCGCGTGCTCGTACTCTTCCAGCACCATGACACCAGCGCCCTCGCCCAGCACGAAGCCGTCGCGGTCGGTATCCCACGGACGCGATGCCGTTGCCGGATCGTCGTTGCGGGTCGACAAGGCGCGTGCCGAGGCGAAACCGCCCAGGCCCAGCGGCGACACGGTCGATTCGGCACCGCCGGCAATCATGACGTCGGCATCGCCGTACTCGATCATGCGTGCTGCCGCGCCGATGCTGTGCAAACCGGTGGTACACGCCGTCACGATCGCCAGGTTCGGGCCCTTCAGACCATATTTGATCGAAAGGTTGCCAGAGATCATGTTAATGATCGAGGCAGGCACGAAAAATGGCGAGATACGGCGCGGACCGCGCTTTTCGTACTCGGATTTGGTTTCCTCGATCAGCGGCAAGCCACCAATACCGGAACCGATGATGACACCGATACGCTCGGCGTTCTCTTCGGTGACTTCCAGACCGGAGTCCTGGATCGCCTGGATGCCCGCAGCCATGCCGTAATGGATAAAGGTATCCATGTGGCGGGCCTCCTTACCGGAGATGTAATCTTCGATATTGAAGCCTTTGACTTCACCGGCAAAATGCGTGGTGAATGGCTGTGCATCAAACTTGGT
The DNA here is from genome assembly GCF_002878455.1 of Janthinobacterium sp. AD80. Lineage (GTDB taxonomy): Bacteria > Pseudomonadota > Gammaproteobacteria > Burkholderiales > Burkholderiaceae_D > Janthinobacterium. The sequence goes on from NZ_NRDQ01000066.1 coordinate 31,981, forward strand.
AATCGTGGCAATGCCGGATTTACCTTCAATGATTGCGCCCCATGCGTCGGCAATAGTATTGCCGACAGGTGAAACGCAGCCCAGGCCGGTGACAACAACGCGACGGTTTTTAGAACGGCTCAAGCGATTCTCCTGAAGTCGGTCAGACAGGCTTAGGCCTTGACGTGTGCGGTGGCGTAGTCGATCGCCTGTTGCACGGTGGTGATTTTTTCAGCTTGTTCGTCAGGGATTTCCATTTCGAATTCGTCTTCCAGGGCCATGACCAGTTCCACGGTGTCCAGGGAATCGGCACCCAGGTCGTCGACGAAGGAGGATTCGATTTTGATGTCTGCTTCTGCAACGCCCAGTTGCTCAGCGACGATTTTCTTAACGCGTTGTTCGATATCCGACATGTTATGGCTCCAAAGTGTGTGTTACGGAAAGTGCGCGCATTTTATCAGGTTTGCGCGTCCGAATACTAATTTCGGTGTCTGCTGCTAATTCGACCGAAGCTGCTGCTAAAAGATGCGATTATAGACAAAAACTGCCAGTGAATCATGCCACAAATGGCCGCCCCGTCCAGCTTTCACATCAATTCATGTACATTCCGCCATTCACGTGCAGGGTCGTGCCCGTGATATATGCCGCTTGCGGCGACGCCAGGAAGGCCACGGCGGCGGCCACATCTTCCGGCTTGCCCAGGCGGGACAGGGGAATTTGCGTCAACAGCGCCGCGTGCTGCTCTTCGCTCAGCGCCTTGGTCATGTCGGTATCGATGAAGCCTGGCGCGATGCAGTTCACGGTAATGTTGCGGCTGCCGATTTCACGCGCCAGCGCGCGGCTCATGCCTTCCACGCCGGCCTTGGCCGCCGCGTAATTCATTTGCCCCGGATTGCCCGACGAGGCAACTACCGACGTGATATTAATGATACGCCCAGTTTTGGCTTTCATCATGCCGCGCAGTACGGCGCGCGACAGGCGGCCGACGGCCGACAGGTTGGTGGAAATGACGCTGTCCCACTCTTCATCCTTCATGCGCATGGCCAGCTGGTCTTGCGTGATGCCCGCATTGTTGACGAGGATCGACAGGCTGCCATAGGTTTTCTGCACTTCGTCGACGACGGCCGCGCAGCGCGCCGCATCGGTCACGTTCAGGACCAGGCCCTTGCCCGTCACGCCTTCGGCGGCCAGGTAATCGGTAATGGCTTGCGCGCCGCTTTCCGAGGTGGCGGTACCGACCACGGTGGCACCCTGCTTGCCCAGTTCGGTGGCGATGGCGCGGCCGATGCCGCGCGATGCGCCCGTGACCAGTACGACTTGATTTGCTAAATTCATGAGTATCCTTAAAGATGGCTGGCGGCAGGCATCACTGCCCTGCCGCTCGCTGTTTACTTGAGCTGCGTCAAAATGCGTTCCAGCGTAGCCTGGTCGACGATGGCGTCGCCCACCAGCACCGGATCGATGCGCTTGGCCAGGCCCATCAGGACCTTGCCCGGACCGCACTCGATCACTTGCGTGATGCCGTCGGCAGCGACCTTCTGCATGGTCTCCACCCAGCGCACGGGGCTGGCCGCCTGGCGCACCAGCGCATCCTTGATGCCGGCCACATCATTGACGATGGCCACGTCGACGTTGTTGATCAGGGCGATCTGCGGCGCCGAGAAGGCCAGGCCGGCCATGTATTCGCGCAAACGGTCCGACGCCGGCTTCAGCAGCGACGAGTGGAAGGGCGCGGAAACCGGCAGCTTCATGGCGCGCTTGGCGCCCTTGGCTTTCGCCAGCTCGCAGGCGCGCTCGACCGCAGCCGTGTGGCCGGCGATGACGACTTGCGCAGGCGCATTGAAGTTGACGGGCTCGACCACCAGGGCCGGGTTTTCCGCCGCCGCTTCCGTGCACACGGCGCGCACGTCGTCGTCCGACAGGCCCAGCACGACGGCCATCGTGCCCTGCCCGACGGGCACGGCTTCCTGCATGGCTTGTGCGCGGAAACGCACGAGCGGCACGGCATCCTTGAAGTCGATGACGCCTGCGGCAACCAGCGCCGAGTATTCACCCAAGCTGTGGCCGGCGACGACCGTCGGCACGGGGCCGCCGGCTGCCAGCCAGGCGCGGTAAAACGCCACGGCGGCCGTCAGCATCACGGGCTGCGTATTCGTGGTCAGGTCCAGCTCTTCCTTCGGACCTTCGGCGATCAGCTTGCCCAGGTCGAATTGCAGGGCGTCCGACGCTTCGGCCACGGTCTGGGCCACCACCGGATTGCCGGCGAAGCCATCGAGCATCGCAATCGCTTGCGAACCTTGGCCTGGGAAAACAAATGCAAATTGTGTCATGGGGACTCCGTTTGAATTTTTATTTGGGTAGGGTAACTTTTAACCCTCAAAGCAAAGGCTGGGGTACGTCCCTGCGGGATCGGAATTCACTCCACTCGAATGCATTCCCCCGACAGGTCGGACCCCGAAGTCAGCCTTCGGTTTTTACATCCTTGCCAGCACGGCGCCCCAGGTAAAGCCGCCGCCCACGCCTTCCATCATGACGTTGTCGCCCTTCTTCACACGGCCATCGCGCACGGCGATGTCGAGTGCCAGCGGGATCGAGGCGGCCGAGGTGTTGCCATGCTGGTCCACCGTGACCACCATCTTTTCCAACGGCAAGCCGAGTTTCTTGGCCGTGCTGTTCATGATGCGGATGTTCGCCTGGTGCGGGATCAGCCAGTCGATCTGGTCCTGCGTCATGTTGGCGTGTTCCAGCGCTTCATGCGCGACTTTTTCCAGCACGGAAACAGCCAGCTTGAAGACGGCCGGACCATCCATGTACAAAAAGGCGCTGCCGTCGAGCGCGCCGCCGGCCAGGCTGCCAGGGACGCTGAGGATATTCGAGTGGCGACCATCGGCGTGCAGCTTGGTGGCCAGGATGCCTGGCTCTTTTGACGCCGTCATGACGATGGCGCCGGCGCCGTCGCCGAACAGCACGCAGGTGCCGCGGTCGTCGAAATTGAGGATGCGCGAAAACACTTCGGCGCCGATCACCAGCACGTTTTTATGCATGCCCGACTGGATGAAGCTGTCAGCCGTGGCTACCGCATACACGAAGCCGCTGCAGACGGCTTGCACGTCGACGGCGGCGCAGTTATTCGTGATGCCCAGCTTGTTTTGCACGATGCAGGCGGTGCTGGGAAAGCTGCCAAAGAAATCCGGGGTCGAGCTGGCGACGATGATCAGGTCCAGGTCGTTGCCGTTCAGGCCGGCCATTTCCAGGGCCTTTTTGGCCGCTTCGACGCCCAGGTCCGAGGAATTTTGCGACGGCGCCGCGTAATGGCGTGCCGAGATGCCGCTGCGCGAGACGATCCATTCATCCGACGTCTCGATGCCCTTGGCGGCGAGCTGTTCGGTCAAATCCTGGTTGGTGACGCGCTTCTCCGGCAGGTAGCTGCCGGTACCGATAATTTTGCTGTAAGTTCTGCTAAAAACAGTCATGCAAGTACCCGTCCACTAAATGGTAGAGCTTGTTGATGTAGGTTCGTCCGGTACTGGCGTGCGCGGCATCAGCTCGGCGATCAGGCTGGCCAGGTGCGCTTGCACGTCATTTTTTGCCGCATCAAAGGCGCGGCGCAAGGCCCATTCAAACGAATAGGCATCGGCGCTGCCATGGCTCTTGAAGACGAGACCACGCAAGCCCAGCAGGCTGGCGCCGTTATATCGGGAAGGATTCAAGCGGTTGCCGATGGCCTTCAGTGCGCCGCGGGCGATCAGCGCGCCCAGCATGGTAATCGGATTACGCTTGAATTCGGAAGTGAGCACGTCTTTCATGAAGCGCGCCAGGCCTTCGATGGCTTTCAGGGTAACGTTGCCGACAAAGCCGTCGCAGACGACGATATCGGTGGTGCCCTTGAAGATGTCGTTGCCTTCCACGTTGCCGTAGAAGTTCAGCGCGCCGCGCTCGTGGTCGGCCTGCAGCAGCTTGGAAGTGAGTTTCACCACTTCATTGCCCTTGATATCTTCCGTGCCCACGTTTAGCAAGCCGATCGTGGGACGCGCGATGCCTTCCATGGCGGACACGAGCACGGAACCCATGATGGCGAACTGGTGCAGGTGATGCGGTTCGCAATCGACGTTGGCGCCCAGGTCCAGCATGTAGGTCGGGCCGTTCTTTTGGTTCGGCAAGATGCTGCAGATGGCCGGGCGGTCGACGCCGGACATGGTTTTCAATACATAGCGCGACACGGCCATCAGGGCTGCCGTATTACCGGCGGAGACGGAGGCTTGCGCCACGCCGCTCTTGACCTGTTCGATGGCCACGCGCATGGACGAGTCCTTCTTGCGGCGCAGTGCCACTTCCAGAGGGTCGTCCATGGTAACTTGTTCGGAGGCATGCAGCACCGACAGGCGCGGATGCGTGTCGGCTTTATGTTTTTTCAGTTCGGCACGGATCACGTCTTCCAATCCAACAAGGATCAGTTCTGCTTCAGGCTCATGTTTTACGAAGGAAATTGCTGCGGGGATAGTGACTGAGGGACCATGATCTCCGCCCATGCAGTCGATAGAAATTTTGATTGTCATTTGGTTTGATTCAGTACCGCTGCGGGCTTGCGGCAAGATGTGAATCGGACTGGAGCATACCAAGGCGGCATATATCACCACAGCGCTGGCAAAGTTGATTCAAAATGACGGGTGTGCAAGATGAATTGCAGCCGATAAAAAAGAAGAAGCGGCGCCACGCCGAATAACCACGTAACACCGCTTTCATCTTACCCAACAAAAACGTCGATTACTCGTCGTTTTTGGTCTTCAGCACTTTACGGCCACGATAGAAGCCGTTAGGGCTGATATGGTGACGCAGGTGGGTTTCGCCGGTAACTGGCTCAACGCTCAATTGCGGCGCGACCAGGAAGTCGTGCGAACGGTGCATGCCGCGCTTGGAAGGGGTTTTCTTGTTCTGTTGAACTGCCATGATGACTCCTAATACATAAGTTCTAAAATTTTAGCACATTCGATTAGCAAATACATGCGAATCGAGTATCCCAGCGGCAAAGACTACCCGAAAATAGTCCGGACCGACATCGTTTATTACAACTACATTTCACTACACTTGCCATACTCGATTACAACACGCGTTTGACACGTTCTCAAGCGGGACCTCACAACCTGCGGTTTTTGAGACCCCCTATAAACTGCAACTACTACTTATTCTGGCTTCAAGTCCTTCAGTGCCGCGAACGGCGACTTCTTTTCAGTCTTGAGAGCATCGAGCTGCGCCGTATCGGGGCAGACCTCGTGTTTGGGTACCTGCGGCAGGGCCAGCAAGGCTTCATCTTCGATCAGGGCCGCGGCATCCATGTTGCGGCTGCCGACGATCACGTCGATCGTTTCATCGTTGATGATTTCTTCGATCTCGTCCGCATGCTCGTCATCCTTGCCCAGCATCAAAACAGTCGAAGAATCAATTACGTAAGCATACGGAGCAAGGCAGCGCTGGCAAACCAGCTGAACGGTGCCGTTGACCGACAAGGTCAGTTGTGGGTAGCCCAGCTTGCTGGTGCCGCCAACGACCTTCCAGGCGATGTCGCCGGAAGCATCTGCACAATCCTTGGTCAACCGGGTCATTTCAGCGACAGGAGTTACACCCTCGCGGCTCCCGCTGATACGACAAAAATCAAAGGCGTCGATCACAAAAGCATTCATTGGTAGAAAATTTCCCCGGAAAACCTGCGATAATAACAGGGTTTTTAGCACGGAGTCAAAGGCTAAGCATCTTTTTTGACGCAATCATTGCCATCAACATGACATTTCATCAACACTGCCATGCCGCATGGAGCCTCAGTTATAGGCTCTGCGCCCTGGAATTTGCGTGAAATTCCACTGACATCGACCAGCGCGGCCAGGCCGGCCGCCATCCACTACCGAATGATACCAACTTCCGCCCCATTGCGCTTGATTCTTGCATCGAGTTCAAGCTACCGCAAGGAACTGCTGCAACGCCTGCGCCTGCCTTTCGAGGTGGCCGTGCCCGATCTCGACGAAAGCCCGCTGCCAGGCGAAAGCCCCAGCACCACGGCCCTGCGCCTGGCCCAGGCCAAGGCGCAAGCCGTGCTCGACCGCTATCCTGGCAGCCTCGTCATCGGTTCCGACCAGGTCGCCACCCTCGATGGCGCGCAGATCGGCAAGCCGGGCAACCATGCGCGTGCCTTGCTGCAACTGCAAACCATGCGCGGGCGCCAGACCGTCTTCCACACGGCCCTGTGCCTGCTCGATGGCCGCCAGAGTCCTCCCGTGGCGCAAGTGGAAGACGTGCAGACCCTCGTCACCGTGCGCGACTTGCCCGACGCCGAACTGGACGCCTATCTGCGCATCGAACAGCCGTACGATTGCGCCGGCAGCGCCAAGAACGAGGGACTGGGCATCGCCCTGCTCGAACGCATAGCCACCACCGACCCGACCGCCCTCACCGGCTTGCCGCTGATCGCCCTCACCGGCATGCTGCGCAAGGCTGGCGTGACGTTTTTTACATTTTAATCACCCTGGGGTCAGACCCGACGGGGGAGTGCGTTCCAGTGGAGCGCACGCCGATCCCGAAGGGACTGACCCCGGCCAATACAAAGCTAACAAGATGACCGGCACCCTGTACCTGATCCCCAACCACCTCGGCCTGTCCGACAGCCCGGCCGACCCGCTGGCCCATATCATTCCCGAACAAGTAAGGCATATCACGTCCCAGCTCGATTATTTCGTCGCGGAAAACGCCAAGACGGCGCGCGCCTTTTTAAAGCTGATCGGCAACCAGCATCCGCTGGCCAAGCCCTTGCAGGAAATCACCATTTCCGAACTCAACGTGAATACCCCGGCGCAAGCGCTGGCCGGCCTGCTGGCGCCGCTGCTGGCGGGCCGCGACGCGGGCCTGGTGTCGGAAGCGGGCGTGCCCGCCGTGGCCGATCCCGGCGCCGACCTGGTGCGCCTGGCGCATCAGCACGCTATCCGCGTGCGCCCGCTGGTGGGACCGTCGTCGATCCTGCTGGCCGTGATGGCCAGCGGCCTGAACGGCCAGAGCTTTGCCTTCAACGGCTACCTGCCCACGGACGCGGCCCTGCGCGCCAAGCGCATCAAGGAACTGGAAAGCCGTTCGCGCAATGAAAAACAGACCCAGCTGTTCATCGAGACGCCCTACCGCAACGCCGCCATGCTCGAAGCCCTCGTGGCGCAGTGCGCGCCATCGACCCTGATCTGCGTCGCCACCGACCTGAGCCTGGACACGGAAAGCGTGCAGACATGGAATGGCGGACAGTGGAAGAAACAATTGGCCGCCGGCAAGGCACCCGACTTCCACAAGAAACCCACCGTGTTCCTGTTGCTGGGGCAGTAAACGACAAACGCCACGGAAATATTTGCCGTGGCGTTTATTTACTTTGTTCAACTACGATAGTTACGACACCTGACAAAACCGTAGCGAGCGGAAGGGAGAGGTGGCTAAGAAGCGCAACCGTACTCTAGTACGGTGAGCATCGCGGGCCGCCTATACCGACGCGCAGTAGGTTTGGTCAGGTGTCTTCAGACTCGACGGGTGCCCGTGTTCTTTTGTCCGCCTTTGCCCGTCTCCAGCACGAACTTGGCGCCATCGTCGCGGCCCAGCACTTTTACCAGATACGGCATGACTTCGCGCAGCATCGGCTCGAGCGTGTATGGCGGGTTCAAAATGAACATGCCGCTGCTGTGCAGGCCGAAGCCGTCCGGCGACGGCGTGTTCACCGTCAGGGTCACGTGCAGCCAGTCCGAGCTGGGCAACTGCTTGAGCTTGTCGGCGAACTGCCGCGATTCCATGCGCTGCAGCACCGGGTACCAGACGGCGTAGATGCCCGACGGGAAGCGCACGAGCGCGTCGGCCAGGGTGTCCTTGACCTTGCGGTAATCCATCTTGTCTTCGTACGGCGGGTCGATCAGCACCAGCGCGCGGCGCGATGGCGGCGGCAGCAGGGCTTTCAGGCTCTGGAAGCCGTCGGCCTTGGTGATGATGACGCGCTTGCCGCGCACGGTCGGACGCTCGCCCTGGGCCAGCGCATGCGCCTCGACCTTGCGGAAATTGTCGGCCAGAATCTTGGCATCGGCGGGATGCAGCTCGAACAGGCGCAGACGGTCTTGCTCGCGGCTGACCTTGTCGGCGCAGTACGGCGAACCCGGGTAGTAGCGCATCTTGCCGCTCGGATTCATCTCCTTGATCAGCTTCATGTACTCGGCCAGCGAGGCCGGCAGGTCCGTGCGATCCCACAGGGGCGCGATACCCGTTTCGTACTCGGCATTTTTCGAGGCATAGCCGCCGTCGAGCGCATACACGCCCGCGCCGGAGTGGGTATCGATATAACTATAGGCGGTATCTTTTTGATTCAGGTACTGCAACAACTGAATCTGCACATAATGCTTCAACACATCGGCGTGATTACCCGCGTGAAAAGCGTGGCGGTAACTCAACATAAGCTGGCTAATTCCATAATAAAAATAAACAAAGGCGGGAGCGCTGACACCGGGCAGGGCATGAAAACAGACTGGAGGAGTCAGGCTGCGGGGCCAGGAAACAGCATGGGCCAGCGTAATCAGCGCGCAATTACCAGCATTATCCACTAGAAAGGTGAGTTACATCAAAAAACCCGGCTAAACAAGCTCATGCATTCTTGGGACTGGCGTGGCCGGGCGCGGTAGAATACGCGCATCGGGCGCCTGGCGCCCAGCAGCCTAGAATACAGAAACCATGCACAGCCTGACCCTCACTACCGATAACCGCGGCGACGTCGCGGCAGCCCTGGCCGGCCCGCGCTGGACGGTGGCCTGCCTGTGCGCGCTATGGTGCGGCACGTGCGGCACCTACCGCGCCACGTTCGAGGAACTGGCCGCGCGCCACCCGGACACGGTCTTCGTCTGGATCGACATCGAAGACCAGGCCGACGTGGTGGGCGACCTCGATATCGAAAACTTTCCCACCCTGCTGATCCAGCATGACGACGATGTCGCCTTCTTCGGCACCGTACTGCCCGACGGCGGCCTGGCGCACCGCATGCTGCAAGCGCAGCAGGCGCTCAGCGCCGCGGAACTGGCGGCGCTGTCGGCCAGCACCCAGGAGCGGCGCGACTGGCAGCGCGACTGCAACTTGCGCAGCATGCTGGCCGCCACCTTGGCTTGATGTAGTTACCCAAGCCGCAGCGGCAGGCTGCGCAGCCTTTTCCCCGTCAGGATGAACACGGCATTGGCCACGGCCGGCGCGATCGGCGGCGTGCCCGGCTCGCCCACGCCTTCCGGATGTTCGGCGCTGGCGATGATGATGGTCTCGACCAGCGGCTCCTGCCCCATGCGCAGCACCGGATAGTCGTGGAAATTGCCCTGCAGGGCCTTGCCCTCCTTGAAGGTGATCTCGCCGCCCAGCGCCGCCGACAGGCCGAACAGCACGGCCGACTCCATCTGCTGGGCGATGATGTTCGGATTGACGGCGATGCCGCAATCGATGGCGCACACCACGCGCCGCACGCGGATTTCACCGTTTTCCACGGCCACCTGCGCCACCTGCGCCACGATGCTGCCGAACGACTGGTGCAAAGCCACCCCATGCGCATGGCCGGGCGGCGCGCTGCCCGCCCTGGCAACCGCCGCATCGAGCACGGCCAGGTGGCGCGGATGCCGCGCCAGCATGCCACGGCGGAAGGCGACACCATCGCGCCCCGCCGCATGCGCCAGTTCGTCGATGAAGCTTTCCTTGAAAAACGCGTTGTGCGAATGTCCCACGGAACGCCAGTAGCCGATCGGCACGGCACTGTCCGCGATCACGTGGGCGATGCGCTGGTTGGCGATTTCGTAGGGCATGTCGAATTCGCCTTCGGCCGTGGTCTTGTCCGGCCCCGCGCCAGGCAAGCCGAAATTGCGCTGCAAGAACTGGTGCGTGATGGAGCCGCTGACGGATTTGTTGTCCCAGGAAGCGATGCCGCCCTGCGCATCGAGGCGGGCGGAAAAACGCGCCAGCGCGGCGGGACGGTACATATCGTGCTGGGTATCCTGCTCGCGCGTCCACACCAGTTGCACCGGCGCGCCATCGCATTGCAGCGCGATGGCCACGGCTTGCGCGATCATGTCCACTTCCAGGCGGCGGCCAAAACCGCCACCCAGCAGCAGTACCTCGATGACGACGTCCTTCGCATCGACGCCAGCCACTTTCGCCGCCACGTCGACGGCGATGCCGGGTGCCTGCGTCGACACCCACAGCATCACCTTGCCATTTTTCACCTGCGCGGTGCAGTTGACGGGTTCCATGGCGGCGTGCGCGAGGAAGGGTGCGCGGTATTCGGCGCTCACCTGGCGCAAGCCCTGCACGTCCTTGCTTTCCACCTCGCCGCTGGCGTGGTAGGCATAACCTGCCTCGCTATCGAGCAGGCGGGCAAACTCCGCGTAGACGCCGGCGCTGGACAAATTCGATTGCGGGCCGGCCCGCCATTGTGTCGGCAAGGCGGCCGCCGCCTGTTTCGCGCGCCACCAGGTGTCGGCCACCACGGCCGCACATGACACACTGCGCTGCGCCAGCCGCGGCGTCAGGTCGATGACCTTTTTCACGCCGGGCATGGCCAGCACGGGCGCCGCGTCGAACGCGGCGAGGGTATCGCCCAGGCGCGGCGGCAGATGCAGGGCCGCGTACAGCATGCCGGGCGGACGCGCGTCGATGCCGAAGCGCGCGCTGCCATTGACTTTCGACGGCGTGTCGCGGCGTGGCGCAGGCTGGCCGATCAATTTGAAATCCTTCGGCGCTTTCAGCACCGGCGTGCCCGGATCGATGGCGGCGGCGCGCTGCGCCAGGCTGCCATAGCTGGCACGCCGGCCGTCCGGGTGCAGCACTTCGCCATTTTCCGTGCGGCACTGCGCGGCCGGCAACTGCCACAACGCGGCAGCAGCCCCCACCAGCATGGCGCGGGCGGACGCTCCCGCCTCGCGCATGGGCCCCCAGCCATCCTTCACGCTCGACGAGCCGCCCGTGACGATGACGCCCAGTTCGCGCGCCGCCTTGGCCACCGTCCATTGGGCCAGCGCTTTGACGCGGCCCCGGTCGTCCGGATGGAAGGGCAAGCCATCGGCAAGCATGGCGACATTGCCGAAGATCTTGTCCATCGGCGCCTGGATCAGCTTCACCTTGCTCAAAGCCACGTCGAGTTCCTCGGCCACCAGCATCGGCAGGGCCGTGTGCACGCCCTGCCCCATCTCGCTGCGCGGCATGGCCAGCGTGACCGTGCCGTCCGTAGCGATGGCCAGCCAGCCATTCAAGGCCACGGCGCCATCGGTCACGGGCAACGGTGCGCTGCCATTCAGGCGCTGGCGCGGCGGCAGCACGCCCCAGCCCAGCACCAGGGCGCCCACGCCGGCCACGCCCAGGCCCAGGCCTCCGAGCAGGAAACGGCGACGCGACGTGTTTTTTTCTCCAGCCATGGCATACCTTTAATTAGTTGATGGTGGATCCAGCGGATCGATCCAGCGCTCCAGCATATCCTGTGCCAGCACCGGCCGGCTATAAAAATAACCCTGCGCCAGCTTGCAGCCGTGGCGCAGCAGGAACGCCGCCTGCTCTTCCGTCTCCACGCCTTCGGCGATCACGGACAATTGCATGCTCTTGCCCAGCTGGATGATGGCAATGGCGATGGCTTCATCATTGACGTCGGTCGAGATATCCTTGATGAAGGAGCGGTCAATCTTCAGGGTCTGCACGGGCAGCTGCTTCAGGTACGCCAGCGAGGAATAGCCGGTGCCGAAATCGTCGATGGCCAGGCCCACGCCGATGGCGTGCAGGTCGTTGATGAAACCGAGCGCGTCGCCCGTGTTCATGATCACCGATTCCGTCACTTCCAGCTGCAGCCGCTGCGGCTCGAGTCCCGTTTCCTGCAGGATGTCGGCCACCATGCCGGCGATGCTGCCCCGTTCGAACTGTTTCACGGACAGGTTCACGGCCATCTTCGGCACGCGCAAGCCCTGCGCCTGCCAGCGCATCATCTGGCGGCAGGCTTCGTCGAGCACCCATTTCCCCAGCTGGTTGATGAAGCCGCTATCCTCGGCCAGCGGAATGAAGCGCGCCGGCGGCACCAGCCCCAGTTCCGGGTGGTTCCAGCGCACCAGCGCCTCGACGCCCACCAGGCGGCCCGTGTCGATTTCCACCTGCGGCTGGTAATTGAGGAAAATCTCGTGCTTCTCGATCGAGCGGCGCAAAAAGGTTTCCAGGCGCAGGCGCTCGACACCCTCGCCCGTCATCGACGGCGCATAGAAACGGTAGCCATTGCGCCCGCGCGCCTTGGCCTGGTACATGGCCACGTCGGCATTGCGGATCAGCATGTTCAAGTCCAGCGCATCATCCGGATACAGACTGATGCCCACGCTGCAGGTGACGAATAATTCATGGCCGGCCACCGTGAACGGCTGCTCGAACATGGTCACCAGCTTTTCCGCCACCTGGGTCGCGCCATATTCGCCATCGATGCGTTCAAGCAGCACGATGAATTCGTCGCCGCCCAGGCGCGCCAGGGTATCGCCTTCGCGCAGGCGCGCCGTCAGCTGGCCCGCCACCTTTTGCAGCAATTCGTCGCCCACGTGGTGGCCCAGGGTATCGTTGACGTTCTTGAAGCGGTCCAGATCGATGAACAGCACGGCCAGCTGCTCGTCGTCGCGCGCGGCGCGCAGCAGCGCATGCTGCAGGCGGTCGTGGAACAGCAGCCGGTTCGGCAGCGCCGTCAGCGGATCGTGGTGCGCCATGTGGTCGAGCTTTTCCTGCGACTCCTTGATCAGCGTGATGTCGCTGAACACGCCCACGTAGTGCGTGGTGGTCGCATGCATGTCGCGCACGGCGCTGATGGTCAGCCACTCCAGGTACAGCTCGCCATTCTTGCGCTGATGCCAGATCTCGCCGCGCCAGAAACCGCTGGCCTTGAGCTCATCCCACATGGCCTGGTAGAACCCCGCGTCGTGGCGCGCCGAACGCGTCAGCGAGGAATGCCGGCCTACCGCTTCGGCCTCGGTATAGCCGGTGATCTGCGTGAAGGCGGGATTGACGGTGACGATGATGCCGTGCGCGTCGACCACCATCACGCCATCGGCGATGTGCTCGAGCACGGTGGCCGACAGGCGCAGCTTTTCCTCGGCTTCCTTGCGCGCCGTGATGTCGGCGTACACCCAGATGCTGCCTTCATTGGGCCGCTGCGGATCGAGCGCGCAGCCGCTGACGAGGGCCCAGAACAGGCTGCCGTCGCGGCGCTGGTACTGGCGCTCCTCGCTGAAGTCGCCGCCTGCCGCCAGGGCCGGATACTGGCGCTCGCCCGCCTCCTCGAAATCGTAGGAGCTGGTAAACACGATGGCCGTCGACTTGCCCATCATCTGGCCCGGATCGTAGCCAAACAGGTCTTCGCAGCGGCGGTTGACGGAAATGATGCGGCGGTGGCGCACGAACATCACGCCGAACATCACGTTGTCGAGAATGGCGCTCTGCTCGGTCAGCAGCGCTTCGATGCGCATTTCGTGGTGCTTGCGCTGGCTGATGTCGGCGATGATGCCGTCGACCCAGGTCACGCCCTGCTCGCCCGCCTGCGGCTGGCCATTCTCGGCCACCCAGCGTTCGGTGCCGAAGGAGTCGATGATGCGGTACTCGAGCGCATACGGCTGCACCTCCAGGACGGCCTGCTTGACGGCGCGGCGGTGCGCGCGGCGGTCTTCAGGGCAGATCAGGTCGACCCAGGCATGCGTGCTGCCGCGCATGAACTGGCGCGCCGAGTAGCCGGCGATTTCCTCGATCGCATCGCTGACGAAATCGATGGGGCCGTCGGGCCGATAGCGGAAGACGGCGCCCGGCACTTGCGTGACGATGGTGCGGAAGCGCTCCTCGCGCTGGCCCACATCCTCGAACAGCTGGCGGATGGCCGCGCGCATCTGTTCGAGCTGGGCGGCCAGGCGTCCCAGTTCGTCGTGGCTGCCCGACACCAGGCGCGTATCGAAATCGCCATGCGACAGGCGATCGGAAAAGCGCATCAGGCGGCGCAGCGGTTTCAGCAGGCGGCGGTTCAGGAACAGCACGATCAGCGCCATCGAGATGGCCAGCTGCGCGCCCAGCACGAAAATATATGACACCTGCTTTTCGCGCAACTCCTGCTGGCTGCGCGCATCGTCCATCTCCACCACCACGTGGCCGATGCGTTCGCCGCGCACGAGGATATCGCGCTCGGCGCGGTACAGATTGCCCACCGGGCGCTGCGGCGCCTGCAGGCTGATGAATTCCGTGTCGCCCTGCCCCACCACCTTGACCAGCAGCACGGCACGGTCGCGCATCACCGATTCGACCAGCGAATGGGCCGATTCCGCATTCATGTTCCACAGCGATTCCTGCATGCCCAGCGCCAGGATGTCGACATTGCGCTGCAGGGCCTCGTTCAGGCTGGTGCGCGCCGACTGGCGTTCGTGCACGCCCACCAGCAAATAGCTGCCGATGATGGCGGGCAGGACCAGGCCGCCAAACACCACCAGCAGCAGGGCGCCATAGATCGACGAGCCATACAGGGCGCTCAGGCTGGCACGCAGGCGTTGATAGAGGGAATTAGACATGCAGGGACAGGGCAACAGGGACCAGGCGAGCGCTCATCGAACTTTACGGGGGAATCAGGGTGGACGGGGCGGGAAGAAACTTTTTCAGAAGCAATTATGCATGGAAAAAGCAGGGTAAGTCACCAATAAACACACGCCAGCAGCTACCTCATGTCATATAGACAGGGCCGAAAAACCACACGTTCCATGGCACAGCCGGCCAGCGCCAGCAGAAAAGCGCGCGGCTTGCTATCATCGCGCCACTTCACCTAGAGGAACCACCATGACCTTCTCCATCTATTCCGCATCGATCCCCGTCTTCAAACAGATCCTGGGCAGCCTGGCCGCCATCCTGGACAAGGCGGAAACGCACGTGCAAGACAAGAAAATCGACCCGAACGCCCTGCTGCAATTCCGCTTGTTCCCGGACATGCTGCCGTTCGTGCGCCAGATCCAGATCGCCACCGACTTCGCCAAGGGCTGCGGCGCGCGCCTGGCCGGCGTGGCCGTGCCGCCCTATGAGGATAGCGAGCAGAGCTTTGCCGAACTGAAAGCGCGCATCGTGAAAACCATCGCCTTCCTGGAAAGCCTGCCGCAAGCGGACATCGACGGCAGCGAAACGCGCGCCATCACCACCGGCAGCGGCGAAAAGACCAAGCACTTCACGGGCCAGACCTATCTGTTCCACTACGCGCTGCCGCACTTCTTCTTCCACGCGACGACGGCCTACGACATCCTGCGCCACAACGGCATCGAAGTCGGCAAGAAGGATTTTATCGGCAGCTATTAATAGTTGACGCCAATAGTACCGGGGTCAGACCCTCAATACCGCTCACACAAAAGTCATCGCTGACATGTGAGGGCGTCTGACCCCAGCAGTTGCAGTCGGGTTAAATCAAGTATTCCTGCGCGGATACCCCTGCGCCAGAATACGCACCCACACCACTTCCTTCTCTTCATCCGTCATCGACACCCAGTGGGCCACTTCCACCACGGTACGGCCGCAGCCGCGGCAGATTTCATCGAAGGTGGTCGAGCACACGGCCACGCAGGGCGTATCGGGACGCGGCGGCAATTCCTTGTCCGCCATCAGGATGCCTTCGGCAAGCCGAGTTGTTGCCAGCCTTCGATGCCCAGCTTTTCCAGGGTGGCGATATTCTTGTCGAAGATCTCGGACGCTTCCGGGAAAGCCTCGACGGCGCGCTCGATGCTGTCTTCGCGCAGCAGATGCAAGGTCGGGTACGGCGAACGGTTGGTGTAGTTGCTGATGTCGTCTTCGAACGTTTCGGCAAACTGGTAGTGCGGGTGGAAACTGGCCACCTGCAATTCGCCGGCCAGGTGCATGTCTTCCACTGCCGCGTCGGCCACATCGAGGAACTCGTTGTAGTCGAGGAAATCGTTCAGGGTGTACGGGTGGATCAGCAGGGTCGTGTCGATCTGCTCGGGGTCCGTGTCGGCGAGGATTTGCAGCTCGTCCATCAGCAGCGCCAATAAATCTTCCGGATTGCTCGATTCGCACACCACGTAGCGGATCTGCTTCTTGACGTGCACGGCCTTGGCGAACGGGCACAGATTCAGGCCGATCACGGCCTTTTCCAGCCAGGCAACGGTATTGGCGATGATGACGGCGTTATCGTCGTCGTGACGCGGCGGGGTGTTCATATGCATGACTCTCTATCAATAAGGCAGCCGGAATCTGGATGGCCGGCCAAAGCCAAATTGTACGCACTTTTGCGCAGCCTCATGCCCGGCGCCTGCCAGGCTTGCGCCAGGGTCGGCGCCATCTATGCTATAACAGCGGCCGAACCGCGCATCCGGCAAATTAAATTTGCAATAATTGCACTATTAGCGAATGGAAACATCGCTATTGCCGCCTATGTGCTGTCATCATGCTGACATAATTCTTGACTCCGGCATGTGGATATACGTACACTCGCACCTTAATCATGGGTCTGTCCGATGTTTCTCCGACGACAACAATGGAACACTATGCACGAAAACTCCTTTAAATCTACCGTCCTGGCGGCGTTGGCCCTGGCGCTTGCGCCCGCCCTCAGCCAGGCGTACGAAGCCGGTGTTGAGAGCGATAACGCGCCAGTCGCCGCCGCCACGCCTGCCCTGATCCCGATGACCGCCCAGGTCACGGCGAAACTCCCCACCCTCGATAACCGCCTGCAAAAGACCGACCGTCTGCTGAAAAACCTCAGCGACAGTTCCGATCCGCTGCGCGAAGCCGACGTCTGGGGCCGCATCCGCAGCGGCTATGCGATTCCCGACATCAACAACCAGCTGGTGGCCAACCACGTCAACTGGTATGCCACCCGCCCCGACTACATCGCCCGCACCACGGCGCGCGCCTCGCGCTATATTTTCCACGTGGTGCAGGAACTGGAAAAGCGCGGCATGCCGACGGAACTGGCCTTGCTGCCATTCATCGAGTCCGCCTTCAACCCGCAAGCGTTCTCCAGCGCCAACGCGGCCGGCATGTGGCAATTCGTGCCCGCCACGGGACGCGATTTCAACCTCAAGCAAAACATGTTCAAGGACGAGCGCCGCGGCGTGCTGGCCTCGACCGATGCGGCATTGACGTACCTGCAGCGCCTGTATGACATGTTTGGCGACTGGCAACTGGCGCTGGCCGCCTACAACTGGGGCGAAGGCTCGGTACAGCGCGCCATCAAGAAAAACCAGGCGCTGGGCAAGCCCACCGATTTCGAAAGCCTGGCCGACCTGATGCCGGCCGAAACGCGCAACTACGTGCCGAAACTGCAAGCCGTCAAGAACATCATCGCCAATCCGGCCCAGTTCGGCCTGACACTGCCGGTGGTCGACAACCAGCCGTATTTCACGGCCATCGACAAGACCAGCGACATCGACATCACCGTTGCCGCCCAGCTGGCCGAACTGTCGATGGATGAATTCAAGGCCTTGAATCCGCAATTTAACCGCCCTGTCATCATCGGCGGCGAAAAGACCAAGATTTTGCTGCCGCAGGAAAACGCCGCCAAGTTCACCACCAACCTGGCGCAATGGGGCCATGCCTTGTCGAGCTGGACCACGCACAAGATCACCAACGCGCGTGAACGCATCGAAACCCTGGCGTCGAAATTCGGCACCACGGCCGACGTGCTGCGCCAGGCCAACAACATTCCCCAGCGCACCCGTTTGCGCGCCGGCTCCACCATTCTCGTGCCGAAAACCTCGGCCACGATGAACAAGGACATCACCCAGGAAATCGCCGACAGCGCCACCATGCTGCTGGAAGCGGACCGTCCGGAACGGGCCGCCAAGGCCGTGCGCCGCGTCGCCAAGGGCGGCAAGGTACAGGCAGCACCGATTTCGCTGGTAAAACCGCGCATCCAGCGCGGCGGTGGCAGCAATCGCGCCAAGGCCCGTCACTGATCGCCTGATCCATATAGATCCACCTCACCGGCCGCCACAGCTTTGCTGTCGCGGCCGGTTGCACATCCGCCTTACCCGCCCACCTACCCAGACAGGAGTCGTCATGGCTTTCCTACAAGGCAAAAAAATCCTCATCACGGGCTTGCTGTCGAACCGCTCCATCGCCTACGGCATCGCCAGGGCCTGCCACCGCGAAGGCGCCACCCTGGCGTTTACCTATGTGGGCGAGCGCTTCAAGGAGCGCATCACGGAATTCGCGGCGGAATTTGGCAGTGAACTGGTGTTTGACTGCGACGTGTCCAGCGACGAGCAGATCAGCGCCGTCTTCAGCGACCTGGCACAGCACTGGGAACAGCTCGATGGCCTGGTGCACGCCATCGGCTTCGCGCCGCGCGAAGCCATCGCCGGCGACTTCCTCGACGGCCTGTCACGCGACAGTTTCCGCATCGCCCACGATATTTCCGCCTACAGCTTTCCCGCCATGGCCAAGGCCGCCCTGCCCCTGCTGCACCCGGGCGCTTCGGTGCTGACCCTGACCTACCTGGGCGCCGTGCGCGCCGTGCCCTATTACAACACCATGGGCCTGGCCAAGGCCTCGCTGGAAGCGTCCGTGCGCTACCTGGCCGAATCGCTGGGTCCGCGCGGCATCCGCGCCAACGGCATTTCCGCCGGTCCCATCAAGACCCTCGCCGCCTCCGGCATCAAGGATTTCAGCAAGCTGCTGGGTTTCGTGGCCGAGCACGCCCCGCTGCGGCGCAACGTCACCATCGAGGAAGTGGGCAACACGGCCGCCTTCTTGCTGTCCGACCTGGCGTCCGGCATCACGGGCGAGATTACCTACGTCGATGGCGGCTTTTCGCAAGTGATGGCGGTGAATCCCGAAGTAGAGTGAGCCAATGATGGCCGATTATCTTGCGGTTGTCACTTGACAACCGCAAGATATCGAGGCGCTTCTCGCACCCGAAGAAAGACATCGAAGCGGCGCTACGCCACGCGGAAAGCCAGGGCTGGCGCGTGGAGACAGGCGGCAGCCCTGCCTGGGGCAAAATGCATTGCCCCTGCAACGATGACGGCTGCCGCTGCGGCGAGTTCTGCATCGCCTGCATCTGGAGCACGCCGAAAAATCCCGGCAATCACGCCCTGACCCGGCAAAACATGCACAAGCTGATGCACAAGCACCGCCACAGTTTTCCCGCGCCCGTGCACGAAGGCAGCGCCACCATCTGGCACCTGGCCGATGTGCTGTCATGGCTGCACGCCAGGGGCAACTATCAGCTGGAACGCAGCCTGATCGAGCTGGCGCAGGCGACGCGGCAAATCAACCACGCCAGAGAAGCGGCGCAGGCAGCGCCAATTCCGGCCGACATCGCGGCCATGCTCGGCGCCTGACGCAATGCATGCACGTGCTGAAACTACGTATCTTTACTGATTTCACATAGGAAACATACGAAAAACGTGGTAGGACTTTCGTTTCTTCCCATTTAGACAGTGCAAAACGGCGACAAATACGGTATAGTGTCGTTGTGCGCTGCAATATGTTCCCTTGAAGCGATGGCAACACCGCAGTTAGATGCACTACAAACTTAGCAGCTTCGCAAGCCTTAGCACATCCACAGGATGTCGCTTATAAAGCCCTCCCGCCTTGTGTGTCGCACCTGACACCGTCCCGGCGCAAAGCTTTTGTGCCGAAATTTCTTTCTAGTTGAGTCATTTCGTTTTGGTTGGCGTTGCTATTTTGCGTTCTGCTTTTTGCAAGAACGCTGATTTTTACGAAAGAAAAGAATGACATTTGAATCCTTAGGCCTGCATCCGTCCATCATCGCCGCTCTGACCGAATCGGGCTACACCGCGCCAACCGCGGTACAGTCGCAAGCGATTCCAGCCGCGATCGAAGGCCGTGACCTGCTGGTCTCGTCGCAGACCGGTTCGGGCAAGACCGCGGCTTTCATGCTGCCGTCGCTGCACAAACTGGCCAGCGCCGAACAAAGCGCCGCCGGCAAGACGCCAAACCAGGAAATGCAAGCATCGCGCGCCCGTGGCGAGCGTCCACGCTTCAAGGCTGCCCAGCCAAAAATGCTGGTGCTGACGCCGACGCGCGAACTGGCCCTGCAAGTGACCACGAATACCGACAAGTACAGCACCGGCATCCGCCGCATCAAGGCTGTGTCGATTCTGGGCGGCATGCCTTATCCTAAACAGATGCAATTGCTGGCCAAGAATCCCGAGATTCTGGTCGCTACCCCTGGCCGTCTGATCGACCACATGGATTCGGGCAAGATCGACTTCTCGCAACTGGAAATCCTGGTGCTGGACGAAGCCGACCGCATGCTGGACATGGGTTTCATCGACGACATCGAAAAAATCGTCGAAGCGACGCCGGAAGGCCGTCAAACCATGCTGTTCTCGGCAACCCTGGACGGCGTGGTCGGCAACATGGCCCGCCGCATCACGAAAAACCCGCTGGTCATCCAGGTGGCAAGCTCGAGCAACAAGCATGAAAACATCACCCAGCGCGTGCACTTCGTCGACGATCTGTCGCACAAGAATCGCCTGCTGGACCACCTGCTGCGCGACGAAACCCTGGACCAGGCTGTTGTGTTCACCGCCACCAAGCGTGACGCCGACACCATCGCCGACCGCCTGAACATCGCCGGTTTCTCGGCTGCCGCCTTGCACGGCGACATGCATCAGGGCGCGCGTAACCGCACCCTGGACGGCATGCGTCGCGGCCAGGTCAAGGTGCTGGTTGCCACCGACGTTGCCGCCCGCGGTATCGACGTGCCAACGATCACCCACGTGTTCAACTACGATCTGCCGAAGTTCCCGGAAGACTACGTCCACCGCATCGGCCGTACCGGCCGCGCTGGCCGCAATGGCCTGGCCATCTCGCTGGTGAACCACGCTGAAGGCATGAACGTCAAGCGTATCGAACGTTTCACCAAGCAATTGATCCCGGTCAATGTCATCGAAGGTTTCGAGCCTAAGAAAACGGCATCGGCTCCCCGTTCGAGCGCCCGTCCAGGCGGCTGGAAACCAGGCGACAACCGTGGCGGCGCGAAGCCGGGCCAACGCACGTTCAGCAAGCCGGGCGCACCACGCAAAGACGGCGCGCCAAGCACCGGCGGCGGCTACAAGGGTTCCAACCCGCGCAGCACCGACGGCGCACGCCGCAGCTACGGCGACCGTTAATCGCGGTTTGACCTTGCCTCACGGCATGCAATGAAAAACGGCCACCAGATCACTCTGGTGGCCGTTTTTTTATGCCCGTCACGCTTATTTCTTCGACACTTTCTGGCGCGACAGCTTGCGCAGCTTGGCCTGCTCGAAGCGCGCGTGCTGCTCCGGCGTTTCCAGCACCAAAGGCGGCACGGCTACCGGCTTGCGGTTGGCGTCCACCGCCACCATGGTGAAGTAGCAGCTGTTGGCGTGGCGCACCAGACGCTGCTGGATGTTTTCCGTCACCACGCGGATACCCACTTCCATCGATGTCGTGCCCGTGTAGTTGATCGACGCCAGGAACGTCACCAGCTCGCCCACGTGGATCGGCTGCAGGAACATCACCTGGTCCACCGACAGGGTCACCACGTAGCTGCCCGAGTAGCGGCTGGCGCAGGCATAGGCGACGCTGTCGAGATATTTCAAGATGGTGCCGCCGTGCACGTTACCGGAAAAGTTGGCCATATCGGGCGTCATCAGGACCGTCATCGTCAGTTCGTGGGCCGACCAGTTCATCGCGCTGTCCAAAGTGTTCTCCAAGAGGGAAGTAATAAAAGAGTGGGGGATGTGAAAACCGGCCCCAGGGGCCGGTTGCAGGGACAGGCTGTTACAATCCCAGGGTGTCGATATCGGCCAGCGAGTCGCGGCCCTTGTCGGAAATGTCGTGTCCCTCGCCTTCGGCGCGCGCCACGATATGGGCTTTCTTGCCCAGGAAATAGGCCACGTCCGACTCCAGCTTGGTCAGCGGGTCGGCGGCCACGGCGCGCAAGCCCATGATGCAGCGGCGCAGGAACAGCATCTGCTGCGCCTTCTCGGTGATGGACAGGCGACCATCGCGCGCGTAGCTGAGCAGCTTCAGGCCGGACAGGCGTTTGGCATTGCGGGCAACGCAAGCGCTCGGGCGCTCGGTCTTGATGCCGCGTGCAACTTGCTCCAGCGCGTCATATTCATCGGTTGTTAATTTCTCGTTCTTCATTACTTTTCCATAAAAGGCCAGGTGTTCGGCCCCCATGGTACGCGCCCCGCTGCGCATCGGCAACAGGCAACGTCATTCAGTCGCCGCCGGCCCTGCGCACGGCGCGCTGAAAAGGCGCGCGCAGCGCGCTTATTTGTAGCTGCGCAGCAGCAGCCACGCCAGGCCGCAGCCGGCCACGGCGCCTGCCAGCGCCAGCGCCACCAGGTTTTTGCTGGTAATCACAGGGCGGCGGCCCAGATAAATTTTGTTATGCAAGGAATTGCCCATGATGGTCTCCTGTACAAGAATTTTTATGATGTCTCATTATAAGAACAGAATCGTGACAGCCGCATGACACTCAGCGCTTAGTCTTTGATTTGTATCCAAGGGGCAACATTTATTGGCTTTTTTGTTGTTTAAATGGCGTGGCAATCCCGCCGCCCGCGCATTCCATTTCTAATCGGAAATAAAGTGCGCGCGCGGCCTGGCAGCACGCCTGCCGTTCAACCCCTTCAAGCCATCTTGACGGGCGGCGGTGGCGGCGTCGGTTCCTCGACGGGCACGGGATCGATGTGTGGCGGCGGTTCGGCCGGCGGGATGCGCGGATCGCCTTCCGGCGGTGGCGGCATATCGGGTTCTGGCGTGCTGTGCGCACGCAACGGGGCATGACGGGACTGTAGCGGCATGGTGACCTCCTTTGCCGCCACTTTAGCCGATGCGGGGAAAGCCTGGCGCCCGCAAGTACAGGGAACCAAATGCGCCGACCGCACTCCAACCCTGCATACAGCGGGCGAACGCCGTCCATCATCGCAGACCACGCAAGACTCCAAAGACTCCATCCAATGGCGCGCACCAGCATTCTTTTCATGGCCGAGGCAGTGACCCTGGCGCACGTCGGCCGCCCCCTGAGCCTGGCGCTTGGCTTGCCGGGAGATCAGTACGACATCCATTTCGCCTGCGCCGATGGCTATGACTTTTGCTTCAAGCAAACAGCATTCCACCGCTGGCGCATCGACAGTCTGTCAACGCAGCAATTCCTGCAAGCGCTGGCCAGCGGCAAGCCCCTGTACACGGAAAGCACTTTGCAAGCGTATGTGGAAGACGACTTGCGCCTGCTCGAGGCCGTCAAGCCCGATCTCGTGATCGGCGACTTCCGTCTGTCGCTGTCGGTCAGCGCGCGCCTGCGGCAGATCCCGTATATCACCGTCAGCAACGCCTACTGGAGCCCGTACGTGCGCCAGCACTACACGGTACCCAGGCTGCCCCTGACAGGGGTCTTGCCCATCTGGCTGGCCAATCCCCTGTTCCGCCTGATCCGCCCGCTGGCCTTTGCGACGCACGCCGTGCCGCTGAACCGCGTGCGCCGCCGTCACGGCCTGCCATCGCTGGGAAGCGACCTGCGCCGAACCTATACGGATGCGGACCGTACCCTGTACGCGGATATTCCGCAGCTGTTCCCGCCGCACGCCATGCCGCCCACGCACGACTACCTGGGTGCCGTCATCTGGGCGCCGCCGGTCGACCTGCCGCCCTGGTGGCAGCGGGCCGAGCTGAGCAGCGGCAGGCCCATCATCTATGTCACCCTGGGCAGTTCCGGCCAGGGTACGCTGCTGCCGCGCGTACTGCGCGCGCTGGCGCCCCTGCCCGTCACCGTGCTGGCGGCCACGGCCGGCACCATCCGCATCGATGCCGTGCCGCCGAATGCCTTTGTCGCCCCCTTCCTGCCCGGTGACGCGGCTGCCCGGCGCGCCAGCCTGGTCATCTGCAACGGCGGCAGCCCCACCAGCCAGCAGGCGCTGACGGCAGGCGTGCCTGTGATCGGCATCGCCGGCAACCTCGACCAGTTCCTCAACATGCACGGCATCGTGGCGGCCGGCGCCGGCCAGCTGCTGCGCGCCGACCGCTTCCAGGAAACCGCCCTGCGCCATGCCGCCACGCGCCTGCTGGACGATGGCCCAGCCCGCCTGGCGGCACGCCAACTGGCCACCGCCTTCCGCGACTTTCTTCCGGCACAGCGCCTGCACGCCCACATGCAAGCCCTGCTGGCCACGACGCCACAAGACGGCCAGCCCTGAGAAAAGTCGGCATTTCTTACAGCGCCCCAGGCAACACCTGCATTACGTCAACAAAAGTACGCCAAGTGCTTGATTTATAAGCCACCTCGTGTCTTGGCATGGAAGTCGCTTAAGTCTGGCCATGAGCACCTGCCCACAGGGCTCAGGCAAGACTTCCTGTCCCACTCAACCACGAGGTAAGCAAAATGAAACTGTCTCATTTAAAACTGATCCCGGCGGCTGCGGCGCTGGCCATGCTGTGCGCGGCCGGTAGCGCACAGGCGGGCGCCTACGGCTATTCCTACAACAACATCTTCGGCCTGGTGATCGCCGTACCAACGGGCCAGATCACGGTGGCCAACAGCACCACCATTTCGCGCAGCACGGCAACGTTGAACGGCGTCAGCGTCATCCAGGGTGGCTCCGGTTCGCTGGACGCGCCGCGCGCCAACGTCGGCGCCGTCACCAAGGGCCAGAACGATTTCACGCAACAGGGCCCTTCGGGCGACTACTCGCGTGGCGATGCGCAGATCGTCAGCACGCAATTCCCCTCGTTTCCTGCCGGCTCCACTTCCACGCAGGTCGTGAACGTGGCCGAAGCCCACCTCGACGGCCCGGCAGGCACGGCCGATGCCTCCGGGCGCAACGGCTCGACCACGGGCTTTTCCGTCGATTTCATCGTCGGCTCGCCCACGGCCACCCTGAGCTTTGACTTCCTCGCCTCGCCATTCATGCAAGTCTTCCTGCAAAGCACAGTCGGCCAGCTGTCCACCGCGACGGCCAACCTGGTGGTCACCTTCACCATCACGGACGCAGCGGGCCTGACGGTGTTCAACTGGGCCCCCGATGGCGTGCTCGGCTCCATCTTCGGTGGCACGGAAAATGCCGATGGCGCCAACCTGAACACCAGCCTGGCCACCAACTTCCTGACGCGCGGCAATCTGTTCACCTACGATCCTTCCGGCTGCGGCACGCCCACGGGTACCGGTGTCGGCACGGCGTGCGGCA
This sequence comes from Janthinobacterium sp. AD80, assembly GCF_002878455.1. GTDB lineage: Bacteria > Pseudomonadota > Gammaproteobacteria > Burkholderiales > Burkholderiaceae_D > Janthinobacterium. The sequence goes on from NZ_NRDQ01000066.1 coordinate 57,159, forward strand.
GCAACTTCAGCTCCGTCAGCAATGCCTTGACGGCCGGTAACTACACCTTGACCCTGAACGCGGTGGAAAGCGTGGATCTGGTGAAACAAGCGGCCACGCCCGAGCCAGGCACCCTGGCACTGCTGGGCCTGGGCCTGGCAGGCCTCGGCTATGCCCGCCGCCGGAAAGTCAATGGCTGAACCATGCAACAGGGGGTATTCACAGGCGAGGGACATCTCCTCGCCTTTTTTTATGCTGACGCTGTCGGTTTTCCTTACAGCGGGCCGGCATCCGCCACCACGCGGCAACGCCGCCGTCCGGCCAGGAGACGAGGATTTTTCATGACGCATTTTTCTTGTACACGATTAACAAGGGCCATGCTGGCCCTGCTGTTGCTGGGGAGCTGCGGCACTGCCGGCGCCGCCGCGTATGGCTATGCCTATACCAGTGTCTTCGGCTTGGTCATCAGCAATCCCACGGGTTCCACCACCTTGCTGAGTAACATCGATTTGTCGCGCACCACGGCCACCCTCAATGGCAGCAGCGTCATCCACGGCGGCGCCAACGAGATCGATGCAGCGCAAGCGACGCGGGGCGCCGTCAGCAAGGGACAAAATGATTTCACGCAGCAAGGCATGGGCAACGCCTCGTTTGCACGCGGCGACGCGCAGATCGTCACTTCGCAAATCCCGCCCTTCCCGCCCGGCTCGACCAGCACGCATACGGTGAATGCGGCGGAAACTTTTTTTGACGGGCGGCGGCAGCGCCGATGCCGCCGGACGCAACGGTTCCACCACCGCCATGGCCGTCAACTTTGTCGTCGGCGAACCGGGCGCGACCCTGGCCTTCGAGTTCCAGGCCCTGCCCTTCATGCAGCTGTACCTGGACGCCATGGCGGGCACGGGCTCGGCGGCCAGTACCTCCATGGCGCTGACCTTCAGCATCATCGACGAAGGCGGAGAGATCGTCTTCAACTGGGCGCCCGACGGCAGCCTCGGCTCGGGTATCCTGGGCGGCAGCGAACTGGCCGATGACGCCAACCTGAACACTGGCTACGCGCAAACGCCGCTGACCAGCGGCAGCGTGTTTACCTACGATCCCAGCGGTTGCGGCACGCCCACCGGCACGGGCATCGGCACCACGTGCGGCGGCCAGTATGGCGCCGTCACTGACAACCTGGTGGCGGGCAACTATACCCTGGTCTTGAACATGCTTAACAGTTCCGAACTGGCTTACGTGCCCACCGCCGTGCCAGTGCCGCTGCCAGGCACCCTGCTGCTGCTGGCGCTGGGCCTGGCCATGCTGACCCTGACGCAGCGGCGCCGCCGCTGACGTGCCGCGGCGCCGTTGCCGCCAGTTATTGCGGTGCGGCCGGCGCCACCAGCAAGTCTTGCAGGCTGCTGGTCGGAGACCTTGGCGACCTTGCCGTCGGCCATCCATTGGCCAATGGTGGCCTTGTCGTCGTGCGAGATGCGCACGGCCACTTCTACCAGGTCCAGTTCGTTGGCGACCCAGACGACGTTGCCTTGGGCGAAGTGTTTTTTTCCAGTTCGCTCCAGGCCAGGCGGGCCGTTTCGCTGTTGACTTTAAGGCGCAGTTCGGTGTCTTTTTTTTCAGGGTTGGTTTGCATGCGAAGTATCAATGTTCTGTGAGTCGGATGCCGCGCCGCGTGTCTGCCTTACAAGGTTTCCACGTGCGGCGTTGGCGTACCCCGCCATGTTAACCGATAGGCGGCTCCTTTGCGAACATTGCCCACGAGGGCAGGGCGGAAGCAGGCCAGGTTGGTGCCGCCAGCGAGCCGGGTGCTGGGGAAGATGAT
>NZ_NRDQ01000067.1 GCF_002878455.1 Janthinobacterium sp. AD80
CAGCACCACCAGCACCGCCGCCGCCACCGGCGCCTGCCACGGCGATGCGCGAGCAGATGGAGCAGCAGGCCGCCATGCAGGCCGAAGCCAGCATGCAGCGCCAGGCGCCGGTGCAGCGTGCGCCAGCCATGTCCGCTCCCGTGGCGGCACGCGCCGCGCCGCTGCCGCCGCCTGCAAGGCTCGACGCTTCCGTATGGCTGGTGAAAATCGACGCGCTGCTCAAGGCGGGCGAGGGCGCGCTGGCGCAGCAGGAATGGGCCGCGTTCAGGCAGGCGTATCCCGATTATCCGGCGGCCGAGGAATTGCGGCAGCGGCTGGAAAAGCAGAAGCAGTAGCGAGTTGATGCGCTACCTGAACCCGCAGGCAAAGAGCTGGGGTCAGTCACTTCGTGATCGTCATGTCCCCCATCGGGGGACATGACCCCTGCAGGGGCTGACCCCGGAATCGAAGAATGGCAGCGGCGCCCGGAAAAGCCTACACGGTAGCGAAGGCTAGACGATGCCCTTCCTGCGCTCCCACACGGCGCTGCCGACGAAAATGGCAGCGCACACCCACATCACGGCCGGCAGGGCGTTTACGCCTACCGACTGCATCAGGACGCCCGTCAGCAGGGGACCGCCGCCGCTGGTGATGCCCCAGGTGGCATTGACGATGGCGCTGGCGCTGGTCAGCGACAGTCCCGTAAAACGTTCGCCGCAGGCCACCAGCGCCAGCATGTAGATGCCGCCCGCCGCCGCACCCAGCAGCAACAGCAAGGTCCACCACAGCCACGGCGTGCCGACAGCGAACGGCAGCAGCGGCAGCAGCAGGCAGACGGCCACGCCGCAGCCCGCGTGCACCCTGGCGCGGCCGAAGCGGTCGGCCATCCAGCCCAGCGCGAATTGCAGGCCCGTGTCACCCACCAGCACCACGGTGGCCGACAGCAGGGCCAGGTCCGTGCCGATGCCATGCTCCATCGCATACAGGGGCAGCAAGCTCAATGCCAGGGTATCGAACAGGGCGAAGAAGGCGGCGCCCAGCACGATCATCGGCATGCGCGGCAGGATCAGGGTCCACTTCACGCCATGTTCTTCCGGCTCCTTTTCCGGGCCGCTGTTCGAGATCAGCATCAGCCCCGGCACGGCCAGCAAGAACAGCAGGCCGCAGGCGGCGAAGCTCCAGGAAATCTTGTCGTTGAACAGGGCCACGAGGGCGGGACCGATCAGCTGGAAGAAGGTAAAACTGGTGGTGTACATGGCCACCACGCGCCCCCGTGAATTGTCCGGCGCCAGCCGGTTCACCCACGCCTCGCCGATGGTAAACAGCACGCCCATGGCGCCGCCGAACAGGAAGCGCAGCACGCTCCACGCCAGCAGATGGTCGGTGAATTGCATGGCGATCGTCGCCAGCGACGCCGCCCAGACGGCGCCCAGCATGGTGGCGCGCGCGCCGAAACGGCCGACCCAGCCCGAGACAAATGGCGAGGCGGCCAGGATGCCCAGGGCGCTGACGGCCGTGATCATGCCGATGATGTCCGTGCCGACGCCGCGCTGGTGCAGGGTCAGTGCGGTGAGCGGCATGGTGGCGCCCAGGCCCAGCCCCACCACGCCGATGCTGACCACGAGGGCAAAGAAATCGCGCCAGGGCATGTGCTTCATGGCTGCCCCCTCGGGACGGAAAAGGTGTTCAGGAAGGCTGGAATACGGTGTGGATGCATGGGAACGTGGTCAACTTTGCCTGCGGCGCTGGTGTTTGGCGCCGGACGGGCATATGATGATTTTATCAAGAGCAATATTGCAAAGCCGTAGTGTAGGCGATGTGCGCCACCGCTGGCCATGCCCATGCGTGTGGCCGCCATTTGCGGCTCTGCTGTACAGTGAAGCGAGCGGCAGCGCTGTCATGGTGCTGTCATTGGATCGTCACGCCAGCGAGGTAGCACTCTATGCGCCGTCCCATCGTTCTCGTCCCCGCCTGCCAGCGCCAGCTTGGCAATCACGCCTGGCATATGGCGCAGGACAAATACCTGCACGCCGTGCTGTACGGCGCCGGCTGCATGCCGCTGTTGCTGCCCGCTTTTGGGGCGGAAGCGGACCAGGAAGCGGCGCTGCACATCGCCGATGGCGTCATGCTGACCGGTTCCGCCTCGAACGTCGATGCGCGCCTGTACGGCGAAGACATCCTGCATCCCGAGCTGCCGCAAGACCCCGCGCGCGATGCCACCACCTTGCCCCTGATCCGCGCCGCGCTGGCGCGCCAGCTGCCCTTGCTGGCCATCTGCCGCGGCTTCCAGGAAGTCAACGTGGCTCTGGGCGGCAGCCTGCACCAGGCCGTGCACGCCGTCCCGGGCATGATGGACCACCGTGAAAACGTCCTCGATTCCCTGGAGCGCCAGTACGCGCCCGCGCACCGCATCAAGCTGATGCCCGATGGCTTGCTGTCACGCCTGCTGGGCGGCGAGAGCGAGATGATGGTCAATTCCCTGCATGGCCAGGGCGTCGCCCGTCTGGCCGATGGCTTGCTGGTGGAAGCGCTGGCCGACGACGGCCTGGTGGAAGCGTATAGCGTGGCCAGCGCCGCCGGTTTTACCCTGGCCGTGCAGTGGCACCCCGAGTGGCAGGTGGAAGACAATGCGCAGTCCATGCGCCTGTTTGGCGCCTTCGGCCAGGCGTGCCGCGATTACCAGGAACAGCAGCATAGAAAGAAAGAATGACAGGCGCACCGCACCAGTATCACGCGGTGCTTAATCAGGAAAAGCGCAAGACCAACGAGAGGGAAACATGGCAATACGCGAAAATTTCACTTATACGGACATGGATTTGTGGCTCAATGAAAAGCGCGTCACGGAAATCGAATGCCTGGTCCCCGACTTGACGGGCGTGGCACGGGGGAAGATCCTGCCGCGCGGGAAATTCACCCAGGAGCGCGGCATGCGCATCCCGGAAGCCGTACTGGGCATGACGGTGACGGGCAATTACCCGGTCGACGATGGCGGCTATGACCGCGCCATTTCCAGCACCGACCGCGACATGATTTTAAAGGCCGATCCCACCACCATCACGATGGTGCCATGGGCTACGGACCCCACCGCGCAAGTCATCCATGACTGCTATTTCGCCGATGGCGCGCTGGTCGATTTCGCTCCCCGCTCCGTGCTGCGGCGCGTGCTGAAACTGTATGCGGACAAGGGCTGGAAACCGGTGGTGGCGCCGGAGCTGGAGTTCTACCTGACGGCGAAAAACACGGACCCGGACCTGCCCCTGAAGCCGCCAATCGGGCGCAGCGGCCGGGCCGAGACGAGCCGCCAGGTGTACAGCATCGATGCCGTCAACGAGTTCGACCCGCTGTTCGAGGATATCTACGATTACTGCGAACTGATGAACCTTGACGTCGATACCCTGATCCACGAGATCGGTGCGGGGCAGATGGAAATCAACTTCCTGCACGGCGACCCGCTGGGCCTGGCCGACAAGGTGTTTTTCTTCAAGCGCACCTTGCGCGAAGCAGCCCTGAAACACGACATGTACGCCACCTTCATGGCCAAGCCGATGGCGGGAGAACCCGGTTCGGCCATGCACGTGCACCAGAGCGTCGTCGACGCGAAGACGGGCTTGAATATTTTCAGCAACGAGGACGGTTCGGCCGCGCCCATTTTCAAGCACTACATCGCGGGCTTGCAGCGCTACATGCCATCGGCCATGGCCATCGTCGCGCCGTATGTGAATTCCTACCGCCGCATCGTGCGCCACACGGCCGCGCCCATCAACATCCAGTGGGGCCTGGACAACCGCACGGTGGGTTTCCGCGTGCCCGAATCGGGGGTGCAGGACCGGCGCGTGGAAAACCGCATCATCGGCGCCGACGCGAATCCCTACCTGGCCCTGGCCGTCACCCTGGCCTGCGGCTACCTGGGCATGACGGAGCAGCTGGAAGCGACGCCGATGATGGTGGGCAGCGCCTACGACATGAAATTCGAGCTGCCGCAAGGCTTGCCCGAGGCCCTGCAGCTGCTGCGCGCGGAAGACAAGCTGCGCACGGTGCTGGGCGAGCGCTTCATCGACGTGTATGCGGCCATCAAGGACCTGGAGCACCAGGAGTTCATGACGGTGATCAGCCCCTGGGAGCGCGAACATTTACTGTTGCATGTCTAAGAAAGGAACTGCATGAGCACATCCAGCAATCCGCTGGCGCCAAGCGCCGCATTGGTCTCCTCCGTGGCGCAGAAAAACGCGGCGCCGCAGGTGTACGATACAAACGCCATCCAGCAGATGGACTCGGCCCACTACCTGCATCCATTCACCGATTTCCAGGATCTGGCCAGCAAGGGCGCGCGCGTGATGGTGCGCGGCGACGGCGTCTATCTGTGGGATAGCCAGGGCAAGAAAATCGTCGACGGCATGTCGGGCCTGTGGTGCGTCAACGTGGGCTATGGCCGCACGTCGATCTCGCAAGCCGTGTACCGGCAGATGGAGACGCTGCCTTTCTATAACAGCTTCTTTGGCACGACCAACGTGCCGGCCGCGCAGCTGGCGGCCAAGCTGGCGCAGATATCGCCGCCGCAGTTCCAGCACGTGTTCTTCACCAGTTCCGGCTCCGAAGGCAATGACACGAATCTGCGCATGGTGCGCCGCTACTGGGACATCCTCGGCTACAAGGAACGCCACACCATCATCAGCCGCCACAACGCGTATCACGGCAGCACGGTGGCGGGAGCATCCTTGGGCGGCATGGACGGCATGCATGCGCAGGGCGGCATGCCGATACCGGGCATCGCGCACATCGGCCAGCCCAATTATCTGGAGTCGGGCCATGGCTTGACACCGGAAGCCTTCGGCTTGAAGGCGGCCGGCTGGCTGGAAGACAAAATCCTGGAAATCGGCGCCGACAAGGTGGCCGCCTTCATCGGCGAGCCGGTGCAGGGCGCCGGCGGCGTCATCATCCCGCCGTCGACCTACTGGCCGGAGATCCAGCGCATCTGCGACAAGTACGGCATCTTGCTGATCGCCGATGAAGTCATCTGCGGTTTCGGCCGCCTGGGCCGCTGGTTCGGCTCCGAACTGTTCGGCATCAAGCCCGACCTGATCACGTTTGCCAAGGGCGTTACCTCGGGCTATGTGCCGCTGGGCGGCGTGCTGGTGGGTGACAGGGTGGCCAAGGTCTTGATCGAGCAGGGCGGCGAATTCACGCATGGCTTTACCTATTCGGGCCATCCCGTCGCCTGCGCGGCGGCGCTGGAAAACATCCGCATCATCGAAGAAGAGCAGCTGGTGGCCAAGGTGGCGGACGACACAGGGCCGTACCTGAAGCAGTGCTTCGCCAGCCTGGGCGAGCATCCGCTGGTGGGCTATGCGGACAGCTGCGGCCTGGTGGCGGGCCTGAACCTGGTGCGCAAGAAGGGCGCCACCGTGCACGACAACGAATTGTTCGACGAAAGCCAGGGCGTGGGCATGATCTGCCGCGGCCACATGTTCGACAATGGCGTCATCATGCGCGCCGTGGGCGAACGCATGATCGTCGCCCCGCCGCTGGTGATGACGCGCGCGCAGATCGATGAGATGGTGGGCTTGATACGGCTGTGCCTGGACAAGACGTATGCGGAGGTGAAAGCGAAGGGCTGGGTTTAATTCTGAGCTGGCTTAAATACCGGGGTCAGACCCGCCGGGTCTGACCCCGGCCTTTGCCGTTGGGTTTTTGCCCAAATAAGCAGCATCTATGCATTTTTTGGACCGCAATCGCGGCAGTTCCGCTAAACTTCCATCTTGGCCGCTCCATTAGCGGCCAGTTTTTCATTTTGACACCCTCTTACCCAAAGCACCCACATGACGATAGCAACACCAGCCGCGTCGGCCAGCGACGCCCCAGCGCCTTTTTTGCTGATTGATCAACTGGTCAAGGAATTCGATGGCGTGCGCGCCGTCAACGATATTTCCGTGACGATCAACAAGGGCGAGATCTTCGCCTTGCTGGGCAGTTCAGGTTGCGGCAAGTCGACCCTGCTGCGCATGCTGGCCGGCTTCGAGACGCCGACCTCGGGCAGGATCGCCCTGGCGGGCAACAGCATCGTCGATGTGCCGCCGCACCAGCGTCCCATCAACATGATGTTCCAGTCGTACGCGCTGTTTCCCCATTTGTCCGTGTGGGACAACATCGCCTTCGGGCTGCGCCGCGATGGCTTGCCGAAAGCGGAAGTGGCGGCGCGGGTCGAGCAGATGCTGGCGCTGGTGCAGCTGGGGCAGTATGCGAAGCGCAAGCCGCACCAGCTGTCGGGCGGCCAGCAGCAGCGCGTGGCGCTGGCGCGCAGCCTGGCCAAGCGGCCGCAATTGCTGCTGCTCGACGAGCCGCTGGGCGCCCTGGACAAAAAACTGCGCGAGCGCACGCAGATGGAACTGGTGAACATCATCGAGCAGGTGGGCGTCACCTGCGTGATGGTCACGCACGACCAGGACGAGGCCATGAGCATGGCCACGCGCATCGCCGTCATGAGCGAAGGACGCATCCTGCAGGTGGGCGCGCCCGGCGAAATCTATGAAACGCCGAACTGCCGCTTCGTCGCCGACTTCATCGGCAGCGTGAACCTGTTCGACGGCCACATCACGCAGGACGAACCCGACCACGTGGTGATCGCCACGCCCGATGGCGAGCACTATGTCTCGCATGGCATCACGGGCAACCTGGGCATGGATGTGTCGGTGGCCGTGCGCCCCGAAAAAATCGGCATCCAGATCGCGCCACCTTCCCTGGAAGAGCGCGCGTCACCAAAGGAACACGGCTACAACTGCGCCCAGGGCGTGATCGTCGCCATGGCGTACTTTGGCAATGAAACCAGCTACCACGTGCGCCTCGACAGCGGCACGGTGGTGAAAGTCTCGCGCACCAACGCAGCCCGCCACGACGCCGCGCGCCTCGAGCGCGAACAGCGCGTGTGGGTATGGTGGGACGGCGCCGACATCGTCGTGCTGACCAGCTGAGGCCATCATGACGTCTATTCTGCACATGTTGCGCGGTCTTGTGACCCTGCGCTGGATAACGGGGAAAAACGCGGGCCGCAACGCCGTCATCGCCGTGCCGTCGCTGTTCCTGGCGGCCGCTTTCCTGGTGCCCTTCCTGATCGTGCTGCGTATCAGCCTGTCCGACATGGACACGGCGGGCAGCCCGTTCGGCGGCTTGCTGTCGTATGTCGACGGCATCGTCGTGCTGAAGGTGAAAATCGCCAACTACCTGTTCATCGCCGCCGATGAACTGTATCTGCTCACCTACCTCAGTTCATTGAAGTACGCGGCCATCACCACGGCCATTTGCCTCTTCATCGGCTACCCGTTCGCCTACTTCATGGCGCGCGCCAGGCCGTCCATCCGTCCCGTGCTGATGATGCTGGTGATGCTGCCGTTCTGGACCTCTTTCCTGCTGCGCGTGTATGCGTGGAAGGGCATCCTCGCCAACCATGGCTTGCTCAACGACCTGCTGATCGCGCTCGGTGTCATTCAAGAACCGCTGCACATGATGAATACCTCGTTCTCGCTGGTGGTCGGCATGGTGTACGCCTATTTGCCCTTCATGATTCTGCCCCTGTACGCCAACCTGGTGAAAATGGACATGCGCTACCTGGAAGCGGCGGCCGACCTGGGCGCCACGCCACTGCAGGCGTTCTGGCGCATCACCGTGCCCCTGTCGAAGTCGGGCATCATCGCCGGCGCCATGCTGGTGTTCATTCCGTCCGTGGGCGAATACGTGATCCCCGAGCTGCTGGGCGGCCCGGAAACCCTGATGATCGGCCGCGTGCTGTGGGATGAATATTTCACCAATAACGACTGGGCCATGGCGTCGTCGGTGACGGTGCTGGTGGTCTTGCTGATCCTCGTGCCGATGGCCATTTTTAACAAATACAAGACGGACCAGGACGCGGGGGAGCGCACATGAACGGACGTACTTTCCTGCAGCGCTGGTTCGGCCGCGGCTGGCTTTCGCTCGGCTATCTGTTCCTCTACCTGCCCATCATCGTGCTGATCGTCTTCTCGTTCAACAGCTCGCGCCAGGACATGGTCTGGAGCGGCTTTTCGCTGCGCTGGTACAGCGAGTTGATGAGCGATACGGAGATCATTTCGGGCTTCGGCCTGTCGCTGAAGATCGCCTTCATGTCGGCGACATCCTCCGTCATCCTCGGCACCTTTGCCGCTTTTGCCTTGACCAGCTACCAGCGCTTCCGTGGCCGCACCGTGTTTTCCGCCATGGTCAGCGCACCTTTGGTGATGCCGGAAGTGATCATCGGCCTGTCGCTGCTGCTGATGCTGGTGTCCATGCAAAAGGTCTTCGGTTTCCCCGAGCGGGGCGTGCTGACCATCTGGCTCGGCCACACCCTGCTGGGCATGGCGTATGCGGCCGTGGTGGTGCAGTCGCGCCTGCAGGAAATGAGCAAGTCCCTGGCCGAAGCGGCCATGGACCTGGGCTGCCGCGCGCACCAGGTGTTCTTCCTCGTGACCCTGCCGAACATCACGCAGGCCTTGGCCTCGGCCTGGCTGCTGACGTTTACCCTGTCGCTGGACGACGTGGTGTTGTCCGCTTTCCTGTCCGGTCCCGGTTCGACGACGATGCCGCTGGTGATCTTCTCGCGCGCGCGCCTGGGGCTTGACCCGCGCGTCAACGCCATCGCCGCGCTGACCATCCTTGTCGTGACCATCGCCGTGATCGCGTATGCCGTGATGCTGGCGCGCGCCGACCGCAGACGGCGCAAGCAACTGTCCGCGGCGTATTTGGAAGACTAGAGTAAGCTGGCGTTTTCACCTTGCAGGAGACGACCATGACGGAAAACACCAGCTGGCATGCGCGCGCCGCAGCGCTCACGATCGATGGCCGCGCTGTCATCAATGGCGAGCGCACAGGGGCCGTATCCGGCCAGACCTTTGATAATCACTCGCCCATCGACGGGCGCTTGCTGGGGCAGGTGGCTCGCTGCGACGGCGTCGACGTGGATGCGGCCGTGCTGGCCGCCCGCGCCGCCTTCGACGACCGCCGCTGGGCCGGCAAGTCGCCGGCGCAGCGCAAGCGCATCTTGATCAAGTTCGCCGACCTGGTGCAGCAGAACGGCCCCGAGCTGGCCCTGCTGGAAACCCTGGACATGGGCAAACCGATCAAATACAGCCAGAGCGTGGACGTGGGCGCCACGGCCAGCTGCCTGCGCTGGTATGGCGAGGCGATCGACAAGGTCTACGATGAAATCGCCCCCACTCCCGCCAACAGCCTGGCCCTGATCACGCGCGAACCGGTGGGCGTCGTCGCCGCCATCGTGCCATGGAACTACCCGATGATCATGGCCGCCTGGAAGATCGCGCCCGCCCTCGCGGCCGGCAACAGCGTGATCCTGAAACCGTCCGAAAAATCGCCGCTGACGGCGCTGCGCCTGGCCGACATCGCGCTGCAGGCGGGCGTGCCGCCCGGCGTGTTCAATGTGCTGCCCGGTTATGGCAGCGAGGCGGGCGCCGCGCTGGCGCTGCACATGGATGTCGATTGCATCGGTTTTACGGGTTCCACGCGCACGGGGAAACTGATCGTGCAGATGGCGGGCCAGTCGAACCTGAAACGGGCGTGGACTGAACTGGGCGGCAAGTCCGCCAACATCGTCTGCGCCGATTGCCCTGACCTGGACAAGGCCGTGGCGGCCGCCGTCGGTTCCATCTTCTTCAACCAGGGCGAAAGCTGCAACGCGCCTTCGCGCTTGTTCGTGGAAGAATCGATCAGGGAAGAATTTGTCGCCAAGGCGCAGGCCATGCTGCCCCGCTACCAGCCTGGCGACCCGCTCGACGAAGCCACCGTCATGGGCGCGATTGTCGACGCCACGCAGATGCAGACCGTCATGGGCTATATCGCGTCCGGCAAGAACGAAGGCGCGCAGCTGCTGGGTGGCGGCGAGGCCGTGCGCCTGGAGACGGGCGGCTACTATGTGCAGCCGACCATCTTCGGCGTGGATGCCGGCATGACGATCGCGCGCGAAGAGATCTTCGGCCCTGTGCTGTCCGTGCTGGGCTTTACGGATCTCGCCGAGGCGATCCGGCAGGCCAACGCCACGCCCTACGGCTTGCAGGCGGCCGTATGGACATCGGACATCAGCAAGGCCATCCAGACCTCGCGTGCCCTGCGTGCCGGTACCGTGCACGTCAACCAGTACGATGGCGACGACATCACCGTGCCGTTCGGCGGCTACAAGCAGTCGGGCAACGGGCGCGACAAGTCATTGCACGCGCTGGACAAGTACACGGAATTGAAGACGACCTGGATACAGGTGGGGTAGGGGGAATTGTTGGCGTGAAACCGGGGGCAGACCCGCCGGGTCTGACCCCATATTTTGCCGCCGTAGGTCGGCTTAGCGCGCCGCGCGTAAGCCGACATAAAACAAGCTACATCAGAAGCAGTGTTCCAGCGCCGGGAAGCTGCCATCCTTGACGGCTTTCACGTAGCCGGTGACGGCGTCGTCGATGCTGGCCGCGCCTTCCATGAAGTTGCGCACGAAGCGCGCTTTGCGGCCTGGGAACACGCCCAGCATGTCGTGCATGACGAGCACCTGGCCCGAGCAGTCGGGGCCTGCGCCAATGCCGATCGTCGGTATCGTCAGCATGTCGGTCACTTCCTTGCCCAGCTGCGATGGCATCGCTTCCATCAGCACGATGGCCGCGCCCGCGTTTTGCAGCGCCAGCGCATCGTTCTTCAGTTCGGCGGCGCTTTCCGTGCTCTTGCCCTGGACTTTATAGCCGCCCAGCTGGTGTACGGATTGCGGCGTCAGGCCGATATGCGCGCAGATGGGGATGCCGCGTTCGGTGAGGAAGCGGACGGTCTCGGCCAGCCAGGCGCCGCCTTCGATCTTGATCATGTGCGCGCCAGCCTGCATCAGGATGACGGCGTTGGCGTACGCCGTTTCAGGCGTGCCGTACGCGCCGAACGGCAGGTCGGACATGATCATGGCCGACTTGCTGCCGCGCGCCACCGACGCCGTGTGATAGGCCAGTTCGGCCACGGTGACGGGCAGGGTGGAATTGTGGCCATTGCAGACCATGCCGAGCGAATCGCCGATCAGCAGGATCTCCACGCCGCAGCGGTCCATCAGGGACGCGAAGCTGGCGTCATAGCAGGTCAGCATGGTGATCTTTTCACCGGCGGCGCGCAGCGTGGCCAGGGTATGGATGGTCACGGCCTTGTTGGCGACAGGCTTGGATGGCGCCGGCGCCGGTGTGGCGGCCTTGTCTTTTGCGGCCAGATCGGTTCCTTGCAAATAAGCGGACATAGGTATTCTCTAGAGTGAAAGGGGGTGATGCGATTGCGACGCCGCTAGTGTAGTACTTTATGCGGCGTGCTGCAGGAGCGGCATTGTAGAGGATGGAAGCGAAACTGGTCAGAGCCTGCTGATGGCCTGATCGGCCACGGCGGCCAGGAAGTCCTGCGCCGCTCCGAGTCCGGGCACGGCGATGGCGGGCGCCAGCGCCAAGAGCGGCACCAGCACGAAGGCGCGCTCGGTGATGCGCGGATGCGGCACCGTCAGGGTGGCGCTGGCGATCTGCTCGTCGCCGTACAGCAGCAAGTCCAGGTCCAGGGTGCGCGGGGCATTGCGGTAAGGCCGTTCGCGCCCGTGCGCCGCCTCGATGGCGTGCAGGGCTTGCAGCAGTTCTTCGGCCGGCAGGGTGGTGCTGATGCGCGCCACGGCGTTGATGTAGTCGTCGCCGCTCGAATCGATGGGTGCCGTGCGGTAGCTGGCCGAAGCATCGACCAGGGACGCGCCGGGCAGGCGCGCCAGGCGCGCGATGGCATCCTGCACATTTGCGCGCGCGTCGCCCAGGTTCGCGCCGATGCCGATGTAGGCGGTAACCGGCTGCATGACTGCGCTCATTCGCCGCTGGTGCTGCCGGTGGTGGTGCCACCGCCCGTGCCGGACTTGCTGCGCGTGCTGCGGCGTGGCGGACGCTTTTTCTTGACGGCGCCCGGTGCGGCATTCGCGCTGACGAGCAGTGCTTCGCGCGTTTCCTCGTCGCCTTCATAGAAAGCCGTCCACCATTCGCCGATGTCCATGTCGATCTCGCCCGAGGCGCAGCGCAGCAGCAGGAAGTCGTAGCCGGCGCGGAAGCGCAGGTGCTCGAGCAGCTTGTACGGCGCCTTGCCGACGCGGCGCTCGAAGCGCGGCTGCATCGACCAGATGTCGCGCATGTCGGAGCCGATCTTGCGCTGCAAGGCCAGTTTTTCCGTCTGCGAATCGAGCACGTCGTCGGCCGCCAGGTGCAGCGCGGGGATCGTCGATTCGCCGGCGGCGCGGTAGGCCGTCCATTTTTCCAGTACCTGGTGCCACAGCAGCGAGGCAAACAGGAAGCCCGGCGAGACGGTCTTGCCGGCGGCGATGCGCTGGTCGGTGGCGTCCAGCGCCAGGGTGACGAATTTCGCGCCCAGCGGCTGCTCCAGCACCACGTCGAGCAGTGGCAGCAGGCCGTGATGCAAGCCTTCCTTGCGCAGCTGCTGCAGGCAGGCCAGCGCGTGGCCGCTCATCAGGAGCTTGAGCATCTCGTCGAACACGCGCGGCGCGGGCACGTTGTTGATCAGCGGCGCCATGATGGGGATCGGCGCGGCCGTGTGCGGCTCGATGGTGAATTTCAGCTTGGCGGCGAAGCGCACCACGCGCAGCATGCGCACGGGATCTTCGCGGTAGCGCTCTTCCGGCTTGCCAATCATGCGCAAGGTCTTGGCGCGGATGTCTTCCACGCCGCCGTGGTAGTCCAGCACTTCCTGCGTGGCCGGGTTGTAGTACATGGCGTTGATGGTGAAGTCGCGGCGCAGCGCGTCTTCGTGCTGCAGGCCGAAGGTGTTGTCGCGCAGGACGCGGCCATGTTCATCCTTGGGCGCGGAATCGGCGCCGGCGCCGCGGAAGGTCGTCACTTCCAGCAGGTCCTGGCCGAACATCACGTGCACGATCTGGAAGCGCTTGCCGATGATGAAGGCGCGGCGGAACAATCGCTTGACCTGTTCCGGCGTGGCGTTGGTGGCGATGTCGAAGTCTTTCGGCTTGACGCCCAGCAGCAGGTCGCGCACGGCGCCGCCGACGACGAATGCTTCAAAGCCTGCTTCCTGCAGGCTGCTGGTGACGCGGATGGCATTCGACGACACCAGTTTCGGGTCGATTCCGTGTTGCGCGGGACCGAGCACGACGGGTGCCGTGGTGTCGCGCGCTGCCTCTTTTTTAACGCCGAGGATCTTGCGGATGAATTTTTTAATCATTGAATAAGTGGAGTGATGGCCAGCCGTGGAGGGATGCGTGTGCTGTCAACGCGGCATTGGGATTGGTCGCGACAGGGTGGGTCACGACCGACAGCAGGGGAATGTCGTTGTGCGAATCGCTGTAGAAGTAGCTGCGCTCGAACTGCCCCAGTTCCTTGCCCATTTTTTCCAGCCAGGCGTGGGTGTGGGTCAGCTTGCCCGCGCCCAGGGTTGGCGTGCCCAGCAGCTTGCCCGTGACATTGCCTGCGTCGTCATATTCGGGCATGGCGGCCAGCAGGTGCTCGACGCCCAGGGCTTCGGCGATGGGCTTGGTGATGAAATGGTTGGTGGCCGTGACGATGGCCAGCAGGTCGCCCGCGTCCTGGTGCTGCTTGAGCAGGGCCACGACTTCGGGGCGGATGGCCGGCATGACCACTTCGGCCATGAACTGGCGGTGCAGCGCTTCGAGGCGTTCGCGCGGAAATTGCGCCAGGGTGCCAAGCGAAAATTCCAGGTATTCGACCGGGTCGAGCGTGCCGGCCTGGTATTGCGCGAAAAATTCGTCGTTGCGGCGGGTGAATTCGGCGGCGTCCACGGCACCGATGCGTACCAGGAATTCGCCCCACTCGTGATCCGAGTCGATGGGCAGCAGGGTGTGGTCGAGGTCAAACAGGGCCAGATTCATCATTCTTTCGCTTCCGCCTGCAGCAGCTCGCGCAATAAAGGCAAGGTGATCGGGCGTTGGGTTTCCAGGGAGTAGAGGTCGAGAGAGTCCAGCATCGTCGACAGCGAACGCATGTCGCGCCGGAAATGGGACAGCAGATAGGGTAACACGCCCGGCGACAAGGTCAAGCCGCGGGTGGTGGCCGCCTGGGTCAGGGCGGCGATTTTTTCATCGTCGGTCAAGCCGTGGATCTGGTAGATCAGGCCCCAGCCCATGCGCGTGCGCAAGTCTTCGCGCACGGGCAGCACGGCCGGCGGCACGGCGCCGCTGCACACCATATAGGCCTTGTTGGCGCGGATTTCGTTGAACAGGGCAAAGGCGTCGATCTGCGCCAGCGGCGAGAGTTTTTCGCAGTCGTCGAGCAGGTACAGGTCGACGTCGGGCGAATACACGAATTCGGACTCGATCGAGAAGGGCGAAATGTAGCGCGCGCGCTCGGTGCTGGCCAGGGCCTTGAGCAGATGGCTCTTGCCGGCGGCCAGTTCGCCCCACAGGTAGGCAAAATGCTCGCGCGACGTGCGCGCGGCGAACTGGCGCATCAGCTGCGCCACTTCGGCATTCTGTCCCACCTCGAAGGTATCGAGGCTGTGCGCCTGGTCTGTGCCTAAATCGAGCACCAGTTGTTTCATGGCGTACGCCTTGTCCTGTTTTTCATTACTGCGTATGCGTCGTCGTCGCTGTTGTTAGTTTAACATTTTTTGTGTCGGGTGCCTGACAGAAGCGTAGCGAGCGGCAGCGATTTGTGGCCGAGAAGCGCAACCGTACTTTAGTACGGTGAGCATCGCCGGCCGCAAAGTGCGACGCGCAGTAGCTTATGTCAGTCACCTTGTCATGCATTATAGAAGGTGCTGGACAGGTAGTGGCGTCTTAGATGCTTAAAAGCGACCATCAGGATGGCAGAAGCGGGTAAAGCAAGCAAAACGCCGACGAAACCAAACAGTTGCCCGAATGCCAATAAGGCAAAGATCACGGCCAGCGGGTTCAAGCCGATGCGTTCGCCCACCAAGCGCGGCGTGAGGAAAAAGCCCTCGATGACCTGGCCGCAGCCATAGATGACGGCCACGGCGATCACGCCGCTCCAGTCGGCGAACTGCAGCAGGGCGGCGATCAGCGCCAGCATCAGGCCCAGGCCGAAGCCCAGGTAGGGGATGAACACCAGCAAACCCGTGATGATGCCGACAGGCAACGCCACTTCGAAGCCGGCGATGGCCAGCGCCACCGAGTAATACGTGGCCAGCACCAGCATCACCAGCAACTGGCCGCGCAGGTATTGCGCCAGCAGGGTGTCGACTTCCTGTGCCATGCCCACCGTGCGGCCGACCCAGCGGCGCGGCACGGCGCCGGCGATGCGCGCCAGCAGCGGATGCCAGTCCAGCAACAGATAAAACAGCACCACGGGAATCAGCACCACGGTGGCCAGCCAGCCCAGCACGGCCGTGCCGCCGATGCGCGCCGAGGCCAGCACCGTGCTCCAGATTTCATCGCCGCTGGTGGCCATCTGCTGGCTCAGCATGCGCTTGATGCCCGTGCCGTCGAGGCGCACGCGGATGCCCAGGTCGCGCAGTTTCGGCGCGAGGAAGTCGTTGGCCTTGCTGAGAAACTGGGGAATCTGTGCCTGCAGCAAGGGGATTTCCTTTTGCAGCACGGGCACGACGATCAGCACCAGCGCCGTGATGGCGAGGAAAAACAACACCACGACGATCAGCACGGCCAGCGGCCGGGGCAGGTAAAAACGCTTGTAATGCAGGCGCTGCAGCCGGTCCACGCCGGGATTGAGCACGTAGGCGAGGATGGCGCCGGCCAGGAAGGGCGTCAGGATGGGGCCTAGGCTGACCAGCAACAGCAAAAATGCCAGCCAGACCGCGATCCAAAATGCTGTTTGCTTCTGTTCGGCGGTGATCGGGAATGGCATGTAGTTTGGGCTGTTGCGTTAAAAAAAGGCAGTTAATTACGAAATAGCGGGGCAGTTTGATAAAATAGCGTCTTGATCGACCGAATTCACCGGCTGGCCGCCTGTCGCAGGATGTCAAAAACATCCACGCGCGCGCGTGCTGGCGGGTATCCGCCTTCTATTTTACCGCCTCCGCTGCCACCACACCATGAACCAGACTTCTAATGTTTCCCTTTCCTACCGTGACGCTGGCGTCGATATCGACGCAGGCGACGCTTTAGTCGAAGCAATCAAGCCGTTTGCCAAGCGCACCCTGCGCGAAGGCGTGATGGGCGGCCTGGGCGGTTTTGGCGCCATGTTTGAAATCAGCAAGAAGTACAAGGAACCGGTGCTGGTCTCCGGCACCGACGGCGTGGGCACGAAACTGCGCCTGGCGTTCGAACTGAACCGCCATGACACGGTCGGCATCGACCTGGTCGCCATGAGCGTCAACGATATCCTGGTGCAAGGCGCCGAGCCCCTGTTCTTCCTCGACTACTTCGCTTGCGGCAAGCTGGACGTGGCCATTGCCACCGACGTCATCAAGGGCATTGCCCAGGGTTGCGAACAGGCCGGCTGCGCACTGATCGGCGGCGAAACGGCGGAAATGCCAAGCATGTACCCGGCCGGCGAATACGACCTGGCAGGTTTTGCCGTCGGCGCCGTGGAAAAATCGAAAATCATCGACGGCACCAAGATCGCCCCGGGCGACGTGGTGCTGGGCCTGGCCTCGTCGGGCGTGCACTCGAACGGTTACTCGCTGGTGCGCAAGATCATCGAAGTGGCGAAACCGGACCTGGAAGGCGACTTCCATGGCCGCAAACTGGCCGACGTGCTGATGCAGCCGACGCGCATCTACGTCAAGCCATTGCTGGCACTGATGGACGCCATGGAAGTCAAGGGCATGGTGCACATCACCGGTGGCGGCCTGGTGGAAAACATCCCGCGCGTGCTGCAGCCTGGCCTGGTGGCCGAACTCGATTCGAAGGCATGGACCATGCCACCGCTGTTCACGTGGCTGCAGCAGCACGGCGGCGTGGCTGACGCCGAGATGCACCGCGTCTTCAACTGCGGCATCGGCATGACCGTCATCGTCTCGCAGGAAAACGCCGACGCCGCCATCGCCCAGCTGCAGGCGGCCGGCGAAACCGTTTCGCGCATCGGCACCATCCGCGCCCGCGTGGGTGACGAGCACCAGACCATCGTGATCTAAGTTGTCGCACGCATAAAAAAGCAGGCACTCGCGAGAGGCCTGCTTTTTTTACGTCCGGAGGTCTTACCTTGCGTGCGCCGGCTTCATGCGGCCATCCGGCTGCGAGCCTCCTTTGCCGATCATGGCCACGCTGACGGCCGAGACGAGGGAGGCGAACAGGATGTAGCCGACGATGTGCCATGGTTCGCCATTGCCTGTTTTCAGCAGGTAGGTGGCGATGATGGGCGTCAGGCCGCTGGCGAAGATGCCCGAGAACTGGTAGACGAAGGAGATGCCCGTGTAGCGCACCTTGGCGTCGAACAGGTCGCAGAACAGGGCCGCTTCCGGGCCGTACACGGCCGAATACAGCACGCCCAGCGGGATGATCACGGAGCACCACAGCAGCAGCGGATTGTCGGCGTGGTTGAGCATGATCCAGAAGGCGGGAATCGACGATACGCCCGTGATCAATGAGCCCCAGAAAAAGACCTTGGTGCGGCCGATGCGGTCCGACAGGCGGCCGAAGAACGGAATGCAGAAGCACATCACGACGGCCGATGCCATTACCCCCATCAGCGCTTCCGTGCGGTCGATCTTGATGGTGTTGGTCAGATAAGTGATGGAAAACACGCCGAAGATATTGAAGAACACGCCGTCGATATAGCGCGCGCCCATGCCTTTCAAGACATTGCCCGGATAGCGTTTCAGCAAATCGAAGAACGGGATCTGCGTCTCCGCGTTCTTTTCCTTGACGGCCTGGAATTCCGGCGTTTCCATCACGTTCAGGCGTATCCACATGCCGATGAAGACGAGGGCCGCCGACAGGATGAAGGCGACGCGCCAGCCCCAGGACAGGAACTGCGTATCCGTCAAGGTGTACGAGAGGATCGCCACCACGCCGGACGCGAGGCACAGGCCGATGGCCAGGCCGATCTGCGGCAGGCTGGCGTAGAAGCCGCGCTCTTTTGGCGGCGCATATTCATACGCCATCAGCACGGCGCCGCCCCATTCGCCCCCGAGGCCGATACCTTGCAGCACGCGCAGGAACAACAGCAGGCCCGGTGCCCAGTAGCCGATATGGTCGTAGGTCGGCAGCACGCCGATCAGGAAGGTGGAGATGCCCATGATCATCAGGGTCATCACCAGCATGCTCTTGCGGCCGATCTTGTCGCCGAAGTGGCCGAAGATCACGCCGCCGATGGGGCGCGACAAGAAGCCTACCGCAAAGGTGCCGTAGGCCAGCATGGTCGAGACGAGCGGATCGCCGCCCGGGAAATACAGCTTGCTGAACACGATGCCGGCGACGACGCCGTATAAAAAGAAGTCGTACCACTCGATGGTGGCGCCGATCACGCTGGCCATCACGACTTTCCGTAGCTCTTTGGCTTTTTTCGGATTGTTGTCCATATCTAGTCTCCAATCGATATCGATTATGTATTTTTTTTAGATGCTTGGGTTACAACCACCACGCTGCTGGCGCGGTGGCCGGTGAAACAGGGGCGGGCCGGTCTGCCTGCCGCTGGCATCCTCCTTGGTCGGGTGGAATGGGGAAGGCGCGGCGCGCCGGCTAGGCTGCCCTGGGCAGGCGCACGGCGTCCGTCAGGATCATGTCAGCGGCTTTTTCGGCGATCATGATGGTGGGCGCGTTGGTATTGCCCGAGACGATTTCCGGCATGATCGACGCATCGACCACGCGCAGGTTCTGCAAGCCGTGCACACGCAGGCGCGCGTCGACGACGGCCATGGCGTCATGGCCCATCTTGCAGGTGCCGCTGGGGTGGTAGATGGACTGGCTGAAGCGCCGCGCCGCGTCCAGCAGTTCGGCGTCGCTCTGGAACTGCGGGCCGGGCACGAATTCGGCAATGATGTGCGGCGCCAGCGACGGCGCGGCGGCGATCCTGCGGGCCACGCGCAGGGCGGCAATTGCCGTCTGCTGGTCGCGCGGATCGGACAGGTAATTCGGGTAGATGCCAGGATAGGCGAGGGGATCGGCGGACTTGATCGACACGTGGCCGCGGCTGTGCGGGCGCAGCTGGCACACGGACGAGGTAAACGCGGAAAACGGATGCGCGCCTTCGCCCGGCTTGTCGGCGCTCAGCGGCTGCATGTGGAACTGGATGTCGGGCCGCTCCACGTCGGGCGAGGACTTGGTAAACACCGTCACCTGGCTGGCCGCCAGGGTCAGTGGCCCCGAGCGCGAAAACACATATTGCATGCCCACCCACAGCTTGCCCCACAGGCTGTTGACTTCATCGTTCAGGGTTTTCAGCCGCGTCTTGAAGACCAGGCGAATTTGCAGATGGTCTTGCAGGTTCTGTCCCACGCCGGGCAAGTCGTGCACCAGCGGCACGCCCACGTTTTCCAGCAGGGCGCGCGGTCCGACGCCCGAGCATTGCAGGATCTGCGGCGAGCCGATGGCGCCCGCGCATAAAATCACTTCGCCGCTGGCGCGCGCCTGGCGCAGCTGGCCATCCTGGCGGAATTCGACGCCGACGGCGCGCTTGCCCTCGAACAGCACGCGGGTAATTTGCGCGCGCACTTCCACGCGCAGGTTGGCGCGCTTGCGGGCCGGGCGCAAGAAGGCCTTGGCCGTGCTCCAGCGCAAGCCCTTGCTGGCCGTCTGCTGGAAGTAGCCGACGCCTTCCTGCGTGGCGCCGTTGTAATCGGCATTGAAGGGGATGCCGCTTTCCGTGGCGCCGGCAATGAAGTGCTCGGCGATGGGACGGCGCAGGCGCAGGTCCGACACTTTTAATGGACCACCGACGCCGTGGTAATCGCTGGCGCCCCGTTCCTGGTCTTCCGACTTCTTGAAATACGGCAGCACTTCGGCATAGCTCCAGCCCGGGTTGCCCAGTGCGGCCCAGCGGTCGTAGTCTTCCTTCTGGCCGCGTACGTACAGCAGGCCGTTGAGCGAGCTGGAGCCGCCCAGCACCTTGCCACGCGGCCATTGCAGCTGGCGCCCGGCGATACCGGCGTCCGCCTCCGTGCGGTAGCACCAGTCCAGCTTCGGGTCATGCATGGTCTTGAAATAGCCGACCGGCACGTGTATCCACGGATTGTTGTCCTTGCCGCCCGCTTCCAGCAGCAAGACCTGGTGATTGCTGTCGTGCGACAGACGGTTGGCCAGCACGCAGCCGGCGGAACCGGCGCCGACAACGATGTAATCGTAGTGTGTTTGCAACATTGCTCTTGTCTCCTGCGTTGCGGTATCTCAGCTGCCTCGACGGGCATTTTTTGCGATACACTGGTCTTTATTGGTTATTTTTGGAACGTCTGGTTCCATTTATAAAAGACGTGCAGCACCGGGACAAGCGGAAACCGCCGCATACGCGAGAGGTGAAACAGAACATGCATGATGCGTTTCAAAAACGGCAGGCCGAGGCCGAAGAAGACAACTCTGCGGGTGGTGTGGTGGCTGCCAGCGCGGCGGCCAGCCATGGCGACGAGGCGCGCGGCTTGCGCGTGCTGCGCCTGATCGAGCACCTGGCCAGCGCCAGTCAGCCCCTGACCCTGTCGCAGCTGGCCACGCGCATGCAGGTGCCGAAGGCGAGCATGATGCGTTTGCTCGATACCCTGGAGCAGCACGGCTATGTGCTGCGCACGCCCGTGGGGCGCGGCTACGTGCCCGGCGCCGCTTCCACCAACCTGGCGCTGGCGACCCTGCGCAACAATGCCCTGATCCGCGTCAGCCGCAGCATCCTGGGCAGCCTGGTGGCCGTCACGGGCGAGACGTGCAATCTGGCCATTCCCGAGGGCAATGCGATCGTGTATGTGGACCGGGTGGAAACGCAGGAAGCACTGCGCCTGCACCTGGTGCTGGGCACGCGCGCGCCCATGCATTGCACGGCCAGCGGAAAATTATTTCTGGCGCACATGACCTTGCTGGAGCGGCGCGAATTGCTGGCCATGCTGGGCCTGGAAGCGCGCACGCCGAAAAGCATCACGGATCCCGTGCTGCTGGAGCGCGAGATCGTGCGTATCGCCCGTCTGGGCATCGGCATCGACGACGAGGAATTCGTGCACGGCATGGTGGCCGTGGCCGTGCCCATCTGCGCGGCCGACGGGCGCATCGTGGCGGCCGTGGCCTGCCACGCGCCCGTGGCGCGCAAGTCCGTGGAGCAGCTGCTGCAGCACGTGCCGCAGCTCAAGGAGGCGGCCGTGAAACTGCGGCCGCTATTGCTGGCGGAAAATAGCTAGGGTTTCAAGACCTTCGCTACTTTTGCGGCTCTAAGGCGGAACGCATCGGGCATGCCCGAGCCCAGCAGCGGGCGCAGATACAGGCGGAAAGCGTCCGTCACATCCGTGCCGCTGGCGCTGATGAATTCGTCCTCCATGGTGCGTGTCTTGCCCGCCACCTCGGTGAGCGGCAGCAACTCATAATCGACGGAATAAAAGCCCGTGCGCTTGATGGCAACAGAGCCGTCACGCTCGCCCCACATGGCGAATTGCACCGCCTTTTCGCCCACCTCGCGCGCTTCGCGCTGGTCGACGTCGGAAACGCAGCCGATGAAGGAGCGCTGCAGGTAGCCGAAGGTATCGCCGCGCACGCGCTTGATGCCAAGTTTCGCCTTGATTTCGTCGCACAGCAGGTCGGCCAGCGCGCCCGTGCCGGACAATTGCACGTTGCCGTGCGCGTCGCGTTCGACTTCATTGCCCACCTGCCTGGCGAGCAGGCTGGCGATCGGCTCGCCCGAGGCGTCGTGGATGCCTTCCGAGACGGCGATCACGCAGCGGCCATATTTTTCATACGTCGCCTTGACGTCGGCGAGGAACTGTTCCAGCACGAAGACGCGCTCGGGCAGGTAGATCAGGTGCGGCCCATCGTCGGGAAACTTCTTGCCCAGCGCCGAGGCCGCCGTCAGGAAGCCCGCGTGGCGGCCCATCACCACGCCCACGTAGACCCCGGGCAAGGCCGCGTTGTCCAGGTTGGCGCCGGCGAACGCTTGCGCGACGAAGCGCGCGGCGGACGGAAAGCCGGGCGTGTGGTCGCTGCCCACCAGGTCGTTGTCGATGGTTTTCGGAATATGGATGCAGCGCAGCGGATAGCCGGCCTTGTGCGCTTCTTCGCTGACGATGCGCACCGTGTCGGACGAGTCGTTGCCGCCGATGTAAAAGAAATGTTCGATCTCGTGCGCGCGCAGCACTGCGAAGATTTGCTGGCAGTAGGCGATGTCCGGCTTGTCGCGCGTGGAGCCGAGCGCCGACGAGGGCGTGGCGGCCACCAGCTCCAGGTTATGGCTGGTTTCCTGCGTCAGATCAACGAATTCTTCATTGACGATGCCGCGCACCCCGTGCAGCGCCCCATATACGCGCGTGACGTGCTGGAAACGCCGCGATTCGAGCACCACGCCCACCAGCGACTGGTTGATGACGGCGGTGGGACCGCCCCCTTGGGCGACAAGAATTTTTCCAGACGGCATGGGTTTTCCTCGTGAGTGGAACGGCCCTCCAGCCTACTCCTTTTTTGCCGCCGCGCTGGCTTTTCCGATGTGCTTGTCGAGGAATTTTTCGCTCTGCTGCCAGAAGTCGACATGGGTTTGCGGCAAGACCCAGTCGTGCCCTTCGTCGCCATACTCTATCCATTGCGCTTGCGCACTGCTCTTGCGGATGGCGTCAAACAGCGCGCGCGCATCGGACATGGGCACGATGTGGTCGGTGTAGCCGTGGGCCATCAGCAGCGGCGCGGTGATGCGGGCCGGCTGGTGGCGTGGCGAGTTATCGCGTAGCAAGGCCTTGTCCCTGTCCGCATCGCCCAGCAGCATGGCCAAGGTGTATTGCTCATCGCTGTTGCGCAAATCATCATCGAGCCACCAGTTGACTTCATCCTTGAGTTCGCGCAAATCGGGAATGCTGGACCAGGCGATGCCGCAGCGGAACAGGCCCGCATCGCGCTGCAAACCCATCAGGGTGGCATAGCCGCCGTAGCCGCCGCCGGCCAGGCAGATGCGCTGCGGATCGGCGATGCCTTCGCCAATGGCCCAGCGCGCCGCATCGGCGATATCGTCCTGCATGGCCAGGCCCCATTGTTTCCATCCTGCTTGGAAATGCCGCGCGCCCAGTCCCGTGCTGCCACGGTAGTCGGGTTCCAGCACGGCATAGCCGCGCGACGCCAGAAACTGGCTGTCCGGCTGCCAGCCCCAGTCGCCGCGCTGCCACGGACCATCATGGATCAGCACCACCAGCGGCAGCTGGCGGCCATTCCCCTTGGGCAAGGTGAGCCAGGCGGGCAGCATCAAGCCATCGCGCGCTTTGATGTGCAGCAATTGTCTGGACGCCATGCGTTCGGCGGCAACGGCGGGATAGGCTTTTCCCAGGGGAATCAACTTGCCGCTTGCCCGCTCGAACAGGCGATAAATGGGCGGCTGGACATCGGACCAGCTCGACACCAGCACCCACGGTGCATCCGTGCGCTGCGCTACGCTCAGCGTATTGACGGTGGCGGGCAGGCGCGCATTGACGGCCAGCTGCATGGCCTGCATGTCCGCATCGAGCCACAAGGTGGTTTCCGCATCCGTCCTGTAGCGGATGCCCAGCAGTCTGGCATCGTTATGCACCATGGTGGCCTGGATATCATAGTCGGGCGAGGCGAGCACGGGGGCGCCATCGAGGCGCTGGTTTTGCTGGTCGAAACGGTACAGCGCCAGCTTGTCGCCGCCATTGCGCGCATACACATACAACTGCCCGTCCGGTGCGAGGAAGGCGGGGGCGATGGCTACGCCGTTTGCATCCGCCGGCATCACCTGCGCCAGCTTGCGCCAGGTGCCGGCCGGGCGGTCGAAGGTGTAGGCCATGTTGCGCTTCTCCGCGAACTCCTTGTCCATGCGCCAGGCCACGCCCGAGTCGCTCATCCAGTACAGCAGGTCGGGCGGCATGTTGACGGTTTCGTAGCCGCCCGTCAGCGTATTGAGGCGGCCCGTCGAGGTATCGGTGATCGAGTTCAGGCGGCTCAGATGGGTGCGCCAGACGTAGACGAAGTTGCCCGTCTGCGCGCTGATATGGTCGATCAGGAAGGTCGACCATGGCTGCAGCAGCATGCCCGGCTTGTCGCGCACGATGCCTTCGCGGGTGGCCAGCTGGCGGTAGCCGCTGCCGTCCTTGTTGACGGCGAACATGCCCGATGCAAACCGCTGCCTTCCCTGGCCGCGTTGCCGGTCCACCAGGCTGTAGGCCAGGCGATCGTTATTGACCCACTGGAAATTGGCGATATCCGCATCGTTGAAATAGGCCACCACCGTCGCCTGCATGCTGGCCAGGTCCAGCACGCTCAGGCGCACCCGCTGGCGCTCGCCGGCCGGCAGTACGCGCATCGCCAGGAAACGCCCATCGGGCGACAGCGTGGCGCCGCCCAGCGAGCGGGGAGCAAAGAACAGGCTGGCCGGCAAGGCCGATGCGGATGCCCCTGCGGCAGTGGGCGCTGCCGGGGTCGCCAGCGTTTCCTGGGCTTGCGCCTGCGCAAATGGCAGGGGCGCCAGCGCCAGCAACAGGGGGAACAGCAGGCGGCGGGGCAGGCGGCGTAACATCGACAACATCATTCTTTCTCTTTCGGTGATTCGTGACAAATGCACGGGGAAGCGCACGGGCAAGCGCATGCGTGCGCTGTGGCCTTACTGGCTGGCGCTGCCAGGACCGATATTGCGGTCCAGGAATTTCTCGACGCGCTGCCAGAAGTCCACGCGCGTGGCCGGCAAGGCCCAGCCGTGGCCTTCCGTGGCGTATTCCACCCATTCCACCTGCGCATTGGTTTTGCGTACGGCATCGTAGAACTGGCGGCCGTGCGGGAGCGGCACGCGCTGGTCGGCGCTGCCGTAGGCCAGCAGCAGCGGCTGCGTGATGCGCGCCGCCTGCTGCAGCGGCGAGGTGGCCTTGAACTGGGCCGCATCCTTGACGGGGTCGCCGATCAGCACGGGCATGCCGTACTGGCGGTAGTGCTCGGAAACGTTGGAGTAGCCGCCCCAGCTGCCGTTGCGCAGCAGGTCGATGTCGGTGACGCCCAGCCAGTCGATGCCGCAGCGGTACAGGTCCGGGTCGTTGATCAAGCCCATCAGTGTGGCATAGCCGCCATAGCTGGCGCCGGCGATGCAGATGCGGCGCGGGTCGGCGATGCCCTGGGCAATGGCCCAGCGCGCGCCATCGGCGATGTCGTCCTGCATTTTCAAGCCCCATTGCTTCCAGCCCGCCTTGAAGTGATGCTCGCCGTAACCGGTGCTGCCGCGGTATTCCGGTTCCAGCACGACATAGCCGCGCGAGGCGAGGAACTGGCTTTCCGCATCCCAGTCCCAGCTGTTGCGCACCCAGGGGCCGCCATGCACGAGCACCACCATCGGGCGCATTTTGACCTGTCCCTTGGGCAGGGTCAGCCAGGCAGGAATGTCGAGGCCATCGCGGGCCTGGTAGTGGCGCAAGTCCTTGTTCGCCATCTGCGATGGCAGGATGGCGGGATGAGCACTGCCCAGCACGCTCAAGCTGGCGGTGTCGCTGTTAAACAGGTAGTACGTGACAGGCATGGTGTCCGACACGCTGCGCACCAGGATGAAAGGCGTGGCCGAACGCCAGCCCGTGGACAGGCTGTTGATGCTCATGGGCAGCATGCCATTTACCTGTTTTTGCAGCGCCTGCATCTTTTCGTCGAGCCACTGCGTGGTTTGCGCATCCGTTTCATAGCGCAGGCCCAGCAGGCGGTCATTGGCGCCCAGCATTTCCGCGTGCACGTCGAAGTCCGCTGACGCAGCCAGCGGCGTGTCGTCGATGCGGTTCTTTTCCAGGTCATAGCGGTACAGCGCCTGCTTGTCGCTGCCATGCCGGGCATGCACGTACAAGGTGCCGTCGGGCGCAAAGAAGGCGGGCGAGAAGGCGTCCTTGCCGCCGTGATAGGCATCGAAACGGGCCAGCACGCGCCATGGCGCCTCGGCGCTGTCGCGGTAGTACGTGACCTCATTGCCGCCGTCGGGCGCCTGCGCGATGCGCAATTGCCCCTGCTTGTCGAACAGCCAGTTGCGCGCGCCGGCCGGCTGCGCCACCGTCCGGGAGATGCCGGTGCTGGTATTGAGGCGCAGCAGCGCCAGGTCGTGGATCTCGCCGGGACGGGTAAAGTCCGGCTGCACGACAAAGACGTCGTCCGATTGCTGGTCGCCGATGCTTTGCAGCAGGTAGGTGTTCCACGGCAGCATCAATATGGCGCGCTTGTTCTGGCGCGACTCGTTGCGCGTCACCAGTTGCCGGTAATTGCCGCCATCGGCATTGACGGCATACAGGCCCGCGCCATAACGCAGGGCGCCCTGCGCCAGCTGGCGGTCCGCCAGGTCGAAGACGAGACGCTGGTCGTTGACCCAGCGGAAGGTATTCACATCGGCATCGCTGAAGAACGCCACCACCTTCACCTGCATGCTGGCCAGTTCCAGCACGGCCAGGCGCACGCGCTGGCCGGGAGGCGCCACGCGCACGGCCAGGCGGCGGCCGTCAGGCGACAGGATGGCGCCGCTGAACGAGGTGCTGTCGAAAAAATGTTCGATGGGAATTCGTGCGCCTGGCGTGGCGGGTGCGGGGGCAGCCGTGGCTGGCGGCGCATCGGCCGCCCATGCGGCCGGGGTGCCGGCAAGAGCGCACAGGGACGCGAACAGTGCTGCGTAAAACGGTTTGGCAAACATGTGTTCCTTTTGAGCGTGGTATTGATGTCATGCGGGTGGCTATCTGCAGCGTAAGGCGGGCTGCATGGCCTGTGGTGGCGCTGGAAGGCCGCCCCGTCGCGCTGCCAGCAAGCGCTGCGGCGCTGCGGCCAGTGTCGCCGTCACCGTCCAGGGTGGGTGCTGGCGGAACGGCTCTGGCGGCGTGGGTGCGCTATGGGGCGGTGGCCGGAGCGGGCGCCGGCGCGCCGGCAGGCGCTGCCGTACTGGCCGCACCGATGCTACGGGCCAGCAATTTCTCCGCGCGCGTCCAGAAGTCGACATTGTTTTTCTGCAGTGCCCAGCCGTGGCCTTCCTCGCTGTACAGCACCCATTCGACATGCGGGTTGGTCTTGCTGACCGCCTGGTAGAACAGGCGGCCCTGGCTGGCTGGCACGCGATGGTCGGCGCCGCCGTAGCCGAGCAGCAAGGGTTGCGTGATGCGGGCCGCCTGCTGCAGCGGCGAGGTGGCCTTCAGCTGTGCCGCATCAAGCACGGCGTCGCCGACCATGTCCTTCATGCCGCTTTTCTTGTAGGAATCGGCCAGGTCGGAATCGCCCGTCCAGTGTCCGTCGCGCATCATGTTGATGTCGGTGACGCCAACCCAGTTGATGCCGCACTTGAACAGATCAGGATCGTTGAGCAGGCCCATCAGGGTGGAGTAGCCGCCATAGCTGGCACCGGCGATGCAGATGCGCTGCGGGTCCGCATAGCCGTTGGCGATGGCCCAGCGGGCGCCGTCGGCGATGTCGTCCTGCATTTTCAAGCCCCATTGTTTCCAGCCGGCCTTGTAGTGGGCGTGACCATAGCCGGTGCTGCCGCGGTAGTCCGGCTCCAGCACGGCATAGCCGCGCGAGGCGAGGAACTGGGTTTCGCGGTTCCAGTTCCAGTGGCCGCCGCGCACCCAGGGGCCGCCATGCACCATGACCACCATGGGCAGGTTCTTGCCGCTGTGGCCTTTGGGCAGGGTCAGGTAGGCTGGAATGCTGAGGCCATCGCGCGCCTGGTAGCGTACCAGGCGCTTGTGCGACATTTTCAATGGATCGATGGCAGGGTGGCTGTTGCCTACGGGCATGAGCTGGCCGGACTCGGTATTGAAGATGAGGACGCTGGCTGGCTGCACGTCGGAACTGGCCGTGACCAGCACGAAAGGCGTGGCTGGCCGTTTCGCCACAGAAATGGTGTTGACGGTCGCCGGCAGCAAGGCATCGATCCTGGACTGGATGGCGTCGAGTGGCTTGTCGAACCAGATCGTGCCGCTGGCATCGGTTTCAAAACGCATGCCCAGCAATTTGTCGGCGCCCTGAACGGGGATGCCGGAAAAATCGTAGCCTGGCGTGTTGGCCAGCGGCGCGCCGTCGATGGCATCCTTCGCCAGGTCATAGCGGTAGACCGCTTCCGTGCCCTTGTATGGCGCGTGCACATAGAAATTACCCTTGGCATCAAAGAAAGCCGGCGAAAAATCGCCGCCCTTCGCTTGATACACATCGCTCTCGCGCAGCTTGCGCCACGGTGTCTGGGCATTGTCGCGGTAAAAAATGCTGCGCTTGTTTTCCTTGACCACCAGTGCGATGCGCACTTCGCCTTGCTGGTCGAGCAGCCAGCCCTGGGCATCGGCCAGGGTGGCGGCCACCTGGCTGATGCCCGTCACCGTATTGACCCGCAGCACTCTTTCCGATGGCACGCCGGTGGTGCTGAAGCTCGCTTCCGTCACGTAGATGTCGTCGTTGCCGGGATTGCCGCTGGCGCTGAGCAGGCGCGTGTTCCAGCTCAGCATCTCGCGCGTGCTGCTGGCGCTTTTCTTCGAATAGGTGTTGCTGGCCAGCTGGCGGTAGCCGCTGCCGTCGATATTGATGGCATACAGGCCCGGTCCGTACTGGATATCTCCTTGAGCAATATTGCGGTCCATTACGCTATACACGACACGCCGCTCGTTGACCCAGGCGATGCTGCTGATATCGGCGTCCTCGAACGACGTCAGGCCATTCACCTTCATGCTCGGCAAGTCGACCGTGTACAGCTGCACCCGTCCGCCCTTGGCACTGACCAGCACGGCGACATGGCGTCCGTCCGGCGAGAGCACGGCGCCGCTCAGGGCGGCATTGGCAAAGAAGTCGGCGATGGGGGCCGCCGCTGCCGTCGCTGGCGGGGCCGCGGCATGGGCTGGCAGGCTGGCAAGACTGGATAACAGGGCACTCAGGGTGAGACAGGCAAGGCTGGACCGCATGGTTACTCCGGATTGAATTGCTAGATTGAATATTCAATTGAATATTGTTTCTCCAAGGCTATCATTTGCAGGCGCTTTTAGCGAGTCCAGAGTATTTTTTTTATGTCATTATTCCGGCGCGCGGATATGCTCCACCAGTCCCGTGCTGCGGCGTCCCGGCGCCGGTGTCAGCCAGCTGACCAGCGCGGCAGCCGCCAGGCCCGCCGGCACGCCGAAAATGCCGGCGGAAATGGGCGCGATATGCAGCCATTGTCCGGCAGCATTTCCACCCAGCATGGGACTCGTGTGCAACATGTAATACAGGCACACGCCAAAGCCCGCCAGCATGCCCGCCAGCGCGCCCTGGTAGTTGGCGCGTTGCCAGAATACCCCCAGCACCAGCGGCGGAAACAGGGTCGAGGCGGCCAGCGAAAAGGCGATGCCCACCAGCGACAGGATGTCGGCCGGCTTTTGCGAGGCCGCGTAGGCGGCGATGAAGGCCACGGCCAGCAGCAGCAGCTTGGAAATCGTCACGCGCTTTTGCGTCGAGGCGGTTGGGTCGACCACCTTGTAATAGATGTCGTGCGAGAGGGCGTTCGAGATGGCCAGCAGCAAGCCGTCCGCCGTCGACAGGGCGGCGGCCAGGCCGCCAGCCGCCACCAGGCCGGAAATCACGTAGGGCAGGCCGGCGATCTCGGGCGTGGCCAGCACCAGCACGTCGGCATCGATGGCAATTTCCGCCAGCTGCACGATGCCGTCGCGGTTGACGTCGACAATGCTGATCAATGGGCTGAGCTTGTCCACATTGGCCCAGTACGACACCCAGGTGGGCAGGTTGGCATATTGCGTGCCCACCAGCGCGGAATAGATATCGTATTTGACCAGCACGGCCAGCGCGGGAATCGTGAGATAGATCAGGAGAATGAAGAACAGGGTCCAGAATACGGAGACGCGCGTCTCGTGCACGGATGGCGTGGTGTACGAGCGCATCAGGATATGCGGCAGGGCGGCCGTGCCCAGCATCATGCAGAACACGAGGGCGAGAAAATTATTGCGCTTGATGTCGGACTGTTCCCTGTCCGCCGCGGGAAACGGCTGCGCGTGGGGCGTGATGGGTTCGGCGCGCTTCTGGTTGTGGGCCTGCGCCGCCTGCCACAGCACGCGGGCTTCCTCGGGGCTTTTCGGATAGGCGATCAGCGCACGCTCCGCATTGCGGATGTCCAGCAGCGAGGCATTGCGCTGGCGCAGGTTGTCGAGCTGGCGCTGGGCGGCCAGATGGCCTTGCTCCCAGGCGGCAGGCAAGCCGTCGATGCGCGCCTGGTAGCTGATGGCGCGCTGGCGGAAGATGGCGCGCACCTCGTTTTCCCTGGGATCCGCTTCCAGAACGTGTTCGCGCGCGCTCAGCTGCGGCAAGACTTTACCGTAGGCGATCTGCGGCACGGGGTTGTCCGCATGCTTGACGGACAGCCACATGGCGGGAATCAGAAAGGCGATCAGGATGATGATGTACTGCGCCACCTGCGTCCACGTGATGGCGCGCATGCCGCCGAGAAATGAGCAGACCAGGATGCTGGCCAGGCCCAGGAAGATGCCGACGGAGAAATCCACGCCCGTGAAGCGCGAGGCGATCAGGCCGACCGCATAGATCTGCGCCACCACATAGGTAAACGAGACGATGATGGTGGCAGCCACGGCCACCACGCGCACGGCGGCGCCACGGCTGTCGCGCCCGCTGCCGTAGCGGGCGGCGAGGAAGTCGGGAATCGTGTACTGGCCGAACTTGCGCAGGTAGGGCGCGATCAGCAATGCCACCAGGCAGTAGCCGCCCGTCCAGCCCATGATAAAGGCCAGGCCGTCGAAGCCGTTCAGGTACAGGCCGCCCGCCAGGCTGATGAAGCTGGCTGCCGAGATCCAGTCGGCGGCCGTGGCCATGCCGTTGAACATGGCCGGCACCCGGCGTCCCGCCACATAGTATTCGGTGACGTTCGAAGTGCGGCTGATGACGCCGATGGTGGCGTACAGGGTGATGGTGACGAGCATGAACAGGTAGCCGATCCAGGTGCGCGGCATGCCCTCCTGTTCCAGCACCGTCAGGGCCAGCAGGAAGGCGGCGAAACCGGCGGAAAACAGCAGATAGTAGCGGCACAGGCGGGCAAAGAAACTGCGCTGGCCGCTCATGCTCGCTCTCCGGCATGGAAGGCGCGGTCGAGGCGGCGCATGCGCCACGCATAGCAGCCGATGATGGCCAGGTAGACGAGCGAGGCGCCCTGGGCCGCCATGTAGAAGGGCAGGGGCCAGCCGAACAGATTCAGGTGCAGCAGTTCGCGCGCGAAAAACACGGTCAGAAAGCCCGTCAGCAGCCAGATGGTGAGCAGGATGACGGTCAGGCGCCGCGTCGCTTTCCAGTGGGTAGCGAGGCGCTGCTGGTGCTCGGCAGTGGGCGTGCGCGCCGCCCGCTCGGGCGTCGCGGCGGGGCTCGGCTTATCCATACGTGATGTCATCCTCTTCTGGCGTCTCCGGCAACAGCAGGGCAATGCTCAGGCGCAGCAAAGTGCCCGGCATTTTCGGCGATTGGGCGCGCGGATTATTAAAAATGTCGACTTCGGCGCCATGCTGCTGGGCGATTTCCCGCACGATGGCCAGGCCCAGGCCGCTGCCGTCGGCATTGCTGCCGAGGATGCGGTAAAAGCGTTCAAACACGTGCGCCCGCTCGGCCGGCGCAATGCCGGGCCCGGTATCTTCCACTTCCAGGATGGCCAGTTCAAGCGTGCTGCGCACGCGCACCGTGACGCTGCCGCCGGCCGGCGTGTAGCGCAGGGCATTGTCGATCAGGTTGCTGAGCAGTTCACGCAGCATCATGGCGTTGCCGGAAATCATGATGGGATACGCGGCTTGCTCGAAGCCCAGGTCGATATGCTGGGCAAACGAGGCTTGTACCCAGTCCTGCACCACGCCGCGCGCCAGTTCGCTCAATTCGAGCGGTGCAAAGGCCGTGCCCGCCTGTGGCTGGTTTTCCGCGCGCGCCAGGGCCAGCAGCTGATTCACCAGGCGCGTGGCCGCTTCGGAACTTTTCGCCAGCTGCAGCAGCGAGCGGTGGATTTCATCGTGGTCGGTCTGGCGCAAGGCCAGCTCGGACTGCATGCGCATGCCGGCCAGCGGCGTTTTCATCTGGTGCGCCGCATCGGCGATGAAGCGTTTCTGCATGTCGATCGACAGCGACAGGCGCGACAGCATTTCATTGAGCGAGCCCACCAGTGGCGTGATTTCCTCGGGCACCTGGCCCGATTCGATGGGACTCAAATCGTCGGGCGGCCGCGCGCGTATGCGTTCCTGCAACTGCGCCAGCGGCGACAGGCCGCGCGCCAGGGCAAACCAGACCAGGGCCAGGATCACGGGCAGGATGATGAACTGCGGCAAAATCACGCCCTTGATGATTTCATTGGCCAGCTGGGCGCGCTTTTCCAGGGTCTCGGCCACCTGCACCAGCGCGCGTCGCGGCTCGTCCTCGGTGCTGGCCGGCATGTCGAGATAGGTAAACGCCACGCGCACGGGCGTGCCGTGGATGGTATCGTTGCGGAACAGCACCATGCCGCTGCGGTACTTGTCGGGGTCCTGCGGCGGCGGCAGGTCGCGGTCGCCGTCGAGATACTCGCCGCGTCCGCCCACCACCAGGTAATACAGGGTGTCGACATCGTCGCCGCGCAGGAAGTCGCGGCCCTTGTTGTTGCTGTTGCGTTCGGGAACGTGGCGCAGCAATTCGCCATCGGCCTGCTTGACCTGCTGCGTCAGCACGGTGACGCTGTCTTCCAGCGCATGGTCGAAGGGCTGGTTGGCGATGCCCTTGGCCACCAGGTAGGTGATGGCGATACTCATGGGCCACAGCAGCAGCAAGGGCGCCAGCATCCAGTCGAGGATTTCGCCAAACAGCGAATGCTGGATCGTGTCATCCTGTTCCGTCGTGGGCGGCTCGAACCAGTCGTCGTCAGTGGCCTCGTCCGTAGGCGCCTCGCGCGTTTTCACTTGCTGGCCGGTCCATGGGCCTGGCCTTCAGCCGCGCCCGCTTCAGCGTTCAGGCGTGCCGCTTCCGAGTATTTCTCCAGGCAATAGCCGAGGCCGCGTACCGTGGCGATGCGCACGCCGCCCACTTCGATCTTCTTGCGCAGGCGGTGCACATATACTTCGATGGCGTTGTTCGACACTTCCTCGCCCCATTCGCACAGGTGGTCGACCAGCTGTTCCTTCGAGACCAGGCGGCCGGTGCGGCCCAGCAGGATTT
This sequence comes from Janthinobacterium sp. AD80, assembly GCF_002878455.1. Lineage (GTDB taxonomy): Bacteria > Pseudomonadota > Gammaproteobacteria > Burkholderiales > Burkholderiaceae_D > Janthinobacterium. The sequence goes on from NZ_NRDQ01000067.1 coordinate 33,185, forward strand.
CCAGCAAACCCAGTTCGCGCGCCGACAGGTCGAGCATCTGGTCGTTGATGTAGGCGCTGCGCCCCACCTGGTCATAGCTGAGCGGGCCGTGCTTGATGATGGTGGCGCCGCCGCCCGCGCCGCGCCGCGTCAGGGCGCGCACTCTTGCCTCCAGTTCCGACAGGGCGAACGGCTTGGCCATATAATCATCGGCGCCGAGGTCGAGGCCATTTACGCGTTGCTCGATGGAATCGGCGGCAGTCAGGATCAGCACGGGCAGCAGCGAGGCGCGCGCGCGCAGGCGGCGCAGCACTTCCAGTCCGGACATTTTTGGCAGGCCCAGGTCGAGGATCAGCAAGTCGAATTCCTGGGTGGACAGGGCGGTATCGGCCTCTTGCCCCGTCTTGACGTAATCGATCGCATAACCGGATTGGCGCAGTGAGCGGGTCAGGCCGTCGGCCAGCACGCTATCGTCTTCGGCAAGTAAAATACGCATGGTCAGGCTTCCTATGCTTGCAGCGGTAGAAGCTTGTATTGTGTTTCATTTTCCGCAAGGTGGCGAGTTTTTGTGAAAAACAAGGGTTGTATTGATCTGTTTCAAAACAAATCCACGTTCCGCTTGCATTGAGCACTGTTTTTTTATACAGTAGTGTCTGTAACGAATTTAACCCCGCGCTGAATTTAACCCACGGAATTTAACCGACGCGCTAAATCTCAGGCTGAAAGAACATATGGACGATAAAAAAGCTGTAGTACCCGCATCGGAAAAAGCCAAGGCGCTCGCCGCCGCGCTGGCGCAGATCGAGAAGCAGTTTGGCAAAGGTTCGGTCATGCGCATGGATGCCAGCGCCCCGATCGAAGAAGTGCAAGTCGTGTCGACCGGTTCGCTCGGCCTGGATATCGCGCTGGGCGTGGGCGGCTTGCCGCGCGGCCGCGTGGTGGAAATCTACGGTCCGGAATCGTCGGGTAAAACCACCTTGACCCTGCAAACCATCGCGGAAATGCAAAAACTGGGCGGCACCTGCGCCTTTATCGATGCCGAGCACGCGCTCGACGTCGGCTATGCGCAAAAGCTGGGCGTGAACCTGCATGAACTGCTGATCTCGCAACCGGATACGGGCGAGCAGGCGCTGGAAATCTGCGACGCCCTCGTGCGTTCGGGCAGCGTCGACCTGGTCGTCATTGACTCCGTGGCCGCACTGACGCCACGCGCCGAGATCGAAGGCGACATGGGCGATTCCCTGCCAGGCCTGCAAGCGCGTCTGATGTCGCAAGCCCTGCGCAAGCTGACCGGCTCCATCAACCGCACGAATACCCTGGTCATCTTCATCAACCAGATCCGCATGAAGATCGGCGTGATGTTCGGCAGCCCGGAAACCACCACCGGTGGTAACGCGCTGAAATTCTACGCTTCCGTGCGCCTGGATATCCGCCGCACCGGCTCGATCAAGTCGGGCGACGAAGTGATCGGCAACGAAACCAAGGTCAAGGTCGTCAAGAACAAGATTGCGCCGCCATTCAAGGAAGCGCACTTCGACATCCTGTACGGTGCCGGCACCTCGCGCGAAGGCGAAATCCTGGACCTGGGCTCGGATGCCAAGATCGTGGAGAAATCCGGTTCGTGGTACAGCTACAACGGCGAACGCATCGGCCAGGGCAAGGACAATGCCCGCGCCTTCCTGCAAGAGCGTCCGGCGCTGGCGCGCGAGATCGAAAACAAGGTCCGCGCCTCGCTGGGCGTGCGTGAACTGCCGCCGCTGGCTGCTGAAAAGCCGGAAAAAGCCGATAAAGCCGCCGACAAGGCTGCCAAGGCTGCGGAAGCCAAGCCAGAGTAACTCGGATTAGCGCGGCAAAGCCGCGCGTAATCCGACAACACCACAGACGTCAACAATGTTGTCGGATTACGGCCCAAGGGGCCTAATCCGACCTACGCATGGCTTGCCGCAAGGTATGACCATGATCGCCGTCCCGCGCTGCTGCGCCGGGCGGCGATTGTGTTTGGGTGGTGTGATTTTGGAGTGAGCGTGAAATGAAAGACAAGGTGGGGGTATGGCCGCAGTACAACTAAGCCTGAAGGGCAGGGCGCTACGTTTCTTGTCGATGCGTGAACACAGCCGCATGGAATTGCGCCGCAAGCTGCAGCGGCACGCGCAGGAGGGCGACGATGTGGAAGCCTTGCTCGACAGCCTGGAGAAAGCCAACTGGCTGTCGCAGGAGCGCTTTTCCGAATCGCTGATCCACCGCCGCTCGGCCCGCTTTGGCAATAGCCGCATCATGGCCGAACTGCAAAGCCATGGCATCGGCGGCGAAGCGCTGCAGGAACTCAAGGCGGGCCTGGCGGAAGGGGAAACGGCACGCGCCTGCGAAGTCTGGCGCCGCAAGTTCGGGCAAGTGGCACAGGATGCGGAGCAGCGCAACAAGCAGATGCGCTTCCTGATGCAGCGCGGCTTTTCCCAGCGCGCCGTGCAGGTGGCCCTCAAGGGGCTGGATCCGGACGAGGAATAAGGCAGGCTGCGGCGGCCACTGCCACCGCCACCATCGCGCCATGGTCACGGCGCCTGGCGTTCTGCCTGCCTGCCTGCCAGCCCAGCCCAGCCCAGCCCAGCCCAGCCC
>NZ_NRDQ01000068.1 GCF_002878455.1 Janthinobacterium sp. AD80
GCGTGAGCAAGAGCGTGCGGGTGGCCGGGCCTGTCGCCGGCGCCAGGTGCTGGTCGATTTGTCCCAGTTGCAGCCAGGCGCGCGCATGTTCCGCCGCCTGCTCCAGCCAGGCCTGCAAGCCCTGCCGGTCCGCTTCGGTGGCAGTGCCCGAGCCGAGCAGCAATTGCCAGGCGATCGCCTGTTCCAGCACACGGGCCGGCACGGGGACATGGGCGTGCATGTCAGTGCGCTTCGCCGAATTGCAACTGATAGGCCAGGCGCGCGGCGTTGGCCAGGTATTGCCTCACGCGCGGCACCGACACCTTCATTTGTGCCGCGATGTCCGCATGCGCCAGTCCGTCGAGGCGGCTCAATAGCCACGCCTGGCGCGTTTTTGGCGTCATGGCGTCGAGGATGCGGCCCAGCGCTTCCAGCGTTTGCAGCGCGAGCAGCCGCTCCTCGGGCGACGGATGCAGCGCCGGCGGCAGGGCTGCCAGATCGGCCAGGTAGGCCTGTTCCAGGTCCGCGCGGCGGAAGCTGTCGATCATCAGGCCGCGCGCGATGGTGGTCAGGTAGGCGCGCGGTGAGCGCAGCGCCAGTGCGCCCGGCGTGGAGGATGTGGCCGGCGGTGCGCCCAGCAGGCGTGCGAAGGTATCGTGCGTGAGGTCGGCAGCCTGGTGCTGGTTGTTCAGCTTTTTGCGCAGCCAGCCCAGCAGCCAGCCATGATGGGCGCCATACAGCGCCTGCAAGCGGGTATCGGGGGTGGGGAGGGGATCGGCCAGCGGCATGGACGCCTTCAGGAATTCTGCCGCCGCGCGGCAGTAATGCAAATAAGAATTATTCGCAATTATAGGCGAAGTGCCGGGGTGGATGCAATCAGGGACATGGAATGAAAAACGCCGGGGTGGTACCCGGCGTTCAATCATGGCTGGCTGCTTATGCGCAGTGGCTTACTCGGCTGCCGGCTCGGCGCCGCAGCATTTCTTGTATTTCTTGCCGCTGCCGCAAGGGCAGTCGTCGTTGCGGCCCACTTTCGGCTCTTCGCGCTTCAGGGTTTGCACGGGAGCCTTGCGGCGCGGCACCCAGAAACGGTGGATGGCCGGCAGGTTCGCTTCCAGTTCCTGCGCCAGCTTGTGCGCCTTGACCGGGTCTTCCACCAGTTTCAGCTCTTCTTCCTTGATTTCATCGGCGCCCAGCAGGTAGATCGGCTGCATCAGCTCGGCCACTTCGGAATCCCAGATTTCGTTCCACGAGCCCGGACGCAGTTCCATGCCGTCCCAGAAGCCCCAGCACCAGGCTTCGGCGTCGATCAGGGTCTGGCCTTCGTAGTCGTGTTCGACGAACAGGGCTTCGAATTCTTTCGGCGCCACTTCAAACGTCACCAGCACTTCGTTCATGAAGCGCATGATCAGGTTGACGATGCGTTCTTCTTCCTTGCTGTTCTTGAATTTCGGTGCATCTTCGGCATCTTCGCCCCACACGCGCGGCAACCATTCGGCCGGCATGATCGGTTCCGGGCCGATGGCCACGGCCGTCAGATAGCCGTGCAGCATATCCATGGTCATGGCATCTTCGGAGCACCGGTCCGACAACAGGAATTGGTCTAATTCGTCAAATTCTTTTTCTGATAATGGCTGTTCGAGTTGCATGGCTTGCTCTTTGATTGAATGTAAGGCGCCAGTATACGCCTTGCTGCGGCTTACCGCCCAAGTGTTTGCACCGGCGGCCCGCGCGCGCCTTACAATGTCGCTCATGCACAATGAAAACCAGCCGCACGAGGACGACCGGCCCGTCCATCCCTTTTCCGCCCTGAGCCCCGACTGCGTGCTCGATGCCCTCGACAGCGTGGGCCTGCGCGGCGATGGCCGCCTGCTGGCCCTGAACAGCTATGAAAACCGCGTCTACCAGGTGGGCATCGAAGACAGCGCGCCCCTGGTGGCGAAGTTTTACCGCCCCCAACGCTGGAGCGATACGGCCATCCTGGAAGAACACGCGTTCGTGTCGGAACTGGTCGAGCGCGAAATCCAGGTGGTGCCGGCGCTGGAGATCAACGGCAGCACCCTGCACCAGTTCCAGGGCTTCCGCTTTGCCGTGTTCCCGCGCCACGGCGGCCGCGCGCCGGAACTTGACGATCCGCACACGCTGGAATGGATAGGCCGCTTCATCGGCCGCATCCATGCCGTCGGTGGACTGTCCGCCTACAAGGAACGCCCGGCGCTCGACCCGGCCACCTTTGGCGTCGAGCCGCGCGACTTCCTGCTGGCGAACGACTTCATCCCGCCCGAACTGCTGGCCGCGTATTCCAGCGTGGCGCAGCAGGCGCTCGATGGCGTCAAGCGCTGCTACGAGCGCGCCGGCGACGTGGCCGTGCTGCGCCTGCATGGAGATTGCCATGGCGGCAACGTGCTGTGGACGGACGCCGGCCCGCATTTTGTCGACTTCGACGACAGCCGCATGGGACCGGCCATCCAGGATCTGTGGATGATGCTGTCGGGCGAGCGGGGCGACATGGTGCGTCAGATGAGCGACATCCTGGCCGGCTATGAAGACTTCTGCGATTTCGACCCGCGCCAGCTGTACCTGGTCGAGGCGCTGCGCACCCTGCGCCTGATCCACTATTCGGCCTGGCTGGCACGCCGCTGGGACGACCCTGCCTTTCCCGTCGCCTTCCCGTGGTTTAACACGCAGCGGTATTGGCAGGACCGCATCCTGGAATTGCGCGAACAGGTGGCCTTGATGGATGAAGCGCCGCTCTGGCCAATTTAAGCGCGCGATAAAACGCCCATGGCGGCGTTGCATTGCCTGGGCGTACTACTCGTACTGTCTTCGGCAATGCGCCTTGCCCTGAGCATTTTCTCGGACGCTTCAATCCCTGGCAAATCCTGAAAAGAGCGGTAAAACTGGCTCTTCTTGCCGCGCTGATTTGTGCATGCCTGTTCGATAATGGTGGTAATAAATTCCCATAAGCAACGGAATTCACCCGAATAAGCGAGAAATCATGCAAGCACAGCAAAACCAGCGCCAGGCCGCCTCCCTCACCGTCGCGTATTCCGCCGACGACGAGTTCGACCAGGACAGCATCGTCTCGCTGCATGATTTCAAGGACCTGGAGCGCAAGGCGGAAGCGCCGGCGCCAGTGACTGCCGTCGCGGCACCCGAGCCGCAGGCCGAAGCGGACGCGGACAGCGACGTCAAGCCGCCCGCCGCCGACCGCCAGAAGATGGAACTCAAAGCCATCCATGAAGCCATCGCCCGCGTGGAAGCGGAAGCGAAGGCCACCTGCGCCGCCGAAAGCCGGGCCCTGGCCGAAGCGCGCGTGCGCTCGCTGGCCGAGGACCGCGCCGCCATCGACGCCGCCGCCGCCGCCGCCGCGCAGCAAAATGCCCAGGCCGCCGAAGAAGCCATCGCCGCCAACCGCGAACGCCTTGACACCATGCGCGCCGCCGCGCAAGCCAGCGTGGCGCGCCTGGAAGCCGTCAAGCAGGAAACGGCCGAACTGCGCGCCCGCGTGGAGTCCGACAATGAAATCCGCCTGGCCGCCGAACAGCGCGCCCGCGCCGAACAGGAAAGCCGTCTGCGCGCCAGCGAGCAGGTGGCCGTGCAGTCGGAACTGGCCGAGCAGGCGGCCCGCGCCGCCGAGGAATTGCAGGTGCAGACGGAGCAGGCGCGCCTGCAGGCCGTCGAGCGCGTCGCCGCCGTGCAGGCGGCCAAGGAAGAAATGGTGGGCATCGCTTCGGCGGACGCCCGTGTCGCCGTGCTGGCGCGCGAACGCGAGCGCCATGCCCACGGCGCGCGCCAGACGGCGCAGATGCTGGCCGAAGCGGAAAGCGAAGCGCTGGAATTGACGGTGCAGCGCGAGCGCGCCGACCAGATCGCTTTGGAATCGGCCTTCAACCGCGCCGCCGCCGAAGTGCGGGCGCTGGAAGAGGCACGCGCACTGGCGCACCTGGAACAGGAACGCGAAGCCATCGCCCTGGCGCAGGCGGAATCGGAACGCCATGCGGCGCAGTCGCTGCATCTGCGTCTGCAGACGGAAAAGGAATTGCGCGACGCGGCCATCCACCGCGAACGCCTGGAAATGGTGGCCGCCGCCAGCGCGCAGGCGCGCCGCGACGCCGATGTGCGCATCCTGGCCGCCACGGAAGCGCGCATCGAAGTGGACCGCCAGCTGCGCGCCGTGGCACTGGCCCGCGTGACGGCCGAACAGGATGCGGAAATCGCCGGCCATGCCAGGCTGGAAGCGGAAACGGCCGCCCTGGAACAAAACGAAATTGCGCGAAGCGGCCGAGCAGGCCGCCGCCGTTGCCGCCGCGCTGGAACTCGACGAGCAGCGCCGCGCCGCCAGCCTGGCGCACGAACGCGCCGAGCAGGCGCGCCAGGCGGCGCAACTGGCCGCCAGCCAGAATGACGCCGAACAGGCCGCGGTAGATGCCGGCACGGCGCAGTTGGCCGCGCAGGAACAGGCGTCGCAACTGGCGCAGGACAAGGCACACGAGGCAGCCCGTTTGCTGCAAGCGGAGCAGGAGCGCGTGGCCGCCGAACAGACGGCCATCGCGGCCCTGAAAGACAAGCTCGCAGCCGAAGCGCTGGCGTTCAACGCGGCGCAGGAACGCATCCATGCCGAAGCGGCACAGGCGGAACTGCTGCGTGGCCAGCACGCGGCCGAACAGGCCTTGCAGCAAGCCGCTGAAAAAGAGGCGCATGCCATCCGCATCCTGCTGGACCAGGCACTCGTCGAAGGCGAACAGAAGGCGGCAGCGGCACAAGCCGTGCAGGCGCAGGCGCGCCTGGCCGTGGAGCTGGGCCAGGTGCACAGCGAGCGCGCCCGCGTGGAAGAGAACAAGGCGCAGGCCGCCGACGCGCTGCTGGCGTCGGAGCGCGATTTCGTCGCCGCCGAGCGCGAATCGCTGGCGCTGATCGCGCAAAAGCTGGTGCAGCAGCGCCAGACGACGGCCGCCGAGGAACGCGCATCGAACGCCATTGCCGGCCGCCTGGAAGCGGAAAAGCAGGCGACGGCGGCAGCCGAAGCGCGCGCCGCCATGGAACAGCAGGCGCTCGATGCCATGCGCCAGCGCGAACAGCTGGAACTGGCGGCGCAGCAGGCTGCCGGCGAGAAGCTGGCAGCGCAGCAAGCCTTGCTGGCCAGTGCCCAGGCCCACGCCGCCTTGCAGCGCAAGGCCGCCGAAACGACGCTGGCCATGGCCGCCGCCAAGCAGCAGCTGCTGGAACTGGAGATGGCCCGCGCACAGCAGCAGGAACGTGAACTGGATGCCCTGCGCGCCAGCCTGGAACCGCAGAACAGCGCCTTTTCCAGCTCGCTGGCCGCCGCCCGCGCCAAGGCGGAGCAGGTCAGCTCGGCCAGCCTGACGCGGGAAGTGATCGAGCGCTTGACGCAGCCGAATGAATCCCCGGCGGGCGCCGTCTGGCGTTCGCGCTGAGAGCCTGGGAGCCTGACAACACGATAACAGCCGGGGGGCGGACCCTGAAGGGCCGACCCCAGTCCTGGCTGTGGCTTACGTCCGTATTTCTATCAGAACTTCCGTCCCACCCCCAGCAGTATCACGTCCGCATCGCGGTGGTAATCCGTGATGACCCGGTTCCACGCCAGTTGCGCCACCCAGCGGCGGTTGACGTGGTAGCGGCCCACGGCGGACAGCAAGCCTGTCAGCCGCGCGCCGTGATCCTGCGTATCGCGCGCGTCCCAGGCCAAGTACGGACCGGCGCCCATGCCGAACTCCACTTTTTCATTGAGCGAGCGGATCAGCCATAGCTGGCTGGCCACGCCGCGCCGGTGCGCCAGGTCGGTGCTGCCTTCGTCGATGGCCGTGGCACTCCAGTCCAGGTATTTTCCCACTGCGCGCCGGTATTCGAGGGTGAAGGGACGCGACGTCTCCGAGCGGAAGCTGTTGACGATGGTGTGTCCCGTCGAGAAGGTAACAGTGTCGTCGTGCGCCCAGTTCTGCAGATGCAGCTTGGCGCCCGGCACGCCGTCATAGCGGTAGCCGGCACCGATCAGCAGGTGGGTGGTGGCGTCCTTGCCAATGGGCACGATGCGGTTCACCTGCGCCTGCGCATACCAGCGGTTGGCGAACTGCCAGCGCGCCTGCAGGCTGATGATGCTGCCCCAGCCGTGGTCATTGTCGAAATTGTGCGGCGCCACGTCGGTCTTGGCCGTGTCGAAGAAAAAATAGCGGCCCACGCCAGCGCCTAGCATCAGGCCCTGGTCGACATTTTTCGTGCGCAGCCAGACCTGGCCCGCCATGCCGTCGCGGTGGTGGTCTTGCGGATGGCCTTCATTGATGTAGGACAGGCTGACGGCATTGTAATTGCCCACCGGCTGCGTGTAGCTGATGGCGGCCACGAAGGTGCGCTCGTCGGTGGCGCTGACTTTCAGGCCGCCGGCCATGCCGGACAGGTCCTGCGCCAGGACGGACAGGGGAGAGGTGGCGGCCAGCAGGGCCAGGACGGAGAGGCGTAGGCGCATGGTGTCTTCCAGTGAGGTTGATTGCAACGCTGAAGCTTGGCCGGACATGCGTCAAGCGCTGGCGCAAGAATCTTGCCCATTTATTACACTAGCAAAATGTTCCAGTCAGAACTAATTGTCTGAGTGTATAAGAAAGTGAGAATGTGTGAGGCGCGCAACAAATGCGCAACAAATGTACAACAAATGCGCAAAAAACGTCTTGCCGGGAATTTATTCTTGCGAAAACTGCATGGCATGGCGGGATAGTGCGGGCAGGGAGGGCGCCGGCCGGGAAAGGCAAGCCGGCGCCGGACTGCGGGAACGGCGCTGTTACTGGCTCAACACGACCTTGTCGGCATAGTATTCCGTCTCGCCGAAGCATTGCGTCGGCACGCCCTTGTGCTGGCTGTAAGTGACGAGGATGCGCTTGCCGGCCGCGGCCGTCAGCTGCTTCGCCACTTCCTCGTCGCGCACGCTGAACTGGAATTTTTCCGGGATGGTGCCCGGCAGCGCCGTCAGCAGCAGTTCACCTTCCCAGGTCTTGCAAATCCAGCCCCGCTTGGAGAACTTTTGCAGGTAGCCCGCCCGTTCGCCTTCCGAGTACGAGAAGCTGAGGGCCATCCACGTATAGGCGGACAGCAGCAGGAAGCCGGCCACGAGGAAGATGACGAAGGCGAAGGTGACTTTTTTGGTCGTAGGGGTCATGTTGACTTTTATCGTTAAATTGAAGAAAACCCGGGGTCAGACGGGGACGCCGAGTTCCGTCGGGACTGCTCCCGGGTTTTCCGCTAGTGGTGCACGTACACTCAGTCTTTCCGTCCGGCTTTCCAGTTCAGGCCAAAGCTGTATCGCTCGTCCATGGCCTGATGCGCCGTGATTTTACCTTGGCCGCCGAAGTATTCCACCAATTTTGTCACCTGCAGGTTGCCGCCGTGGTTTTCCAGCATGGCGATGGCGCACATGGCGTGCTGGCTGTCGCTGTCGAGGCGCACTTCCACCGTTGGCTGGCCGGGAATCTCGATCGTCACGACGCCATCCGTGGCGGCCCAGTTCGGCACGCCTTCGTAGATGAAGGCGTAGACGAGCACGCGCTTGATCTGGTCGAAATGGGTGCCGTTGATGAAGATGTTTTCACCGCTGCTGATGCTGCCCGTGCGGTCGTCGCCTTCCAGGTGGATGTACGGCGGGCGGTCATACGCGCCCCAGCTGTTGCCCAGCGCCTGTACGGCACTTTTGCTGCCATTGCTCATTTCGAACAGGCAGCCGATATCGAGGTCGATGCCGCCCGAGCGGCCGGCCGGCTTGTTGAACAGCTTGCCAAGAAAGCCCGTGTCCAGCTTCGAGGCGGGCGCCTGGCCTTGCGAGGCGTTCTGGTTCCAGTTCAGGTTGACCTTGATGCGGCCGTAGCCGCCGCTGTCGCGCTTGTCGAGCGAGATCTTGTCGCCGCGCTTTTCCAGGCGGATTTTTGACAGCGAAATTTTATTCGCCGGCGGCGCCGCCGCTGGCGTCGGCACGGGTGCCGGTGCTGGCGCTGGGGAGGATGCCCCCGCCTCGCTGCCGCCAAAGTGCTTCAGCAGCGCCGCCAGGCCGCCGGCGAAACCCTGGCCCACGGCGCCGAAGCGCCAGCTGCCGTCGCGGCGATACAGTTCGCCGATGATGACGGCTTTCTCGTCCTGGAAGTCATTGCCCGTGAAGGCGAACGTGGCCGCCTGGCCCAGCGCCATGCTGGAGTTGCCCAGCGCGCGCATGCTGCCCTGTTCCGTCGCCGCCGTGAAGACCAGCCTGTCGATCGAGGCGGGCAGGCGCGCCAGGTCTACCTGGAAGGTGGAACGGGGGCCGTTCAGTTCCAGCGTGACGGCGTTGTCCGGCGCGCTTTTCTGGTTGTAGAAGACCATGTAGCGGTCGTCCGACAGCTTGCCCGCCGCATCGACGCCGAAGCAGCTGACATCGACTTCCATCGAGCCGGAAACGATATCGAGAGTGACGCCAAAGGGACCGTTCAAGCCCAGGTCCGCCAGTTTGCCTTTTTGTCCGCGTGTGAAATTGGTCATGGTCGTGCAGTCCCTTCGTCGCTGGAGAGTTGAGTCAGTGAGTGATTCGGTGCGTGATGCAGTTGGACCGCCACGCCGGCCCCGTCGGCCGCATGGCGGATGCCGAACAGGCGTGCCTGCTCGATGATGCGCAGCGCCCAGCTGCTGTGGGTCGCCACTTCGCACATCGATTCCTGCATGCGGAACACGGCCGGGCTGTCCGGGTCGATGATGCGCAGCGCCAGTTCGATGTCCGACTGCGCCACCTGGTAGTGGCGCTCGATCTGCGGCACCTGGTCGGGGTGAATGGCCGTCTTGGCGATCATGCCGTGCGCCATGTCCTGCGCCACTTCCGCATCGAGCCAGCTGCCTTGCGACAGGTGCTCAAAGACGGGCGCCGTCAGCTGGAAGCCGTGCGGCTTGAAGATCGTCACGAGGCGGCCGATGACCTGGCCCAGCGGCGTCTGGTAGATGGTGCCGCTGGTGGGACGGCGCAGGCCCAGCAGGGCCAGCAGATCGTTGCCGCCGATGCGCAGGGCCAGGATGCGGCGCCGCACTTCCGGCGCGGACAGCACGATGCGGAACTGCTTCATTTCCTCGTCGTCGAACACTTCCGCCGTTTCCAGGGTCGGCATCAGCAAGTGGTGCGTGTGGCGTACCAATTCGAAATACGCGCTGAAATTGCTGCGCGTGGATTTCGGCAGCACGAAGCCGCTCAATTTGTCGGCGCCCGGCATGGCCAGCACGCGCGCCAGCACGTCGAGATTGCGCACGCGTACAAAGCGCAAGGTGTCCGATACGTCGCACATGTTTTGCAGCGCCAGCGACAGGTTGAACAGCGCGTAGCTGAGATCGCGCTCGGCGATGGCGTCTTCGGTGCACAGAATGACGGAACGCAGATGGCTGAATTTGTCGCCATTGGCAATCGCCAGCAAATCCTTGTGCGTGGTCGGCACGTACATGGAAGCGCCCAGCGCCGCCTTGTGTTCATTTTGTGGATGTAGGGAGTTGTTATCCATCGACTGCGCTCCTGATGAGGGCGACCGCCTGGTAAGGCAGCGCCGGTTCTACTGTGACGGGTATGGCTTTTTCCTGCGCCAGAAGCAGCAAATGTGCCACGTCCGGTGCATTCGTGTCGCGCACGATCAGGCGCTCGGGCACGCGGCGCAGCAGCACGCGCGTCGCTTCGCCGATGCCTGGCTTGATCAGATTGATGTCGCTGATGCCGTATGCCTGCTGCGCCGCGGCCATGTAGGCTTGCGAGCGGGCCGCCATGGCTGGCGCATCGGTCGCCTCGGCCAGCGGGATGCCGCTGCTGGCGGCGATCGCCATGGCGTCGGCCACCAGCCCGTCGGCAAAATCGCGCGACTGGTCGTGCTGCTCGAACTGCGCGTAGTAGACGCAGCCATGGAAGTCGTCCGGCCCGATGGCGTCATTCAGCACGGAGCGGCTGACCAGACCCGAGACGGTGGCGTTCAAAATGCTCGACGGGATCAGGTAGTCGCCCGACGAGGCGGCGCAGGCGGCCGTGCCGGCCAGGTCGGACAGCACGAACAGGCCGCCGTCGATCGCCGTGGCATGGGCGGCGTTGAAGTCGCTGACGGTCTGGCGCAGCTCGCGCGAGATCACGCCCTTGCCCGTCCAGCCGTCGACGAAGACGATGGAGTCGGCCGCGTGGCCCTGCGCCAGGATGTGCTGCAGGGCGTTCGTGTCGATGCCGCGGTCACGGATGATGGAAACGGAATAATGGCTGCACTCGCGCTGGAAAACCTGGCGCAGCAAGTGCCCCAGGATGACGCCCACGGGCGTGCCGGCGCGCGCCAGCGAGACCAGTGTGATGGCGCCGCTGCGGCGCGCCGCGATCAGGGCCGCCAGGCGCAGGCAGTCGCGCGCCATCTGCAGGCGGTTGGCCGCGAACGCGCTCTGGAACAGCGCCAGGTAGGCCGGCGAGGGCAGGGATTCCGGCGACAGCATTTCGCTGTAGTGGCGCTGGCCCGACTGGATCAAGCGCTCTTTTTCGGCCAGGTCGAGGATGGGTTCGAGCGCCATGGGCGTGAGCAGGAATTCCACGTCTTCCTGGCGGTAGCTGCCGCTGAAATGCGTTGTCACTGCATTCATAGCGCCGCCACGGTAAGTGCCGCCAGCTGGGTGCCGTTGGGGATGATGGCGTAGTCGCAGGCGGCCATGAAGCGCGCGTCCGAGCGGCTGTCGCCCATGCCGAAGCTCAGGATGGGGCCATGTTCGGCTTCCAGTTCCGCGCGCAGGTAGGCCACGGCGCGCGCCTTGTTCAGGGTCTTGGGCAGCACGGCCAGGTTGTTGCCGTTGCGGTGGATGAAGTAGTCGGAACCTTCACCATCGATCCACTGCTGCAGCACCTGCTCCTCGATGTCGGCCAGGCGCTCGCCGCGCGCTTCATGGTCCTTGACGACGATGTAGAACGGCGTGTTGTAGTCTTCGATCAGGCGCGCGCGCGAGGGCATGCCGGCCTTGGCCTGGAAATCGTCGATGATGCGCATGGCGTCCCGCAGGCCGGGCAGGGCCGTCTGCATGTCGTCCTGCATCAGGGCCAGCCAGCCCGCGTCGAGCGCGCCGCCCGGCTGCAGCACGATGCCGCCGTAATCGAGCACGCTGTAGCTGGTAAACGGCAGGTCGACGCGGCGGAAAGCGTCGCCATTTCGCGCCGTGGCGGGAATCAGGGTCATGCCGCTTTGCGCGAACTCAAAGAAGGCGCGCTGGCGCGCCGTTGTAAACGAACAGGCGTCGCCATTTTTCAGGTAGGCGGCCGCTTGCAGGTCGGTCTCGCCAGGGCATTTTTTCGGGGTCTGGAACAGTGTGTCGTCCAGGTCAACAAACAGGAATTTCTTCAATTTTGGTCTCTGACTGAAAGTGGAACAGGCGGCCATTCAACTGGCCGGCGAGTTGCATGAGGGCCGGGCTGGCCGGGGTTTCATGGCAGATGAAAACGTGCTGGTACTGGCCAGGCGCCACGTTGTACAGGTAATTGGCGATGCCTTCGCCGTAATTGTCGTCGCAGGAGACGATATGGCCAACGGAACCCCATGACAGGATCGGCGAGCGCGTGGTCGACTGCACCACGACGTTCTTGCCCAGGCTTTCCAGCTCGCGCGCCAGCAGGAAGGACGGGTGCATGAATTCGCCCGTGCCCAGCACCAGCACGGAGTCGCCGGCGCCGATTTCCTGTGCCAGTTGCACCGCCAGGCCTTGCGGCGGGGTCAAGGCGCGGCCCACGCCGATGCGCCCGAAGGCCGGGCTGGCGCCGCGTTCTTCGTTCGCCTCGAAGCGCTGCGCGCTGGCCGCCACCGGCGCCGGCGCAGCGCCGGCCTGGAAGGCGTATTGGCCGGAAAGGGACGCGCCGATGCTGGTGGGCAGGCCGAAACGCTGGCTCAGGCCCGCGTTGGCGGCCTGGCCCATGAAATTGGTGATCACGCCCAGGTGCAGTTTTTCCAGCTGCGGATAGCGCGCGCGGCACACTTGCACCAGGTTGGCGAAGGTGTTGCCGGTCGATGCTTCATCGTCGATCAGCACCAGGCTGCGGGCCGTGGAAAACAGCGCGCTGGCCGCGTCCGACAAATGCAGGAACTGGCGCGGCGCGTGGCTGTGCGATTCCTCGAATTCGAAGAAGGGCACGCTGCCCACGCGGTAGCGCGAGCTGTGCAGGAACAGCGCTTTTCCGTTCGGGTTGGCGCGCAGCCAGGCTTCGAACACGCCCTGGCCCAGGCCAACGGCCGTTTCCGCCATGGCGATGAAGACCACGGGGCCTGGCAGGCTGGGAGGAATCTGCGCGGCCAGGTCGTCGTGGATGGTTTGCATGGCGCGCGGCGTGACGGGCCAGTGCTTGCCCAGCACCTTGGACAGGAACAGGAAGCCGCGCTTGGCGTTGGCGCGCGCGGCAAAGCCGATCAGCCAGTCCAGCGGAAAGCGCGCCTCGTCCACCTTCAAGGTCAGTTCGCCCGTGGGCATCTGCTGCTTGACGATGTTCATGGCAGCTCCACGGCGTAGGCGGCTTCCGCCACGCGCATGCCATCGCGGATGGCGGGCACGGTGAGCTTGTCGTAGCCCTGGTCGAAGCCGGCCAGCGCCAGGTAGGGCAGGTTCGGGCCGGCCGCGCAGGCCATGCCGATGCCGCCCGACATGCGCGGGTTGATCTCCAGCAGCGCCAGGCCGTTCGCGCCTTCGCGGAACTGGATATTGAACACGCCGTTCAGGCGGTAGTCGCGCGCCAGCTTGTCGCAGGCGGCCAGCAAGTCATCGCGCAGCTCGATCAGCTGGCCGCTGCCGCCGCCATGCAGCTTCTTGCGCGGCACGGCGCAAATGAGCTTGCCCTGGTCCGCGACGCAGTCGGCGCTGTATTCGTGGCCATCGAGGTATTCCATCAGCAGCAGGGTCTTGAATGTACCCATCTGCGCCAGGCCGCTGCGCAGCTCCTGCGCATTGATCTGGTAGGCGGCGCCGGCCAGCAGCAGCTGGGCGCTGGTGCGCTCCTCATCGAGAATGGCAAAGCCCAGCGCATACACGGACTCGGACGGCTTGATGCACAGCTTGGGGTAGCGCGGGCGCAGTTCGGCGTAGGCGGCATCGTATTCCTCGATGCTGGTCACGGCGCGGTAGTCGGCCGGACGCGCCATGGGCAGGTCGAGGCCGTCGCAGAAACGCGCCTTGTCGTGCATCAGGGCCAGGGTGTCTTCGCTGGCCACGCTGAGCACGCGCGTGCCGATGGCGGCGAAGCGCGCGCTGGCGCTGCCGACCAGGCCCGCTTCCTTGCCGGGCCAGAAAATGGTGATATTGCGGTCGCGGCAAAACTCCAGGCACCACTCCACATAGTTGTGGCCCGTCAGGCCCGACGGTTCGACCGCGTATTCGTGGGCCGACAAAAAGGCCGCCGCATGGGCGTTCGTGTTGCTGCACACGATGTGGTAGCGCGGCTTGCCGCCGGTGGCTGCGCTATCGGCCTCGCGGATCAGGCGCATGGCCGTGCCGACGGAGGAAAATGTTTTGTTGAACCAGACTCTTTGCATGTACGGGGACCGGGTGGAAATAGGGGAAGCCGCGCGCAGGTGCGCGCGCGTGAATTCTAAACGGCCAGGCTTAACCTGGCCTTAGATTTTTTTGAACAACAACGTTGAGCAGCAAACTAACAGCGCCTGACAAAACCGTAGCGAGCGGAAGGAAGAGGTGGCCGAGAAGCGCAACCGTACTAAAGTACGGGGGCGCCGAGCCGGTGAGCATCGCAGGCCGCCTATGCCGAGGCGCAGTAGGTTTGGTCAGGTGCCTCTAACTAGCTTTGCCGCTGGCTGTCCATTTTAAGAACGCATCGCGGTTGCGCGAGCAGATAAATACCTTGCCGGAGCCGGAAAAGCGCAGCACGATACCTTCGCCGCTGGTGACGCTGTTGACGATATTGCCGAGGAATCCGCCGATGCCGCCGCCGCTGGCGCCGCCGCCCGTGGTCACGGAAATTTCGTATTTCAGGCTATTGTCCCAGCACACCACATGGGAATTGTCGATCACGACATCCTTGCCCGGCTCGACGTCGAGCTGGAACATGGAGCCGAAGCCCGACACCACCACTTGCCCGGTGCCGGCCGTCTCCATGACGAAGAAGCCGCCCGACTGCGCGAACAGGGCGTTGCCGATGCTTTGCGTGCGCACCTTCATTTCCGTGCCCGAGGTGGCGGCGACAAAGGCGCCGTCATTGAGCAGGTACTGGCGCGCGCCCACGTCGACCACTTCGATGGCGCCCGGCAGGGTGGGCGAGAGCAGGCAGTCGCCGCTGCCGCGCACCGCTTCGATGTGCTGCTGGAAGAACGATTCGCCATTGGCGAAACGGCGCATGATGGCGCTGCCCAGGCCACCCGTCATCTTGCCCTTCAAATCCAGCGCCGTTTCCATCATCACCATCGCGTCGGATTCGCAATAGATGGTTTCGCCCTGCTTCATGCTGACGTGGAGGAAAGGATCGACGTCGCCGGTGACACTAAATACTGGCATGATAAATCTCCAAAAAAAAGCCGCCTGAATACGTCCAGGCGGCTATGTTTAGCGCATAAAACGTTTAGGCATTCACACCGAACGAGCGAGCCAATGGGCCCAGGCCGCCGTTGAAGCCCTGGCCGATGGCCTTGAATTTCCATTCGCCGTTGTAGCGGTAGATCTCGCCAAAGATCATCGCCGTTTCGGTCGAGCTGTCTTCGGACAGGTCGTAGCGGGCGATTTCTTTTTCGCCTTCCGCGTTCAGGCAGCGGATGAAGGCTTTGGAAACCATGCCGAAGTTCTGGCGGCGCGCGTCGGCGTCGTGAATGGTGACGGTGATGCTGATGCGGTCGATGTCGGCCGGTACGCGCGACAGGTCGATTTCGATGCGCTCATCGTCGCCTTCGCCTTCGCCGGTGGTGTTGTCGCCCGTGTGGACGACGGAACCGTCGGTCGACTTCAGGTTGTTGTAGAAGATGAAGTCGGAGTCGCCACGGACTTTGCCGTCGCTCTTCAGGAGGAAAGCGCTGCCGTCAAGGTCGAAGGTGGCGCCGTCGGTCGAACGAGGATCCCAGCCGAGGCCGACGATGATCTTCTTCAGGTTCGGTGCTTCCTTGCTCAGGTTGACGTTGCCGCCTTTTTGCAAACTGATTGCCATGTGGTACTCCTTTTAGTAATTTAGCTTAAATAACCGGCCGGTGGCGTGTTGTGCCTGGCTGGCCGGTTGTCATGCCTGCATGGGATGAGCGCAAGCGCTCGTGCCATTACTCTTGCAACTGGGGGCGAAACCCCCGATTTCAAGCTTGTGCCGCGTGCCGTTTGCGATAACGCAGCGACGACCACAGCGAAACCAGAATGAAGGCCACGCCAGACAGGCCCGTGAACCATTCCGGAATATGGTACTTGACGGACGCCAGCATGATCAAGGCCAGGATGCCGATTGCATAATGGGCGCCATGTTCCAGATAGACGAATTCGTCCAGGGTGCCCTTGTGCACCAGGAATACCGTCATCGAACGCACGAACATGGCGCCGATGGCCAGGCCCAGCATGATGATGACGACGTCATTGGTGATGGCAAAAGCGCCGATCACGCCGTCAAAGCTGAACGAGGCATCCAGCACTTCCAGGTACAGGAAGCCGCCGATGCTGCCGCGCGCCACCGTTTTCACCAGTTCGCCGTTGCCGTTCTTCGCCGGCGCCGCGCCTTCTTCTTCATCGTCCTGCAGGTCCGGTTCGCCTTCTTCCAGCAAGCCGCTGATCCAGTTCACGCCGATATAGACGGCGATGCCGACGATGCCCGATGCCAGCACGCTGTATTTTTCATCGACGGGACCCATGGCCACGCAGGCGGCCACGGCGCCCATGGTGATGAGCACGGCCAGGCTTTCCGTACCCAGCGCGTTGACCTTTTCCTCGGCCCAGCCCAGCCAGTGCAATTCCTTCTCGTCGTCAAACAGGAAGTTCAGGAACACCAGCAGCAAAAAGGCGCCGCCGAAGGCCGCCACTTGCGCGTGGTTGTCCGTCAGGTGCTTGGCATACACGTCCGGCGTAGTGGTGGCCATGGTCCACACGTCGACCAGACCCAGGCCAGTGGCAACGGAGACGATGACCAGCGGAAACAGCAGGCGCATGCCGAAGACGGCGACGAGGATACCCACCGTCAAGAACAGTTTTTGCCAGAATTCATTCCAGTGGCGCAAGACCGAAGCGTTGACGACGGCATTGTCGAACGACAGCGAGACTTCCATGATGCCCAGCACGCCCGTGATCCACAGGGCCTGGATCATGCCCGGCACGCCGCCATGGCTGTAACCCCACCAGCCGGATACCGCCATCAAAATAAAGGTAACTAAAAAAGAGATTCTGAAATGCCGCATGGGGCCCCCGTTGCAAGTGTGGAAAGACGTTTATTATCAGTGCCGCGCTGCGCGCCGCACCCAGTGTTGATATACGTCAATTGTTGTATATGCCATGATTTTATATTAGTTGCCGCCATGGCCGGCGTTTTGTAGGCGGATAAAGCATAGTTCTGCTGCCGCGGTTGATCTGCGATAATTGCGGCGCGCTGCCTTGCTGCCGCAGCCCCTGACATACTTTATAGACATATAAGAAGGAATAACCCCGTGGATATCGCTTACCTCGTCACGCCCCTGATTACCTGGATCCTGGTCGGACCGGTCAAATTCCTGATCAACAGCGCCCGCACGCGCCAATGGGCGTTCGGCCTGGTGGGCAATGGCGGCTTTCCCAGCAACCATAGTGCCGTCGTGTCCAGCATGGCGACCCTGATCGCCTTGCGCGAAGGCATCGCCCATCCCGCCTTCGGCGTGGCCGTCACCTTGGCGTTCATCGTCATCATCGATGCCAACAGCCTGCGCCAGCACGTGGGCAAGCAGGCGGCAGCCATCAACCGCCTGGCGGGGGAAACGGCCAGCGCCGCGCACAAGACCTTGCGCGAGCGCATGGGCCATACCCTGGTGGAAATCACCGGCGGCCTGTGCACGGGCGTGGCGATCGGTTTCCTGATCAACGCTGTCTTTGCTAAATAACATTTTTTGCGCGGCCCGCGATGGCCGCCGGTAGCGAACAAACCCCGCCTGAAGGCGGGGTTTTGCGTTTCAGGGCGTAAAAACTACGTTTCATCCATTCAATAAAGCATTACAGGAAGCCGCCGATTGACATGCCCGGATGCGCTCATGGATACTTTGGCGCTTGTGGTTTTAATAAAAATAAATGCCTGTCTGTCGCCTGCCAGCCCTATCCGGGCCGTCCGGCTGGTGGCGGTTCAATCTATCCGGAGAAATACCCATGTTGCGCAAAACCCTGTTCGTTCTGGCAATCGCTTCTGCCTTGGCCGCCTGTGGCAAAGAGTCCAAGGATCCTGGCAAAGGCACTGGCAAGGACGCCAAGGAACAAGCCAGCGCCAGCGTCAATTTGCTGGTGTCGCCGGAAGATGTGCTGACCATCCAGAGCAATGCGCTGGCGTCGGGGCCCGTGATCACCGGTTCCGTGCAGCCTGAGCGCAATGCCGACCTGCGCGCCGAAGTCTCGGCCGTGGTCATCCAGGTGCTGAAGGAAAATGGCGAAGCCGTGAAACGCGGCGATGTGCTGGTGCGCCTGGACGAGACGTCCATCCGCGACAGCCTCAATTCGGCCGAGGAAGCCAGCCGCGCCTCGAGCCAGGTGCTGGAACAGTCCGAACGCATGTTCCAGCGCATGAAAACCCTGCGCGCCTCGGGCATGACCTCGACGCAGGCGCTGGAAGACGCGGAAATCCGCCGCAACAATGCGCAAAGCGATTTGTCGGCCGCCAAGAGCCGCGCCGCCCAGGCCCGCCAGCAGCTGCAGCGCACGCTTGTGCGCGCGCCGTTCGACGGCATCGTGAGCGAGCGCAAGGTGTCGAATGGCGACACGGCGCAAATCGGCAAGGAATTGATCCGCGTCATCGATCCCACCAGCATGCGCCTGGAAGGCCTGGTGTCGGCCGACAAGATCGGCGTCGTCAAGGTGGGCCAGCCGGTGTTGTTCCGCATTAACGGTTATCCAGGACAGGATTTCGCGGGCAAGGTGCGCCGTGTCGATCCTGCCGCCAACGCCGTCACGCGCCAGGTGGCCGTGCTGGTTGATTTCAATGACAGGGAACAGCCGCGCGTGGCCGGCCTGTATGCGGAAGGGCGCATCGAAGCGGCTACCGTCAGCGCGCTGATGATTCCGGATTCCGCCCTGGTCAAGGCGGGCGACCAGACCTACACGTGGAAGATCAAGGACAAGGCCCTGCAGAAGGCCGTCTTGCGCATCGGCGCGCGCGACGTGCGCACGGGACAGTGGGAAGTGCAAAGCGGCCTGGCCAGTGGCGACACGGTGCTGCGCACGCCCGGTTCGACCTTCAAGGATGGGCAGAAAGTGGAGTTGACGGCCAGCAAGGCCACGCCGGCCGCCGCCGTGGCCAGCAGCAGCACGGCCGTTGCCGGGAAAGGAAACTAAGCCATGTTCCTCTCCGATTTCAGTATCAAGCGGCCCACCGCCACCATCGTCCTGATCCTGGCGATGATGTGCGTCGGCTTGCTGGCGCTCAAGAAACTGCGCGTCAACCAGAATCCGGACGTCGAAGTGCCGTTCATCGTCGTCAGCATTCCTTACCCTGGCGCATCGCCCGATACGGTCGAGCGCGAAGTGGTCAACCGCCTGGAAAAGTCGCTGCAAAGCATTTCCGGCGTGACCGAAGTCAATAGCAGCGCCAATGAAGGCTCGGCCAGCATCTTCATTCAGTTCTCGTTCAAGACGAACCTGATTGAAGCGTCCGACGATATCCGCAACGCCATTGCCGCCGTGCGCTACAAGCTGCCGACGGAAATGCGCGAGCCGATATTGCAGCGCATCGACCCGTCGGCCGAACCGATCATGCAGCTGGCCCTGTCGTCGAGCGCGCAAAGCCACGCGGAAATCTCGCGCCTGGCCGAAGACGTGCTGTCGGACCGTTTCCGCGCCGTCGATGGCGTGGCGCTGGTGAATGTAGGCGGTTCGCTGAAACGCGAATTGTCGGTGCTGCTGCGCGCGGAAAAGCTGCGTGAATACAATGTGTCCGTCAGCGACGTCGTCACCGCCTTGCGCAACCAGAACACCAATGCGCCGGTGGGCAAGGTGCGCGGCATTCTGGACGAGAAAAGCATCCGCCTGGTGGGCCGCATCGAGTCGCCGTCCGACTTCGAGCAAGTGGTGATCAAGCGGCGTGGCGAGGAAATCGTGCGCCTGGCGCAAGTGGCGACCATTCAGGACGGCTTTGCCGAGATCAACAGCCTGAGCGTGCGCAGCGGCAAACCCAACGTGGGCATTTCGATCACCCGCGTGCGGGACGCCTCCACCGTCAGCGTGGCCAACAAGATTCGCGACATGGTCGCGGAAATCAACAAGACCTTGCCGAAAGGCACCGTGCTGCAAGTGACGCGCGACGGCGGCGAGAATGCCCAGCATAGCCTGAACAATGTGATCGAATCGCTGGTGCTGGGCGCCGTGCTGACCATCTTTGTCGTGTATGCGTTCCTGAACTCGTGGCGCTCGACCCTGATCACGGCGCTGAGCCTGCCGACCTCCGTCATCGCCGCCTTTATTGCCGTGTGGCTGTGCGGCTTTACCCTGAACTTCATGACCTTGCTGGGCTTGTCGTTGGCCATCGGCGTGCTGATCGATGATGCCATCGTGGTGCGGGAAAACATCGTGCGCCACATGCAGATGGGCAAGGACCGCCGCACGGCGGCACTGGAAGGCACGGCCGAGATCGGCATGGCCGTGGCGGCGACGACGTTTTCCATCATCGCCGTCTTCATTCCCGTGGCCTTCATGCCGGGCATTTCCGGCGAATGGTTCCGTCCGTTCGCCCTGACGGTGACGTGCTCGGTGCTGGTCAGCCTGGGTATCTCGTTTACGCTCGACCCCATGCTGTCGGCCTTCTGGGGCGACCCCGTCGAGGAACACGCGGCGCCGAAAAAAGGCATCGGCCGCATGTTGGAAAAATTCAATCACTGGTTCGACCACCAGGCCGACCGCTACGGCAACGTCATCGCCTGGGCCTTGCATCACCGCCGCTGGATGGCCGTGATCGCCTTCGGCAGCCTGGTGGGTGCCATCGCCCTGCATGCGACGCACGGCGGCACGAGTTTCCTGCCAGCCTCCGATTCGGGCAATCTGATGATCAATGTGCGCACGCCATCGTCGAGCAGCATCGAGTATTCGCGCCTGAAACTGGAAGCGGCGGCCGTGCTGGCGCGCACCTTGCCTGAGACCAAGGATACCAACAGCTCCGTCAACGCCAATGGCGGGCGCGTGTATGTCGATATCGGCAAGCGCAACACGCGCAGCCGTTCGGCCAAGGAAATTGCGGTCGAGCTGCGCGAGAAGATGTCGCGCCTGGTGGGCGCCGAATACGTGGTGCAGGATGACTTGAGCAATGGTTCGCAAAAACCGATCCAGGTGGAATTCACGGGTCCCGATTCGCGCAAGCTGATGGAGATCACGAATGCCTACATGGACAAGATGCGTTTGATCCCCGGCGCCGTCGACGTGGGCCTGTCGGAGCAGGATCCGAAGAACGAGCTGCAGATTGAGCTCAACCGTGGTCTGGCCAATTCGATGGGTATTTCCGTCAATGATGCGGCGCAATCCCTGCGCGTGGCGTTTGCCGGCGTGGAGGTGGGCGACTGGGTCGATCCGACGGGCGAGACGCGCGACGTGGCCGTGCGCCTGCATCCCGATGACCGCGTAGCGTCGGAGAATATCGAACGCCTGCCGATCAGCGTGACGGGCACGTCGCAAATGGTGCCGCTCGACCAGATCGCCACCATTACCATGGGCAAAGGTCCGTCCGGTATCGAGCACAAGAATGGCAAGCGCACGATTACCGTGTCGGCCAATGCGCAGGGCCGCTCGAATGGCGAAGTGACCACGGATGCCATGAAGCTGGCCAAGTCGATCGATTTCCCGCCCGGCTACGGCCTGGCCCTGGGCGGTGCCGGCCAGGACCAGCAAGAGCTGTTCACGGAAATGCTGATCGCGTTGGTGATGGGTATCGGCCTGATGTATTTGATCCTGGTGATGCAGTTTGGTTCGTTCACGGCACCCGTGGCCGTGATGATGTCCTTGCCGCTGAGTTTGATTGGCGTGGTGGTGGCGCTGGTGATCACGAATAACACCCTCAACCTGATGAGTTTTATCGGCATCATCATGCTGATGGGGCTGGTGGCCAAGAATGCCATTCTGCTGCTGGACGCGGCGCGCAAGCGCGAGGAAGAAGGCCATGGCCGCGAAGACGCGCTGATGTATGCGGGCCGCATGCGCTTGCGCCCTATCCTGATGACGACGTTTGCGCTGATCGCCGGCATGTTCCCCGTGGCGCTGGGGCTGGGCGAGGGCGGCGAGTTCTACCGTCCGCTGGCGATCGCCATCATCGGCGGCACCATCACTTCGACGATTCTGACCCTGCTGGTCGTGCCGACCTTCTATGACAGTATCGAAATCGCCCGCGATGGCGCCGTGGCCAAGTTCCACCGCCGTGCAGCGCGCATGCCAGTGGCCCTGGCCATGATCCTGACCTTCGTCGAGTGCGTGCTGACCTTGCTGATGCTGCGCTTCGTCTACCGCATGCTGAAGAAAGGCGTGCTGTTCCTGATGGGACGCCGCACGCCGAAATCGGTCAGCCTGCAAAAATAATACCGGGCCAAGGCGCAGCTGATGCTGCGCCGTGGTATTTCAAGAGCCTTCCTCGGAAGGCTCTTTTTTTTGTCCACGCGGCTGGCTGGGGCGCAATGCTAGCTGGTGCGTGGCGGCGTGGTCGTTCCCGTGCCTGTTCCGGTACCTCCCATCCCCGTTCCCGTCCCTCCCCGTGCCCGTGCCGGTTCCTGTGCCCGTGCCGGTGCCCGTGCCCGGCGTGGTGCCGTTCGGTGGCGTGGTTGGCGGCGTCGTCGTGCCATCGGGGTTGGTGGTGCCCGGCGTCATGCCCGGCGTCGTGCCTGGTGTGGTGGTATCGGGCGTCGTGGTGCCCGATGTGCCGCTGGTCCCGCTGGTGCCGGGCGCGGTTGCCGGGTTCGTCGTGTTCGGCGAGGTGGTGGCACCGGTGCCCGTGTCGGTGTCGTTACGTTTGTTGCATCCGCCCAGCAGCGCACAGACGAGGGCGCTACCGAGAACGAGCTTGCTGGTGGTCAGGAGTGGAGCCGTCATGATTGTTCCTTTTCAGTGGAATGCTGTCGTGGAAAAGCATGCCTCGCCAGATAGTGCATCTGGAACAAGGCTGGCATCGTTTGCAAAATTTAGAGTAGGTGGACGGGCACAGGTTCACCGCAGTTACAAATGAGCGGCACTGGCGCGGTATGGCGAGCGTTTGGTTTGACGTAGCGCAAACCTGTAGCGGAAATCGGCGGATGGGCCAGGACAGAACGTCCTGGCCGCGTCTAAACGGCTTACTTGGCGGCCGGGGCCTTGCTTACTTCCACTTCCCAATCCACACCCGATTCGATGTGGTGCTTGGCGGCAAAGTCGCCCTGGCTGATGGCCACGGCCACGTCGAGCAGGCTGTTCAGGTAGACCAGGGGCTTGCCCTTGGCGACGCCGCCAAACGTGTGCTCGAACGGCGCCGTGACCTTGGCTACCTGCTTGCCTTTGTGCAGGATGCGTACTTGCAGCGGATCGTGCAGTTTTACCTGCAATTCGTCGAGCAGGGATTTCGGGATGTTCGTCCACACATTGCCATACTTGACGTCCAGCACGGGCACGATGCCGCGGATGGTATTGCCGTCGCGCACAGGCTTTTGATATGCGATCCTGACCACCGATTCGCTCGGCAGTTGCGGTCCCACCTGTTCATAGCTGATGGCGCCCGAGGCCAGGCGCGCACCCACATACGCGTAGACGTCGCGGCCATGGAAGGTGTACGACTCGGCGGAGCCGGCCAGGCGGTTGACCTTTTCATCGATTTCACGCAGCTCGGCCACGCCATCGCGTTCGGCGATCAGGGTGAACAGGCCATTGTCGGGCCCGACGAAGTAGCGTCCGCCCTTGGTTTTCAGCACCACCGACTTGCGGTTCGTGCCCACGCCCGGATCGATGACGGAAACAAATACCGTGCCTTGCGGCCAGTAGTTGGCCGTCTGGTACAAACGGTAGGCGCCCAGCCAGATATCGTAGTCGGGAATCTGGTGCGTCAGATCCGAGATGGTGAGCTGGGGATCGACGCCATACGCCACGCCATGCATGGCGGAGACGGCACCGTCGGCCGTGCCGAAGTCCGTCATCAGCACCAGCGGGGACGCGGCTTGCGCGGTGGACAGCATGAGTGCGCTCAGGCAGGCGCCGGCGACGAGGTGAGAAATGCGTTTGATGATCATGTGCTCTTTCCGTTTTTAGAATGTATAGCTGAGCTTGGCGTAAAAATACGCGCCGTTCACGCCGATGGGGTTGATGAAATTGTAGGGCAGGGCGCCGCCATAGGTGGCGTTGTTGGTTTCACGCACGCGCTGCGGATAGCGGTCGAGAATGTTGTTGCCGCCCACGCTCAGGGTCAGCTGCCTGCCCAGTTTGAGCTGGCCTTCCAGGTCCAGCGACCAGACGGCGCCGAAGCGCTGCGCGGGGATGCCGTCGATCAGGGGCGCATCGCTGTCATAGGAAAAATCTTTCAACTCGCCGAAGCGCGTGGCGCGCGCCTGCACGCCCCAGCCCGCCGCCTGCCAGTCGGCACCCAGGATCAGCTTGCTGTTTGGCGAGGCGTTCCTGATGCGGAATAAACTCGTCTCCGTCAGCAGGGTCAGGTCCGGGTCGATGGCGGCCAGCGCCGTGGAACTCTGGCGTACCTTGTCCAGGCTGGTCTTGTTCAGGTTCAGCGCCGCATTCAGGTTCAGCTTGCCTGACACGAACGCCAGGTCATGGTTCAGCACCACGTCCAGGCCTTTTGTGCGCGTGTCGAGCAGGTTGGCCAGGTAGGCCACGGACTGGATGTCGCTGCGGCCATTCGCGGCCAGGTAGGCGGTGACGGCGTCGCTTTGCAAGTCGCTCGATCGCGTGATGCGGTCGCGGATGCGGATCACGTAGGCGTCCACCGTCAGGCTGGTGGCGGGCGCCGGTTTCCAGGCCAGGCCCAGCGATACATTGGTCGACTTCTCCGGCTTCAGCTGTTGCGCGCCGAAGCTGCGCGCCAGCGGGTCGCTGGCCGGCAGCAGGGCCGCCGTTTGCAGCGCCGTGCCATCCGCATTGAAGTTCAGGGTGGCGAAACGGAAACCCGTCTGCACCAGGGCCGGCGCGCGAAAGCTGTTCGACAGCGAACCGCGCACCAGGAAGGTGTCCGTCACCTTGTAGCGGCTCGACAGCTTGCCCGTGCTGGCGCTGCCGAAATCGCTGTAGTCCGAATAGCGGGCGGCGGCGCCCAGCAGCAGGCGCGGCGTGAGGTCGGTCTCCACGTCCGCATACACGGAACGGATCTGGCGGCTGCCGTCATACGTATCCGTCGGGCGCAAGCCGGGGCCGGCCTGTGCGCCCGGTGGCGCATCGGTGTTGCCGCCGGCCGCGTACGAAGCCGGGTCGCCGGCCGAGCTGGTGTAGCTCTCGCGCATCCATTCCGCGCCCAGCGCCAGGCTCAAGGGTGCGGGCAAGCCGATGTCGAGGCTGCGCGTGGCGTCGAGGTTCAGCGCGTCCTGGCGGAAGTCGAAGCCGGCCAGGTGAAAACTGGTGGGGCTGGCCGCCCCCAGCGAGGCGTTGACGGAGTGGCGCACGCCATAGTCAAAGCGGTCGCTGCCGTGGCGCGCGCTGGCGTCCCAGTTCCATTCGCCCAAGCTGCCGCGCACGCCGGCCACCACGCTCAGGTCGCGCTTGTCGCCATTGGTGACGGGGCGGTAGCCGTTCGGATACAGGGCCGGCACGTTCGACGGGTCGCCCGGGTAGCGGAAGTAGGCGCTGCCATCGGACTTGCGTTCGTTGAGGGTGGCGAACGAATACAGGTCGAGGCCATTGGCCAGGGTCAGCTGCGTGTTGTAGAACAGATAGTTGTTGCGCTGACGCGAGTCGCCCGACTTGAACAGCACCTTGCCATCGAGGGCCTGGTCGGCGGGCGTGAAATTGTAGGACGTCCAGCCCGCATCGCTGGGGCCGGCCCGCTCCGTGGGCGAGCGCCGCCGCGTTTCCGCGCCGAAGCGGAAGTAGCCGGCCTCGCCCAGCGGCACGCCGTAATCGGCGTTGACGATGACGCTCTGGCCATCCGTCAGGGTTTCACCGGTGGGGTCGAAATGCGTGTGGTTGGCGCCATAGCTGACGGACGCGGTGCCGCCCGTGCGGGCTTTTTTCAGCACGATGTTGATGACGCCGGCCACGGCATCGCTGCCGTACTGGGCGCCGGCGCCGTCGCGCAGGATTTCAATATGGTCGATGGCGTTGGGCGGAATCGCGTTGATGTCCACCGGCACCGTGCCGGCAAAGCTGCTTTCCGTGTCCAGCACGGCGCTGGTGTGGCGCCGCTTGCCGTTGATCAGCACCAGTACTTGGTCGGGCGCCAGGCCCCGCAGCTGGATGCCGCGCACGGAGTCCGACGCGCCGCTCGACTCGATGCGCGGGAAGTTGATCGACGGCGACAGCGCCTGCAGGGCCGCGCCCACGTCGCCCGATGCCAGCGCGTTGTCCACTTCGCGCGCGCCGAAGCGGTCGATCGGCACGCTGCTGTCGAACACCGTGCGGTTGCGCGCGCGCGAACCGACGACGGTAACCTGGTCGATGCTGGCCGTGGCCGTGACCGCTTCGGCGGAAGCGTTTTGTACCTCCTGTGCCCAGGCGGATGGTGCGCCCAGCATGGCGCAGGCCAGCACGATGGCGCGCAGGGGCGTGGCGGGAAGGGGGGATGGCGGGGGTGGCGGGGAGAAATGGCGCGGCTGCACGGCGGTGTCCTTTGGGCTCGATTAGTGTTCGTCTGGAAACAGTTGCCATGAGCTTAAGGGAGGCGCCCGCCGGCGCTAACGATTCTTTCCGGATATGCTTATGCTGTTGTTTTTACACCGCCAGATGGCGCAGCAGGGCGGGAATCTCGGCCGGGATTTCGCGCGCCAGGTAGCCGAGGATGCCGAAGCGCAAGGCCAGCTGTTCACCCGCCAGCGCATGCAGGGCGATGCCCCAGGCACACGCTTGCTCCAGCGGCGCGCCGCGCGCGGCCAGGCCCGTGATGATGCCGGCCAGGGTGTCGCCGGAGCCGGAAATGGCCAGGCCGATATTGCCGCCCGCATGCGTCCAGGTGGTGCCGTCGGGCATGGCGAGCACGCTGAGCGCGCCTTTCAGGGCGACGATGGCGTGCCAGCGCCGCGCCGCTTCCATGGCGCAGGCATGCGGGTCGGCCAGCACGGCCTCTTTCGGGATGCCCATCAGTTGCGCCAGCTCGCCCGCGTGCGGCGTCAGCAGCACCGGCTGCCCGAAGCGGAAATGCGGGGGTTTGCGCACGACCTGCATGGCGCAGGCGTCAAGGATCAGCCGGCTGCCGGCGAACAGGGGCAATAAATGGCGCATCAGTTCGCAAGTGGCGGGCGTATCGCACATGCCTGGGCCGACGAGCACGGCATCGACCTTGCCCGCCAGCGGCGCCAGCTGGTGCCGCGCCTCGTGCCGGAAGCCGCCCGGCGCCGTTTCGTCCAGGCCGATAACGCGCGCTTCCGGCATGGCGATGGCCACTTGCGGTGCCACCGACGTGCCCGTCGCCAGGGTCAGCTTGCCGGCACCGGCGCGCAGGGCAGCCGTGGCCGCCAGCAGGATGGCACCCGGCATTTCCGCCGAGCCGGCAACGATCAGCAAGTGGCCGCGCACTTCCTTGTCGCCATCGGCGGCGGGCATGGGCAATGGCCAGGAGCGCAGCAGGGCGGGCGTGATGTCGGTGGCGGGCATGTTCGATCTCCTGGCAGGAAGACGTTAGGACTTGGGCGCGGCCGGCATGTCGGGCTGGGCCGTGACGGGTGTGCCCGATGCCTCCAGCGGCGCGACAAAGTTGCACAGGTCCAGCTGCAGCTTGCCATGCTTGCCCAGGGCAGGGTTGAAGGCATACGAAGTGACACCGCAATTGGGCACGTCGGCCGCCTTGTCGATGGCCAGGATGGCCTGCTCGTCGCAGCGTTCCAGCAGGTAGCGCAAGCAGTTGACGATGACCTGGTGGCCGACGATCAGCACCCGCTCGCCCCGGTATTCGCGCGTGATGGTGTCGAGCACGCTGCGCAGGCGCAGGATGACGTCGCACCAGCTTTCGCCACCGGGCGGGCGGAAATAAAATTTGCCCACGTGCTGGCGCTGCGCGTGCAGTTCCGGGTATTTGCTGGCGATGCCGTGCACGGTCAGGCGGTCGAGGATGCCGAATTCCTTTTCGCGCAGGCGCTCGTCGGCCACCACGGCATTCAGGCTGTCCGCATCGAGGCGTGCCAGCACGGCCTGCGCCGTCTGGTGTGCTCGCACATACGGCGAATACAGCACCACGGTCGGTTGTTGTTCAGGGGGGAGGGTGGCGAACCAGTCGCCCAGGGCTTGCGCCTGGCGCGCGCCCAGTTCCGAGAGA
Source organism: Janthinobacterium sp. AD80 (assembly GCF_002878455.1). Taxonomy (GTDB): domain Bacteria; phylum Pseudomonadota; class Gammaproteobacteria; order Burkholderiales; family Burkholderiaceae_D; genus Janthinobacterium. The sequence goes on from NZ_NRDQ01000068.1 coordinate 27,518, forward strand.
GGGACATCGACATCGCGCTCGGCGATGGCGATGAGCAGCTGTTTTTCCGCTTCGGCGGCATCGCGCGCCACGTTGCCGGCACTCTGGCCGTGACGCACGATCCACAATTGCTGCGGCCATTTCTGTTCCATCGCCTTGCGCCTTCCTCTGCATTTATTGTTAATAAATATAGACGAAAGCGGCAAGGCGCGGCGCGCCGCTGGATTTTCTGGAAGGCTTAAGCCGTATGTTCCGCTTCGTCCAGGTCGGGCGCGTCGTCGCTGTTGTAGACGGCCAGGTCGGTCTGTCCCATGACCCGGCTGGTGACGGTGCCGGCCGTGATCGAGCCGCTGACGTTCAGGGCCGTGCGGCCCATGTCGATCAGCGGTTCGACGGAGATCAGCAAGCCGGCCAGCGCAACGGGCAAGTCCATCGCCGACAGCACGATCAGCGCGGCAAATGTGGCGCCGCCGCCCACGCCGGCCACGCCGACGGAACCGATGGTGATGATGGCCAGCAATGGCAACAGGAAACTGATGGTGAACGGGTCGACGCCGACTGTCGGGGCGATCATCACGGCCAGCATGGCGGGATAGATGCCGGCGCAGCCATTCTGGCCGATGGTCGAGCCGAACGAGGCGGCGAAGTTGGCGATGCCTTCCGGCGTGCCCAGGCGCTGCGTCTGCGTCTGCACGCTCATCGGGATCGAACCGGCGCTGGTGCGCGAGGTAAACGCGAAAGCCAGCACGGGGAAGACTTTCTTCACGAAGCGCAGCGGGTTCAGGCCGACGCCGGCGATGATGGCCAGGTGCACCAGGAACATCAATATCAGCGCGCTGTACGAGGCGACGACGAAGTTGATCAGTTTCAAGATGTCCGTGTAGCTCGACGAGGCCACCACTTCAAACATCAGCGCGAACACGCCATACGGCGTCAGGCGCAGCACCAGGGTGACCATGCGCATGACGATGGCGTGCGCCACTTTCATGAAACTTTCGAACGCGGCGAAGATCTCCGGCTTTTTCGCGGCAATGCCGGTGGCCGAAATGCCGATGAAGATGGAGAACACCACCACGGCGATGGTCGAGGTCTTGCGCGCGCCCGTCATGTCGAGGAAGGGGTTGGTCGGCACGAAGCTGACCAGCAGTTTCGGCAGCGACAGGGCTTTCGCCGTTTCCAGCGAGCCTTGCAGCTGCACGCCGCGCGCCACTTCGGCGGCGCTTGACGTCAGGCCGACAGCCGTCAGGCCGAACAGCTTGGCCATCAGGATGCCGATCGCGGCGGCGACCGTGGTGGTGATGAGCAGGGTGCCGATGGTCAGCGCGCTGATCTTGCCCAGCGAACTGGCGTCCTTGAGCTTCAGAATGGCGGAGATGATGGAAACCATGATCAGCGGCATGATGATCATCTGCAGCAGTTTCACATAGCCGCTGCCGACGATATCGATGTATTCATTGGTGCCCGCGATGATGGGCGAACCGGCGCCGTACAGCCCTTGCACGGCCGCGCCCAGCAGCACGCCCAGGCCCAGGCCCGTGAACACGCGCACGGTGAAGGTGGCGTGCTTGCGTTGCTGGTGGAACATGAAGGCGAAGACGATCAACGCAACGAGCAGGTTCAGGATGATGTTAATTGCCATGAGTGGGCCTTATCTTGGTTTTATTCGAGACTGCAGAAAGCAACTGTACTACAGCTCACGCCTGCCCCAGCCTGGGGCGGAAGGGCAAGCACTGTACAGTACTATGGGGGCGTTCTGCGCCATGCCGCTGCGAATATTACGCTATATGAATATTCCCCACAGGCATAAGCGCAGCGATAAGCCTTTGGGATGATTGTGCATCTGGCCATTTCATGCCAGCATGCTTTTCCCGTTTGCTAATATGGCGCGCGTTATTTTAATAAGGAAAACAATGAATGCTTTGACGGAAGTACAAGTGCTGGATGCGGAAGAGCGCCTGCGCCAGGCCATGATGGCATCCGACGTGGCCGAGCTGACTGTCCTGCTGGCGGACGACTTGCTGTTTACGAATCACCTGGGCCACTTGCTGAGCAAGCATGCGGACCTGGCCGCGCACGAGCAGCGCCTGCTGACCATCACGGATCTGCGCGCTTCCGAGCGCCATGTGCGCATCAATGGCAACGTGGCCGTGGTCTCCGTGCGCATGCAGCTGACGGGCAGCTATCACGACGTGGAAACGCATGGCGACTTCCGTTTTACGCGCGTATGGGCGCAGGATGAGGCTGGCGCGCTGCAAGTGATCGCCGCCCATTCGGGCGTGGTGGCGTAAGGAGTGGCAGTGGATCATCGTTCCAAAGGGCAGCTGCTGGAAGCTGTCATTGCCGCCGGGCCCGCCACGCTGGCCGTGACGGCCGGCTACCCCGTGCTGCTGTACCAGCTGGTGCGCACCTGGACCGAGGCGCCCGGTGCCAACGCGCTGGCGGCCCTGCTGCTGACGGGCGGCCTGTGGGCCTTGCTGGAATTCTGGCGCATCGCGCTGGCCACCGTGGCGCGCAAGGCCTATGCCTTCAACTGGCGCTTCTGGCTGGCCATCGCCGCTTTCCTTGCCTGCTTCGTGCGTTTCGTGCCGGACATGCCGGCCGGCCTGGCGCTGGTGCTGGTGGTGTTGCCGGCGCTGGCCTGGACGCATTTCATTTTGTTGCAGATCAAGCGCCCGCGCGGGCCCTGAACTGTGGCAAGCCTGCATGCCGTGGCAAGATCATCATGCCACGGCTGCCCGCTATCGATATAATCAGTTTCCACAAGCATGGCAATCAGCCTGCCTGGCGCAACTCCATTACTTTTGAAAGAATGTCAATGAAAGCTCTCTTTTTGTTGTTGTTGGTATCGGGCGCCGCCGTGGCTGATGATGCCGCGCTGTTGCAATGCCGCTCCCTGAACGATGTGCCCAGCCGCGTGAAATGCTATGACGCCATTCCATTGAGCGGCGCCGCCAGGGTGGCCGCCCCCGTGGCCGCCGCAGCGGCCGTGGTCGCCGCGCCGACGCCACAGCAGCGCGAGCAAAGCTTCGGCATGGAAGCGGTGAAGGCGCCAAAATCGGCCGAGCCGGAAGAAAACAAGTCGATCAGCAGCAGCATCGCCGGCAAGTTCGATGGCTGGAGCGGCAATGAGCTGATCAAATTGAGCAATGGCCAGGTGTGGCGCATCATCGATGGCAGCTCCGCCGTGCTGGCGCCGATGACCAATCCGAAGGTCACTGTGGAACGCAATTTTATCGGCACCTACTTCCTGAAGGTGGAAGGCACGAACAATTCGCCGAAAGTACGCCGCGTGCAATAAGCGGCCTTCGTTTCAGTCAGTCCGGGTCTTCGTCCTCGGCAGCCAGCCAGGCAATGCGCCCATTGCCGGCTTCCTCCAGATGGGCCAGCAGGGCGGTGGCCGCCGTTTCCGGCAGGCTGAAGTCGAACAGCACGATGTCGCTATGCGTCACGTTCAGCAAGGTGGCGCCGGCCGCATCGAGTTCGCGGCGCAGCATGCCTTCCATCGCGTAAGGCAGCGTGCAGCGCAGGGTGCGCTGACGCACGATGGCCGTCTTTTCCGCCTGCAGCAGCGCCTGCGCCACGCTATCCGTGTAGGCCCGCACCAGGCCGCCGGCCCCCAGCTTGATCCCGCCAAAATAACGCACGACAGTGGCCAGCACGCCTTCCAGGTCCTGGTGGCGCAGCACGTCGAGCATGGGCCGCCCGGCCGTGCCGCTCGGCTCCCCATCATCGACGGCCGCGGACTGTCCGCCCGCCAGCAGCGCCCAGCACACATGGCAGGCGCCCGGATGCTGCGCCTTCAAGTCATTGACCACCTGCTGCGCGCTGGCGCGGTCCGTCATCGGCTGCACGCAGCCAATGAAACGGCTTTTCTTGATGATCAGTTCGCTGTGGACGGGGGTGGCAATGGTAAACGGCATGGCGGGAGCAAGGGCGGGCAAAGCAGCATGATAGAGGAAATGCGCGCCCGGGACGAGCCAGGGGCTGGCTATGCCCCAGCTTTGGCCACCAGTTCGCGCAGCCGGGTGTCGCGCACCTGCAGAATGTCGAACAGCCCCAGCGCGTGCAAGGCAGGCAAGGCGTCGAGGATGTCGCGCTCGGCAGTGCTGCGCTCAACGCTGCTGCCGGACTCGTCCAGCCATCGCCTGGTATTGCCCAGGAAGGCACCCACCGTGCCCTTGCGCACGCTGATGCCATTGAACTGGCCCTCGTTCTGCTCATCCGGTAAGACGTCTTCCGCACGCATGGTGAACTCCTGAAGTATTGAAAGACTCCACTGTATGATGGCGCAATTGTCTTGTCTGCGTTGTTTATGACTATCGATACGCCAAATCAGTCAATCTTGCCGCCGCAGTTATTGCTGCGTGCCTTGCGCATTTCCCAGGCGCAGGAGCGGGTGACGCCGCCGCATCACCATGCCAGCGGGCAGCTGTTCGGCGCAGTCCAGGGCTTGCTCTCCGTGGCTGCCGACAGCGGGCAGTGGGTCGTGCCGGCCAGTCACTGCGTGTGGATGCCGCCCCATCATGTCCATGCGCTGCGCTCGCACGGTCCGTTTGCGGGCTGGAGCGTGTATGTGGACGAGGCCAGTTGCGCCAGCCTGCCCGCCGCGCCGTGCGTGATGTGTGTTTCCGGCCTGCTGCGCGAAGCCGTAGGCCGCGCCAGCGGCTGGCAAGATGGCGCGCTGGACGCGCGGCAGGCACGGGTGGCAGGCGTGATCCTCGACGAAATCACCGCCTTACCGCATGAATCCTTCGGCTTGCCCCTGCCCACGGACCCGCGCCTGCTGCGCGTGGCCCGCGCCATCCTCGACGACCTGGCCGACGAGCGGGGCGTGGCAGCGCTGGCGACCTGGGCCGGCGTCTCGCCGCGCACCCTGGCGCGCCGTTTTACGGCCGAGACCGGCTTTACGCCCTCGGCCTGGCGCCAGCGCGCCCGCATCCTGCGCGCCCTGGAATTATTGGCGGCCGGCCAGCCCGTCACGACCATTGCGCTGGATCTGGGCTACGACACGGTCAGCGCCTTCATCGCCATGTTCAAGCGGGTGATGGGGGTGACGCCGGGGAGGTATGGTCTTATGTGAATAACCTGATAATTCACGCGCAAGAATATTAGTCTTAGCATGCTCATGTCCAATGGATTACTTAAGAATACAATTTCCGAAGCAAGGCCTGCGTGATCATGCGATATGTGTGAAGCTGGGTGAAATCGGCTAGAGGGTCAGAAATGAACCAGAAAACAAAAAAGCCAACCGCGAACGGTTGGCTTCTCTGACGTATTTGGTAGGCCGTGCGGGATTCGAACCTGCGACCAACGGATTAAAAGTCCGCTGCTCTACCAGCTGAGCTAACGACCCAAAAACTTTTTACAACTGAACTGCGGTAACGCTGTGCGGCATGTGCTTGCCATGAAGGCTTGCAAACAGGCCACAAATTCTTGGTAGGCCGTGCGGGATTCGAACCTGCGACCAACGGATTAAAAGTCCGCTGCTCTACCAGCTGAGCTAACGACCCAAGGGCGGCTATTATGACGGCCAAAGGCGGTTTTGGGAAGGGCAAGGATGGAAAAAAGCCTTGCAGGGCGCGCGGAGACGGCATAATATAGGTAGATAGCCTACCTACTTATATATTCCCATGTCCACTACCGAAGACCTTCCCATCCCCGAGCGCGCGCTGGCGCTGTCCGATGAATTGCGCACGGCGTTCAAGCGCCTGCTGCGCGCCATGCAGCGCGAAGGGGGCGAGCTGGAGGGCGGCGTGTCGATGATGCAGTACATGCTGCTGGCCCTGATCCACGAGCAGCCCGGTATCGGCGTGGCCGCGCTGGCGCGCCTGCAGAATGTGCGCGGGCCCACCGTCAGCGCGCAGGTCAAATCCCTGGAAGAAGCGGGGCTGGTCGAGCGCGGCGCGCCCGATCCGCAGGACCGGCGCCGCTCGGGCCTGCAAGTGTCCGCGCAAGGCCTGGCCATCCTGGAGACCCTGCGCGCGCGCCGCCGCGATGCGCTGGCGCGGCGCATCGCCCGCCTGTCGCCGCAACAGATGGAGGCGCTGGCCGCCGCCATGCAGCCGCTGCTCGAGATTGGGCAGGCATGAGCGCCGCCGGCAAAACTGCGGGCGCGGAAGCGCCGCTGACGGAACGCGAAGTGCGTGCCACCTATCTCGGCCTGATGGCCGTGCTTGGCCTTGGCGCGCTGGATCAGAGTATCGTCGCCACGGCCTTGCCGCGCATCGTCGATGACCTGGGCGGCATGGCGCATCTGTCGTGGGTGGTAACAGCCTATGTGCTGGCCTCGACGGCCACCATGCCGCTGTATGGCAAGCTGGCCGACCAGTATGGCCGCCGCCCGATGATCTTCACGGCCCTGCTGACCTTTTTGCTCGGCTCGGTGCTGTGCGGGCTGGCGCAGAACATGACGGAACTGATCATCTTTCGCGCCATCCAGGGCTTGGGCGCGGGCGGCTTCATGCCGCTGGCGCAGATCATCATCGGCGATATCGTGCCGCCCGCCGAGCGCGGCAAGCGGCAGGGCATGGTGCCCATCGTCTTTGCCGTCACCAGCGTGCTGGGGCCGGTATTGGGCGGCGTCATCACGGATGCGCTGTCGTGGCACTGGATTTTCTATGTGAACCTGCCCGTGGGCGCGGTCGCCTTCTACATCATCGCGCGCGCCATGCGCAAACCCGTGCGCACGCATGCGCACCAGATCGACTATATGGGTTCCACCTTGCTGACGGGCGCCATCACGGCGGCGCTGCTGGTGCTGGCGCTGGGCGGCACGGAGTGGCCGTGGGATGCGCTGGCCATCAAGGTATGCGGCGGCCTGGCCGTGCTGCTGGGTATCTGGCTGGCCGTCCACGTGGGGCGGGTGGATGAACCCGTGCTGCCGCCCGACCTGTTCGGCAACCGCACCTTCAATATCGCCAGCCTGGTCATGGCCGTGACCTTCATGGGCCTGATGGGCGCCAGCGTGTTCTTCCCCCTGTTCTTCCAGCTGGTGATGGGGACGAGTCCCGCCGAGTCCGGCGTGATGACGGTAGCGATGATGGTGGGCCTGGTGGCGTCGTCGATGTTCAACGGCAGGGTGCTGTCGCGCTCGGGCAAGTACAAGATGGTGCAGGTGATAGGGCTGGCTGTGGCGGTCGTGGCGTTTGCCGTGCTGGCCTGGGCCATGGAAACGTCGCAGGGCTACTGGATCATCGAGCCGGCCATTTTCTTCCTCGGCACGGGGCTGGGGCTGGTGATGCCGAACATGACGATTGCCGTGCAAAATGCCTTGCCGCTGGCGCGGCGCGGCGTGGGCACGGCCATGCTGGCCTTCTTCCGCTCGCTGGGCGGCTTGCTGGGCGTGACGGCGTCCGGCGCCATCCTCGCGCACCAGTTGCACCAGCATGGCGTGGAAGCCGTCTCGGCGCTGGGCGCGCACGCGGCGCAGGCGCAGACGGTGGAAGTGTATCGCCACGCCATTGCCAGCGTGTTTGGCGCCGGCGCCGTGTTGCTGCTGGTGGGGCTGGTCTTCCTGCTGTTCCTGCCGGAACTGCCCCTGGATGGGCATCCGGCAACGCAAAAGGCGACGGCCGATCAGTAGCGTTCCAGCCAGTGGGCGTAGGGTGCCGGCAGGGTCCACGAGGCGCGCTCGACGCCCAGTTCCTTGGCGGCAAAGTATGCCCAGTGCGGATTGGCCAGGTGCGCCTTGCCCACCATCACCAGGTCCAGCTGTTCTTCCTTGACGACGCGCTCGGCGATGGCCGGCGTGCCGAAGCCCCAGGCGGACGAAACGGGAACGCCCGCTTCGCGGCGCACGCGTTCGGCGATCGGGCCCATGAAGGCCGGACCCCATGGAATCGAGACGTCGGGAATCGTGAAGCCCATGCTGACGCTGATCATGTCCATGCCGGCATCCTTGAACTGGCGCACCAGGCCGATCGATTCGAGCAGGGTCTGCTCGTCGCGGCCATCGAATTCCAGCACGCCAAAGCGGATTGTCAGCGGCAGGTGTTCGGGCCACACTTCGCGCACGGCTTTCAATGTTTCCAGCAGGAAGCGGCTGCGGTTTTCCAGGCTGCCGCCATAGATGTCGTCGCGCTGGTTCGAGTGGGCCGAGAAGAAACTTTGCGCCAGGTAGCCGTGGGCAAAGTGCAGTTCCAGCCACTCGAAGCCCACTTCACGGGCGCGCACGGCGGCGTCGACGAAATTCTGTTTCACGCGGGCGATATCGTCGAGGTCCATGGCGCGTGGCACTTTCGGCAGGCCGCCGCCAAAGGCGATGGCGGACGGGGCGATGGTTTGCCAGCCGCGCGCGTCGCCTTCCACGATATGGTCGTCGCCTTCCCATGGGCGGTTGGCGCTGGCCTTGCGGCCCGCGTGGGCGATCTGGATGCCGGGCACGGAGCCGGCCGCCTTGATGGCTTTCACGACAGGCACAAAGGCTTGCGCCAGATCATCGTTCCAGATGCCGGTGCAACCGGGCGTGATGCGGCCTTCCGGCGCCACGGCCGTTGCTTCGACGATCACCAGGCCGGCGCCGCCACGGGCCATGCCCGCGTAATGCGACAAATGCCAGTCATTGGCCACGCCATCGACGGCCATGTACTGGCACATGGGCGGCACGGCGATGCGGTTGCGCACGGTGATGTCTTTGAGGGTGTAGGGCTGGAAGAGGGCGGACATGGTGGCCTTTGTGTTGGTTGACATAAAAATAGGATGGAATTTGTTCGGTAGTTCGTAAATATTCGAATAATGGAATAAGTATAGCCGATGCGGTATGATTCTGCTCATGCGTCCACACAAACATCCTCCCGCCAGCGAATTCGTCCTCGAGCGCGTCCTCTACGCCTTGAGCGATTCCATCCGCCTCGACATCGTGCGCCACCTGGCCCGCGTGGAGGCGGCCGCGTGCGGCGACCTCGATGGCGGACGGCCGAAATCGACCGTCTCCCACCATTTCAAGGTCTTGCGCGAAGCGGGCCTGGTGTGCACGGAGAACGTCGGCACCACGCACATGAACACCCTGCGCCGCGCCGATATCGAGAGCCGTTTTCCTGGCTTGCTCGATGCCATCCTGGCGCAGCAGCCGCAGGCCGCGATGGCGGGCGAGGCTGGCGGGCAGGCCGCCGCCTGAGCTTCCGTGCCCCGCCATTTGCCAGGCTCGGCTATGATGTCGGCCTTTCGGTAAATCCTCAGCCGCGCGCCTGTAGCGCGCCAGGCTGGCGACACGACCTGGCACGGCAAGGATAGGGAATGACGGCAGTAGCAGTGGTATCACAGGCGGACCTGGCAAATCGTCCGCAGTTTGGCTGGATCAATGGTTTGAAGGCGGGCGCGGCGCAATTGATCGTGCTGCACCACCTGGCGTTCTATGGCCCCATGTCCGATTACGTGCAGCCGCTGTGGCCCGCCTTGCTGGACTGGCTGGGCGGCAGCGCCCGCATCGCCGTGCAAGTGTTTCTCGTCATTGGCGGCTTCCTGGCCGCCAAGTCGCTGTCGCCGGCCGGACGCGCGGGCATGGCGGCCCCCCTGCAAGCCGTCTGGCGCCGCTATGCCAAGCTGGCGCCGCCGTTCCTCGCCGCCACACTACTTGCCGCCGTGCTGACGCCTGTGGCCGGCATCTGGATGCTGCACGATTCCATGTCCGCCGCCGTCACGCTGGGCCAGTTGAGCGCCCACGCCTTGCTGCTGCACGGCGTGCTGGGCTACGAGTCGCTGTCGGCCGGCGCCTGGTACGTGGCCATCGATTTCCAGCTGTACCTGCTGACCGTGCTGCTGCTGTGGCTGGCTGGCCGCCTGGCGGGCCGGCGGACGCTGCCCTGGCTGATGCCGCTGGCCGTCACTGCGGGCATCACCTTGTCCCTGCTGTATTTCAATCTCGACGCGGATTGGGATGACTGGGCGCCATACTTCTTCGGCAGCTACGGCCTGGGCATGCTGGCCTGGTGGGCCAGCGACCCGGCCCGCAAGCCCGGCGCCATGACGGCGCTCATGGGCATGATGGCGCTGCCCGTCCTGCTGGGACTGGCCATCGACTACCGCAGCCGCATCGCGCTGGCCCTGATCGTCGCCTGCGCGCTGATCCTGTTCGGCCGCGCCCGCACGCCTTCCCATGGCCGGGCCTGGAACATCGTCAACGCGCTGGGGCGTATTTCCTACGCCGTCTTCCTTGTGCACTTTCCCGTCAGCCTGCTGGTCAACGCACTGTTTACCGCCTACGTGCCGCTCGAGCCGGCATGGCAGGCGCTGGGCATGCTGACGGCCTGGAGCGCCAGCGTGGCGGCCGGTGCCGCGTTTCACCGCTGGGTGGAGCTGCCGCTGGGACGGATCGTGCCGCTGGTCGTGGCGCATTTGCGCGCGCGGCCCGTGTTGGGCTGAGGTCCCGTCGACGGCGGTCAGCGAATTGCTGAACGGCACATTATTAGTGATCAAGATGCTATGCTGTAGGGCTTGATAATGGTCGAGCCCCGTTTAATTTCGCCTGTACTTTATAAAAATGATTATAAGAAGTCGCGCTTCATACTGCCGTCGCTTGCGCATTGCTGGCCTGGTGCTTTCTATTTTACCGCTGCTGGCGCTGTGCTATTTCCGGGTTCTCACGCTGGCGTTCGACTTCGCAATGCGTGCATGATGGGCATGAGTTCCACAATGCCGATATTGCCCCCCCCTGGGGGGGGGGGCTCGCCTTAACGGCAAACTCTCGGGGCCGATCTGGTGTCATCGGATTGGCCCCTCGGTCCGCACGCCTGAATGCATCCGAAAAATAATGACAACCAGAGGAAGAAATGACAGTGAAAAATAGTTCCGCCATAACGCTGACTATCCTTGCGGCCGGCTGCGTTAATGTTGCTTGGGCCGATGCCATTGCCGACGCTCAAATTTTTCCAGCCTGCGGTAGCACATACGGAAAGAAGCTGGAATCCAGGGTATTCACAATGCCCCGAATCGGAGTGGAAACTGTCGCCGAGATAGGCCAGACGATGATTGCGACCTATAAAACCGATGTGATGGCGGGCACCGAGAGCTATGCGTTTTCGCTCGATCAATCCGTTCAGTTGTCCGGGCGTTCCTATGGACAGGACTTTACGCTGACCTTGTTTCCCTTGAAGGTTGCAATGACGCCAGGTGCCGCATATCGTGCAGCTGATTATAATTTTCAGTACGCCAATGACAAGGAGCCCCGGACTGGCCTCGGCAAGCCGGACGTGTATTTGACGATGATTCTTCCATCGCAAGAGGTCACGGTCAAGGTCAAGATTGGATTGGGGCAGGAAATATTTCCTATTGGGAATGCGGAAATCTTGAAGACTACTCAATGTACGATTACCGGTCCTGAATCATTCCAAAGGGAGCTGGTGTACTCGGGTGTGGTGAAAGGCGTTGTTTCGGTATCATATCGCGAGTTTATCGGCAATATGGCAAGGCCAGCTTTTTCCAAAGAGTTTCAATTCGATTTGAGTGAAGGAAATGAAATAGGCTTTAAAGGTGCGCGGTTCAAGATTGTAAAGGCCAATAACCTTGGCATTACCTATCAGATGACGAAGAATCTCGATTGATCTGGCGTGTAAGGGCTGAGTAGAAGGGGAATCCTGCCTGATGGCGGGGATGGTACTCGTTTTTTATGTGGAAATTTTCACATCTGTTAGTCTTGCTTATTTGAAATATAACGATAACAAGCAGACGCATGCGTTACACCATCACTTTCATGAAGCTGACGGCAGTTGTGCTGCTAGCCGTCTTTGGCCTGGGCGCCTGTTCCTGAGCTCGTTTGACAAAAGAGGTGTACCTGAAGCAGGTGGGTAGTTCGATATCATGGGGATCGACAAGGGGAGGCGATCAGGTGGATCAGCGATGCGGGATTTATTTGCACGGAGGACCTGTATTACGCCAAAGGAAAGGTGCTTATCATCACCGGCCACGTAAAGGATAGTGGGAGCCCAGCGTCGTGGAGAAAGTGAGTTGCAACAAGGCCGGGTTGGAGTTGATGTGTCCGCAGCGCCGCTTTATCGATTTTGAATACGCAAAAGCGGACCATAAGGTGGTGTACATGCGCCCGTGGCATGGAACACAGCTGTTTCTAGGTCAGGCAGAAACGGCGGCGCAAAACAAAAAAGCCAACCGCGAACGGTTGGCTTCTCTGTAGTATTTGGTAGGCCGTGCGGGATTCGAACCTGCGACCAACGGATTAAAAGTCCGCTGCTCTACCAGCTGAGCTAACGACCCAAAAACTTTTCACAACAACTTCGGTAACACTGTGCCGTAAAAAAATGCTTGCTATAACAACTCGCAAGCAGATCAGTACTGCGTATTCGTGGTAGGCCGTGCGGGATTCGAACCTGCGACCAACGGATTAAAAGTCCGCTGCTCTACCAGCTGAGCTAACGACCCGAAGAAGAAAGATTATAGGGGGTGCCCGGGATTCTGTCAAACCTAACGGGCAACTTTTTCCCCTGTTTTACTTTTTGCCGGCCCGTTCCTTGGCCGTTTGCGCGGCGCTGGAGTCCGGATAGCGGGCGATCAGCGCGTTCAGGGTCTTGGTGGTGTTGGCCTTGTCTTTCAGTTCCGTGTAGCAGCTGGCGATGTTGAGCATGGCATCGGCCGCCTTCGGGCTGTCCGGGTAGTTCTTCACGACGGCTTGCTGGGCGCTGATGGCGTTCTTGCAGTCGCGCTGGGCGTAATACGCGTTGCCCAGCCAGTATTGCGCGTTGGCCGCGTAGGCCGACTCCGGGTAGCGCTTCACAAAGGCGTCCAGCGCCGTGGCGGCACCCTTGTAGTCACCCGACTTGAACTGCGCCAGCGCCGCTTCGTAGGAGCTTTGCTCGGAGACGCCGACGGCCGCTTCCTGGCCGTCGATGGTGACCTGGCGCGGTTCGAGCTTGCGCAGGCGCGCGTCGAGGTCGGCGTAGAAATCTTTCTGGCGCTTTTGCGCGGTCGCCAGGTCATTGCCCAGCACTTCGATCTGTCCCCGCAGGCGGGCGATCTCTTGCATGGTCTGGTCGTGCTGGTTGAGCATGGCGAGGGTGCTGGTCTTGTCCGCCTTGGTATCGATGCGGCTGTTGATGTCGCGTGCCAGTGCGTCGACTTTCGAGCGCAGCTCCAGGATGGCCTTGCGTGCTTCGTCGTCGTCGAACAGGGCTGCGTTGGCGTGCAGGGGCAGGGCGGCAAAGGCGGCCAGCAGGGCGGCGGCGACGCCGGCTTTCGAGAATGTCATCATGGGTCGGGCTTTCAAAAGTTACGCATACATGCAAACGGGGCGCCAGGCGGTAATACTCCGCGCAGCGCCCCATTATTATGCCTATGACTGGCCAGTTAGGTAAGCGCGAATCTTGCTGCGCCTACCGCTGAACATCAATAAACGATGTCAGCGCGGCGGTTTTCTGCCCATGCTGCTTCGTTGCTGCCTTGAGCTTTAGGCTTTTCTTTGCCCAGCGACACGGCTTCCATTTGACCTTCTGGCACGCCCAGGGCGGCCATCGACTTGCGCACTGCTTCAGCACGTTTCTGGCCCAGGGCCAGGTTGTACTCGGCGCCGCCGCGTTCATCGGTGTTACCCTGGATCAGGATCTTGCGTGCTGGCGTTTTGACCAGGTAAGCAGCGTGGTTTTGTACCACTGGCGTTTCCGATTCACGCACGACGTATTTGTCGAAATCGAAGTAGATGCTGCGGTTGGCCAGCACGCCTTTTGGATCGTCCAGTGGATCGACCGATGCGGTCGTTACTGGCTGAACTTGACGGGTGTCAACTGGTTCAGCGACTTTTTCAGGAGCGCGCTCAACCACTGGGGTTTCAGCTACTTTGACTGGGGTGCTGCATGCGGACAGCAGGGCGGCGGTAGCGGCGATGAAAGCCAAACTTTTAAAGTTACTCATTTTTATTCTCCGGGTCGTGGTTAAGGTAAAACGTACTGCATTACTTCATAAAAGGACCCCAGGTGGGCTCCTTGATATTGCCAGCTTGCGTAGTCAAACGCTGTTTGACGCGGCCATCCACCGATACCACTGCCAGCGACTTGCGTCGTCCGGATTCGGTCGCGTACATGATATATTTCCCGTTGGGCGAAAAGCTCGGTGATTCGTCGTTGGCGGTGTCCGACAGGCGCAGTTCCTGGCCACTAGCCAGGTCGAGCGCGTAGAGCTGGAAATTGCCGTCGCGACGGGAAATATAAGCGAGAGTCTTCCCGTCGGACGAGATCCGCGGGCTGATGTTGTAGGAGCCGCCAAACGTCACGCGCTTGGCTTCGCCGCCGCTGGTCGACATGCGGTAGATTTGTGGTCCGCCGCTGCGATCGCTGGTGAAGTAAATGCTTTGGCCATCGGCCGAGAATTGAGGTTCCGTATCGATGCCGCTGCTGGTGGTCAGGCGGCGCAAGCCGCTGCCATCGGCGTTGACGGTGTAGACCTGGGTATGGCCGTCGCGCGACAGGGCCACGGCCAGGCGCGAACCGTCAGGGCTCCAGCTCGGTGCCGAATTGCTGCCTTTTTCGTTCGAGACGATGGTGCGCTGGCGCGTTACCAGGTTTTGCACGTAGACGATGGGCTTTTTCTTTTCAAACGACACATACGCGACCTTGGTGCCGTCCGGCGACCAGGCAGGCGAAATGATCGGCTCGTTCGAGCGCAGGGCGACCTGGATGCCTTCGCCGTCGGCGTCAGCCACTTCCAGGCGGTACTCGCGGCCCGATTGCGTGACGTAGGCGATGCGCGTGGCGAACGCGCCTTTCACGCCCGTCAGTTTTTCATAGATGTCATCGGCGATCTTGTGCGCCAGCAAGCGGTTGAACTGCGGCGCGGCCGCATTATTCATGCTCGACAGCTGCGCGCCCTTGATGGTATCGAACAGCTTGTAGCGCACATCCAGGCGGCCATCGGCCATGGTTTGCACGGTGCCGGCCGCCAGCGCATCGGCGCCGCGCGACTTCCATTGCTCGTAGCTGACGGGCGCCGTTTCCGACACGGGCGCATCGGCGTCGATCAGCTTGAACACGCCGCTGCGCGCCAGGTCGGCCTTGATGATGCCCGACAGCGATTGCGGCGCCGCCGATTCATTGACAAAGCTGGCGACAGCCACGGGGATCTGGTTGCTGCCGATCCCGGTAATCTCCACGCGCAGCTGCGCCTGGGCACCCGATGCTCCCAGCATCAGGCCGGCGCAGAGCACGACATAGCTCATTTTTTTCATGGTCATCATTTAGGCAAATCCTTCATCTCGAATATGAGTTCAATCTCGCGTTCCACGGTGCCGTCTTTTTTCTTCGGCAGTGGCGACGATTTATTAATGGCGTTTTCCACCGAGCTGTCATACGCCGGCAGGCCGCTACTTTTAATCTTTCGGACCGAAATAATTTCCCCAGTTGGCAATTGCTCGATCTTGAACACGGCGCGCGGGTTGCCCGGCACGTCCGTGCTACCGCTGTACGCGATATTGCTCTTGATCTTGCTCGTCAGGGCAGCGACATAGCCGCTGTCCTTGCGTGGCGCAGTCGCTTTCGCGGCCGTGCCTGTTGTTCCCGTACCGACCGCGCCCGTGATGCGGCTCATTTCGGCGGCGCGTGCCTTGTCGGCGGCTTTTTTCTCGTCGGCCGCTTTCTTCGCCTTGGCGGCTTTTTCCGCCGCCGCTTTTTTGTCGGCCAGTTCTTTCTCGGCTTTTTCTTCCGCCGCCTTTTCTTTCTCTTTGGCCTGCTTGGCTTTCTCCAGCTTGTCGGCCTTTTCTTTTTCCAG
Organism: Janthinobacterium sp. AD80; assembly: GCF_002878455.1. Lineage (GTDB taxonomy): Bacteria > Pseudomonadota > Gammaproteobacteria > Burkholderiales > Burkholderiaceae_D > Janthinobacterium. The sequence continues at coordinate 43,196 of NZ_NRDQ01000068.1, forward strand.
CTTTTCAGCCTTGTCTTTTTCTTTCTGCTTCTGTTTTTCCAGTTCGCGCTTCTCTTCCTCGCGTTCCTTCAATTCCTGCTTGCGGCGCTCTTCGGCCGCCGCTTTTTCTTTCTCTTCCTTCAGCTTTGCCTTCTTGCGTTCGAGGGCGATTTCCGCCTCGCGCAGGTCGACCTTCGGCTCGGGCGCGGCCACCGGCGGTGGTGGCGGCGGGGCTGGCTGCTCCACTTCCGGTTCCGGCGGCGGCGCAGGCGTTGGCTCCGGTTCCGTCGCCACGTCGGGTGGCGGCGCGGCCGTCTGCACCTGCATGTCCCATACTTCCGCTTCCACGGCGACCGGCTCCGTATTTTGCCAGTGTACGCCTACCCACAGGAAAAACAGCAGCCCAAGGTGCATCGCCAGCGCCAGGCCCAGCGAGGGCCAGCGGCTGCGTTCGCGCGGCACGCTGTAGGGCTTGCCGAGTACATGGTCGATTTGTTTGGTCTGCAAAGTCTAGTCTATCTAAAAACGGTCAAGTCTGGAAACAGGGTGCTGCGCTTACTTGGTGGCCAGGCCAACGCGGGTGATGCCCATCTTCTTCGCTTCCGAAATGAGCTGGATCACGTCGTCGTACTTGCTTTCCTTGTCGCCCGCGATCATCACCGGATACTCGGGATTGGTTTCGTGCAAGCCGCGCAGCTTGCGCAGCAGGGCGTCGCGGTTCGGTTCCGTTTCCGGCGACAACTGCTCCTTGCCGATGACGCCGATTGACAGCGAACCATTTGGCTTGAGCACGATCTGAATATAGTCATCAGGCGGTTTCGCCGATTTTTCCGCGTTGGGCAAGTTCACCACGCTGGGATTGTTCGACGACGGCATCACCATGAAGATGATCAGCAGCACCAGCATCACGTCGATATACGGCACGACGTTGATTTCCGACTTGAACTTGCGGCCACGGCCGCCGCGCATGCCGCCGCTATTGAATGAGGAACCCATGGCTGCTGCTCCCTCTTAGCGCGACTGGCGCTGCAAGATGTTCGAGAATTCCTCGACGAAGCTCTCGAAGCGGATCGCCAGGCGGTCGATGTCATGCGAAAAGCGGTTGTAGGCGACGACGGCGGGAATCGCGGCGAACAGGCCGATGGCGGTGGCGATCAGCGCTTCGGCAATGCCGGGCGCGACGGCGGCCAGCGTGGCTTGCTGCACGTTGGCCAGGCCGCGGAAGGCGTTCATGATGCCCCACACGGTGCCCAGCAAGCCGATGTATGGCGAGACGGAACCGACGGAGGCGAGGAAGGCCAGGTGCGATTCGAGTGCATCCATCTCGCGCTGGAAAGCGGCGCGCATGGCGCGGCGGGCGCCGTCGAGCACGGCGCCGACGTCCAGCGCTTCGCGCGTCGTGTACGAGGCCTTGCCCTTGATGAATTCACCCATGCCGGCATCGAAGATGCGGGCCAGCGCGCCGCTCTGGTCGCGGTTGCCGCTGGCGTTCTGGTGCAGCGCGTGCAGGTTGCCGCCGGCCCAGAAGCTGCGTTCAAACTCGATGGTTTGCTTGCGCGCCTGGCGCACGGCGAACATCTTGCGGAAAATATAGGTCCAGCTGGTCAGGGAAATCAGCAGCAGCAGGGCCATGATCAGTTGCACGATCAGGTGGGCATTGGAGATGAGCGCGAGGAAAGAAAGATCTTGTGTAACGTTCATTGGCTGGCAGTCTGTTGGGTGAATTGTCCGGGGGTGGCGGGTAGGGCTCAGGCGGCGCGCATGCGGGCCGCCACTGCATCGGGCACGGCGCGCGGGCGCAATGCCGAATCGACGCAGCCGATCTTGACGCGGGCCGTGTTGAGCAGGCTGTCGCCGCACCAGGCTTGTTGCAGGAAAACGATGGAGGCGCGCCCCATTTTTTCTATGCTTAACGTTAATCTTAACGTGTCATCGAGCCTGGCTGGCGCATGATAGTCGGCGTTGACGCTTTTGACAACGAACATCGCGTCGTGCTGTTGCAGCAATTCCTGCTGGCCCACGTCGATGGCGCGCAGCCATTCTGTGCGCGCGCGCTCGAAGAATTTCAGGTAGTTTGCGTAATAGACGATGCCGCCGGCGTCGGTGTCTTCATAGTAGACACGTACGTTCCAGGTAAAGACTGAAGGCATGTTTATTGCGCCAGTAGTGAGATTGAGCAACATTTTACGCGATTTTTCTTGTAGTGACTGAAAGCGTTTGCCGGAATGCCATGCAAAAGCGGCATGCAAGTTGCACCGCAGCATTGTAAATCCGGGGGGCGCAATGGCAAGCCTCGTAACATACGCTTACATGCCCTGGCCAGGTTTAAGTTCAGCTTAAGAACCGGCGCCTAGTCCCCGGGCGTGGCCCGCGGCGCGCCCGGGCTGCGGTGGCGCGCGGCGATTATAGCCGCACCGTTGCATTCCTTGCTCAATTTGGGCACTTAACTTACAATTTGCATTCCATTACGTCTCACGTGACTGGCGAAAAGTCGGGCGATCTTCCTCATTGGCGGTCGGCAAACCGGCGAAAGGTGGGCACCCACCGGGAAACGTGAGATTTTTCATCAGCCGTTCGCCTGGGTAGCCACTATGGAAAAGCACGAAGAGGCTGCCCGTCCAATGTTGTTGTTCACTTAACGCCGGCTCCCCTCATTCGATCCAACCTGCCAGTACAAGCACCCTCATACTTGGAGTTTTTACATGTTTGCAAAAGATCATACCCTCGCCAACGTCGATCCTGAATTGTTCGCCGTCATTCAAAAAGAAAACACGCGCCAGCACGATCACATCGAACTGATCGCGTCGGAGAACTACACCTCGCCAGCCGTGATGGAAGCGCAAGGTTCGCAATTGACGAACAAGTACGCCGAAGGCTACCCGGGCAAGCGCTACTACGGCGGCTGCGAGTACGTCGATGTCGCCGAGCAACTGGCCATCGACCGTGTGAAGCAGCTGTTCGGCGCCGAATGCGCGAACGTGCAGCCGAACTCGGGCTCGCAGGCGAACCAGGGCGTGTTCTTCGCCATGTTGAAACCAGGCGACCTGATCATGGGTATGTCGCTGGCCGAAGGCGGCCACCTGACCCACGGCATGCCGCTGAACATGTCCGGCAAGTGGTTCGATGTCGTGTCCTATGGCTTGACGGCCGAAGAAGACATCGACTACGAAGCCATGGAACGCCTGGCCCGCGAACGCAAGCCAAAGCTGATCATCGCCGGTGCGTCCGCCTTCTCGAAAAAGATCGACTTCGAGCGCTTCGGCAAGATCGCCAAGGAAGTTGGCGCCTACTTCATGGTCGACATGGCCCACTACGCGGGCCTGATCGCCGCCGGCCTGTACCCGAACCCGGTGCCGTTCGCCGACTTCGTCACCTCGACCACGCACAAATCGCTGCGCGGCCCGCGCGGCGGCATCATCCTGATGAAGGCCGAACACGAAAAAGCCATCAACTCGGCCATCTTCCCCGGCATCCAGGGCGGCCCGCTGATGCACGTGATCGCCGGCAAGGCTGTTGCCTTCAAGGAAGCGCTGAGCCCCGAGTTCGTCGAATACCAGAAGCAAGTGGTCAAGAACGCCGACGTGCTGGCGAAGACCCTGATCAAGCGCGGCCTGCGCATCGTTTCCGGCGGCACCGAATCGCACGTCATGCTGGTCGACCTGCGCGCCAAGAACCTGACGGGCAAGGAAGCCGAAGCCATCCTCGGTTCCGCGCACATCACCTGCAACAAGAACGGTATTCCGAACGACCCGCAAAAACCCTTCGTCACCTCGGGTATCCGCCTGGGCAGCCCGGCGATGACGACGCGCGGTTTCAAGGAAGCGCAAGCGGAAGAAGTGGGCAACCTGATCGCCGACGTGCTGGACAATCCGCATGACGCCGCCACCATCGAGCGCGTGAAAGCGGCCGTGAAAGTGCTGGCCGATGCCCATCCGGTATACGCAGCTTAAGAGCCTGTTCCGGTAAACGAATACATCCGCAGCAGACACCCCGCGGAAGCGGGTACTGCCTTGCCCGTCGTAGCATGGCGCGCCATGCGTCCTCCTCGCGCCTTGTCCGCGCGACCGATGAGCAATCTGCTGCAGACGCTCCTTACCGGAATAGTCTCTAATTGTTTGTCCAGAATGTGTCATACAGAGTAAGATTGTGTATGACACATTCCTGTCGTGCCCACGGGCGCCCGGAGTGATTCGGGCGCCCGTTGATTTAAGGGCGGCGATTTCCCGTAATTATTACTATAAAGTTGTAGCCAGCCCATGAAATGTCCATTTTGCCAGCACGGCGATACCCAGGTTCTCGATACGCGCGTATCGGAGGAAGGGGATGCCATCCGGCGCCGCCGCCGCTGCAGCAAGTGCGACAAGCGTTTTACCACCTATGAGCGCATTGAACTTATCATGCCGGCCGTCGTCAAAAAGAATGGCAGCCGGACGGAGTTCGCTGCGGATAAGTTGCGCGGCAGTTTGATGCTGGCCTTGCGCAAGCGCCCCGTCGCGGCCGCCTCCGTGGATACGGCCATCGCCTCCATCCAGGAAAAACTGCTGACCAGCGGCTTGCGTGAAGTCGATTCCGGTTATATCGGCGAACTCGTCATGCAGGAATTGAAGCGCCTCGACAAGATCGCGTATATCCGCTTCGCTTCCGTGTACAAGAACTTCGAAGACCTGGCCGAGTTCCAGGATGCGATTGCCGAAGTGGGGCAGGCGCGCAAGCCGTAGGCGGCGCGTTTTGCGCCGGGCGGCTCTTGCCCCGTGCTCTTGCCCCGGTTTCTTATCGGTCTTGTGCCGGTCTCGTGCAGGGTTCTTGCCGGTTCCGTGCCGGTTTTGCGGGTTTTGCGGGTTTTTTTCGCCGGTTTCGCGGAAGCCGCCTGTTCCTGCTGGCAGTCTCCTGGATGCCCCGCGCTGATGCTACTGCTGCTGCTGCTGCTGCGTCTGCTTCTGCTGCGGCTGCCGCTTCTGCGTTTTCTTCACGTGCCTGCAGCACGCTTGACCCTATCTGATTGAACCTTGCGGTGTATCAAATGGATGCGCCATGCCCGCCGCGCCGGCGCCCGGCGTTTGCAGTCATCGCGGCGCGGCGCCGTGTCCGGGCTTTGCTTGTGTCTTGCGCGCGCCGGACGCCGGCCCTCTGTGTCGCTGCGCGATTGCCGCCTCTCCTGATCCGCCAGCGGCTGCGGCAGGCACCCGTCGCGGCACGTCTTCACCATGCATTTCTGCCAGCATCATCGGCGCGCGCCATGGTCGTTCCATCCAGCTATTTTTTCCGCTGGCAAGCCGGCTGATCAATACAAGCCCCGTTTCTGCTGTCTTTTTATCGCCATTCCACCGCCGTTTGCGCTAGCTCATGTCCAGATGTGCGCGCACGCCTATCGTGTAGCTGGGCCGCCTGTTCCTGCGACTCTTTCTGCGAAAAAGGAGTACTCGATGCGCAACGGCGGCCGCGGCATGGTGATGATGGGCGGCAGCACCCTGGTCGAGGTGCTGGTGTCGCTGCTCTTGCTGGCGCTGGGCCTGCTTGGCGCCAGCATCCTGCATCTGACTTCCCTGCGCGCGCGCCATGAATCGGCATTGCTGTCGAGCGCGGTGCAGCTGGCCGCCGGCATGGCCGAGCGCATGCGTGCGAATAGTGTGCTGATGCATGGCCCCGATGCCGGCAATGCCTATCTCGGCGTCTCCTATGAAGAGCCGCCTGACGGCGCCGCGCCTGGCCCGGCCGGTGGCCCCGCCTGTTTTGGCGCCGCCGCCTGCAGCGCCGCGCAGCTGGCGCAGTTCGATATCGCCGAATGGCGCCAGCAACTGCACGCAAGCTTGCCGGGCGCGCGCCTGCATATCTGCCGCGACGTCCAGACGTGGGATGCGTCCGCGCAAGGTTTGCACTGGACGTGCAGCGGCGGCAAGGGCGCGCCCGTCGTCATCAAGCTGGGCTGGCGTGGCCGGCATGCCAATGGTCAGCCGGTCCAGAATGGCGATGGCGTCGCACTGCCCAAGCTGGCCTTGCAAGTGGGCGGGGGCGGGGCATGAACGGCGAGGCGGCCAGGCAAGCCGGCGGCGCCAGGCGCGGCCACCGTGGCCACTGGCGCCGGCATGGCGGCCTGAGCCTGGTAGAAATGCTGGTGGGCATGGCGCTGGGTGCCTTGCTGATGCTTGCCGCCAGTGCCGTGCTGCTGGCGGCTGGCGGCAGCTACGCTGGCCAGTCCGCCAGCGCGCGTCTCGACGATAACGGCCGCTATGCGCTCGACACCATCGCCCGCGCCGTGCGGCAGACAGCCTATGTCAACTGGGACAGCAGCGCCGCGCCCGTCGCCCACGCCACGCATGACAGCGCCAATATCGCCGGACTTGACGCGCGCAGCCTGGGCAAGAACAGCGACGGCATCAGCCAGTCGTTGCCCGGCGCCGCGCATGGCAGCGATGTGCTGGCCTTGCGCTATTACGGCGCGGGCGACGACGCGGGCGGCGATGGCTCCGTGCTCAATTGCGCCGGCTTCGGCGTGGGTGCCGCGCAAACGGAAGCCCAGCGTGGCTGGAGCATCTTCTATGTTGCCGAGGGTGCCGATGGCGAGGCCGAATTGCGCTGCAAATACCGTGGCGCCAATGGCTGGGGCGCCGACGCCATCATTCGCGGCGTCGACGGTTTTCAAGTCCTGTACGGCCTCGATACGGATACGCCTGCCGATGGCGTGGCCAACAGCTATGTCCATGCCAGCGCGCTGGACGCCTACGATGCCGCGCTGGTGCTGGTCGGGGCCAGCGCGGCGGAGCGCCAGCGCGACTTGTTCCGCCGCACGCACTGGAAGCGCATTGTCGGCGTGCGCGTGGCGTTGCTGCTGCATGGCGACTCTGGCGCCGTAGGCAAAGCCGATGACATGGGGCCGGCGCAGTTCGACCTGTTCGGCCAAGCGTATGCCGAGGCGCACGGCGCAGGCGATCCGGGCGTGCGCATTGTGCGGGCGGCGCTGCCCGCCGCGGCGCAGGGCCGGCCACGGCAGATGGTGCAGATGAGCATCATGCTGCGCAACGGCGGGAGTTAGCCATGACTGTCATCGCCATGGCCATTGCCAGTTGCCGAGCCGGACCCGAGCCTTTGCGCCAGCGGGGCGCCACCCTCGTCTACGTGCTGTGCTTGCTGGTCGTGGTCCTGCTGCTGGGCGTGTCGGCGGCGCAGATGGCCTTGCAGGGCGAAAAGGCGGCACGCGGCGAACGCGACCGGCATATCGCGTTCCAGGCCGCGGAGGAAGCGTTGCTCGATGCGCAGAACGATATCGAAGGCTTGCCCGGCGCGCCCGGGCGCAGCAGCCTGTTTGCGCCGGACAGCGCCGCCGGCTTCCTCGATGGCTGCGGCGAGGCGGGCAGTGGCCAGCTGGGCTTGTGCCTGGCGGCGGCCAAGGGCATGCCGCCGCTATGGCTGGCCATGGCGCTCGATGCGCCGGACGGCGCCAGTGGCAACCGCTTCGTGCCGCACGGGCACTATACGGGTGCGGCCATGCAGACGGGACAAGGCTATCTGCCGTTCCGGCGTCCCCGCTATCTGATCGAACTGTTGCCCTTCCATGCGCCGGGCGAGGAGGCGGGCACGCCTGAGGGCAAGCTGCTCAATCCCAGTTATCTGTACCGCATCACGGCCATCGGCTTCGGTGCGCAGGAAAGCACGCAGGTGGTGCTGCAAAGCTATTACCGCAAAGCGGCGGCGGGAGCGGGGCCGTGATGGCGCCGCAGCTTGGATGCGCTGATCCACGTGGACAGCCGCGCCGGGCTGTGCACTGGTCTTCATGCTTGCGCGCGGCGCGGGTCCGGCTGGCGGCCTGCCTGTGCTGCCGATGCTGCCTGCTTTGCCTGCTGTGCCTGTTTTTTCAGCCCGTGCAGGCGGCAACCCCGGCGGTGGCGCTGGAACGGGCCGATGCGGGCTTGCAGGGCGCCAGAGTGCCGCCGAACCTGCTGCTCAATCTGTCGCTTACGCATGCGGCGGCCGCTGCCGCGCATGGCGGCGAGTATCTGCCACAGCGCGAGTACGCCGGCTATTTCGACGCGCGCATGTGCTATGTGTATCCGTATCGCAGCAAGGATGGCGCCATGCTGCCGGATTTGCGCGTAGCGACCGCTTACTTCTCCGTGCTGAAGCCGGCCGATGCGCTGCATGGCTGTGGCGGCGATAGTTTCAGTGGCAATTTCCTGAACTGGGCCAGTGCAAGCATGCTCGACATCGTCCGCTATGCATTGACGGGCGGCGCGCGCGTCATCGATGAAGTGCGCAAGACGGTCCTGCAGCGGGCCTATCTGCCCGATGGCGCCAGCGGCCCGGATTTTTTCGCCCATGCCGATTATTTTCCGCGCAAGGTCTTGCGCCAGGGCGTCGCCGCCGCGACGCCATTTGCGCTGGCGCAAGTGGCCATCGTTTCCTGCCGCAACCGCCTGCTGTTTGGCGACGCCAGCCTGCCTGGCAGTGGCAGTGGCAGTGGCAGTTGCGACGCGCCTGGCGCAGCGGGCACGCATGGGGTGTTTTTGGCAAGGGTGCGCGTGTGCGATGCCAGCGAGGGACCGCTGCGCGGCGACTTGTGCCTGGCGTACGGCAAGCAATACAAGCCGGTCGGCGCCCTGCAGCGTCTGGGCGGCAGGGTGCGCGTGGGCGTCTTTGGCCATCTGAACGGCCCCCCTGTCGTCAGCCCTTCAGTCAGCCCTTCGGTCAACCATATGTATGGCGGCGTGCTGCGCGCGCCGCTGGCCCACGTGGGCAGGCAGCGCTGGCTGGCGCCCGGCTTCGTGGCGCAGGACAATCCCGATGCCGAATGGCATCCGCTGACGGGCGTGTTCCTCGAGCATGGCCACGGTGGCGGCCATGGCGGCGGGGTGACCGCTTACATCAACGGCCTGGGCCACAGTAACCCGGCGCGCCAGGGCGCCTACGCGGGCGCGGCGCCGCTGGCCGAATTGCTGTACGAATCGTTGCGCTACCTGCAGGGGCGGCAGGCCAGTCCCGTGGTGCCGCCCGCCACGGCGCCGCCAGCCGTCGACGATGGCTTGCCGGTTGTAGGCCAGTGGAGCGATCCGCAGACGGCCAGCTGCCAGCGCCATATTGTCGTCAGCCTTGGCGATGCGGGCATGGCCGCTGACCGCTACGTGCCAGGCAATCTTCCCGTCGCAGGCGCGCCGTCCATGCCAGCGACCGCGCGCGTCCCACGGATGCCTTTGCGCCACCCCCGCTCGATACGATGGCCTGGACCAGCGCCGTAGGGATGCTGGAAAGCGGTGGCGCGCAGGGCAATCCGGCACCACGGCCCGAACTGGCCGGGCTGGAAATGCTGGCCGGCGGGGCGGATGGGGCCAGCTACCATGTGGCGGGCCTGGCGTACTGGTCGCATGTGCAGGCGCTGCGCCCCGGCGGCAAGGCCGACAACGGCAACGCGGCGACGCTGGAGCACCATGCGGGCGACTTGCGCCGTAGCGACCCGGCGACCATGCCCGCTGCCACGCCAACTGTCACGCCGCTGCTGCTGGCGGCCAAGTATGGCGGCTTTGCCGATACGAATGGCGATGCGAACCCGTTCAAGAGCGCCAGCGGCAACGCCCTTGCCGAATGGAGCCTGGATGGTCGCTGGCCCAGACACTATTTGCCCGGCAGCGATCCTGTCGCCCTGATCGCCGGCTTGCGTGCCGCCTTTGTCGCCGCGGACAAGGCAACGCGGGTGTCCACGCTGGCCGGCCCCATGCTGATGGCGCCTGCCAGCGGCGGGGAAGAGGCGTACTGGTTCCAGACGCAGATGCGATTGGCGGACGGCAGCATGAGCGTATCGCGCTTCGCCTTCGCGGTGGCTGCCGATGGCGGCGTAAGCGCTGGCAAGCCGGTGTGGCGCGCGGGCGAGCTGACGCCAGCCACGCCTGCAGACACACCGGCCACCTTGCGTCCCGTCTACACGCTCGATGCGCAGGGCGCGTTGATGCCGCTGCTCTGGAAGCGCTTGAATCCGGCGCAGCGCAGTGCCTTCAGTGCTGGCGACGACAGCGGCGACGGGCAGGGCGACGCTCACGGCGAGGTGCGGCTTGAGTATCTGCTGGGCAAACGCACGGATGAAGTGGGGTTGCCGGGTGGCTTCTTGCGCCGCCGCGCCGGCGGCCTGGGCGCTGCACCCTTCGGCAGTCTCGTGTACGTGGGCACGCCGGCGCCGGGCATGCCGGGCGCCGGTTACCAGTTGCACCGCAAGCTGCTGCAGCAGCGGCGCAAGATGCTTTACCTGGGGACAAACGATGGCTTGCTGCATGCCTTCGACGCGCGCACGGGCAGCGAACTGTTTGCATATTTGCCCCAGGCACTGCTGCGTGGCGCGGCGGGCGCGGCGAGTACTCACTACAGTCCCGCACCCTTGCTCGACGGCAGCGCGGCTGTAGCGGAAGTGCTGGCGCTGGGACACTGGAAAACGCTGCTGGTGTCGGGCATGGGCGGTGGCGCCCAGGGCGTGTTTGCGCTCGATATCACCGATCCGGCCCGCTTTGCGCAAGACGGTGCCGTGTGGGAATTTACCGACCGCGATGACAAACTGATCGGCAATGTGCGGGCGCCGCCGGCGTTTGCCCGGCTCAATATGGGTGGCAAGGAGGGCGTGCCGGCCTACCGCGACTTTGCAGTGGTGGCGAGCGGCTACAACAATTACAGCGCCGATGGCAAGGAAACGACGGCGCCTGCCGACGCTGCCGCCATCTTCCTGCTGGCACTGGACAAGGCCGTGGGCGCGCCGTGGCTCTTGGGCAGCAATTACTACCGGCTGAAAGTGCCGGTGGCCAGTGGCGGCGACGGCGGCCCCGATGCTGGCCAGGACGGGGGCGCCACTGCCCATGCGCTGGGGCCGCCCGCACTGCTGCCGGGCAGCAACGGTGCACTGGCCTATCTGTATGCGGGCGATTTGCAGGGCAATGTCTGGCGCTTCGACGTGTCAGGCGGGCCGCCGTGGAAAGACGGGGCGGGACGCAAGCTGGTCTTTGTCGCGCGCGATGCGCAAGGCTTGCGCCAGCCTGTGACACAGCAGATCAAGGTGGCGTATGCGCCGGGCGGCGGCTATCTGCTGCTGTTTGGCACGGGCAAGCTGGTCGAGGCGGCAGATACCTGGCCTGGCGCCTTCCTGCCGCAAGCGTTTTATGCCGTCCATGACGATTTGCGCCAGCAATCGGCGACGCTCGGCCGTGCCGACCTGGAGCCGCGCTCGCTGGCCGTGGTGCCCGATGGACTGGCCCTTGAGGGTGCCGACCTGCGCTACACGGGCAGCGCCGCCATGCATGGCTGGTACCTGGATTTCATGGAGGCCGCGCAGACGGGCGAACGCAGCATCCACAGCCCCGCGCTGGCGGCGGGCAAGGTGATCTTCAATACCGTTTTGCCGGGACGCGAGCCGTGCGCCCGGCCTGCCACGCGCCTGTATGCGCTGGACGTGCTGAGCGGTTTTGCCGCCGACGGCGCCGGCCTGGTGCAGGCGGGGGCGGTGACGGGCCGCCTGCTCGACGGCCTGGCACGGGCGCCGCCGATGGTGCTGGAACTGAACAGTACGGTGGGCGCCGCCACGGCGACGGGACGCGTCGAGCTACGCAAGGAGCTGGCCGTGCTGCAACCGGGCTTGTCCGGTGCGGTGCTGCAGCCGCTCAAGGTATTCGGCGCGCCGCTGCCCGCCCGCCGCCTCAGCTGGCGCGAAGTGGCGAACTGGCGTGAATTGCACGAAGCGGCCAAGAAAAAGATGCCATGAAATTCATGGCAAAGAGCTTCCATGCAGGTTCGCGGCGCGCGGTAGGCCAGGCAGCAACTGGTTTGGCAACTGGCTTGGCTACCGCAGCGGCAGCGGCAGCCGCAGCGCCCCGCATTGGCACGTCGTGGTGCGGCGGTCTGATTAAAATGATGGAAAGGGCGACACGTGACGGCGCTGCGGCGAGATGAACTGGCGTGGCGGGATGGCGGCGCGGGAGTCAGGCGGCCGGCGCAAGTCCTGCCGGCCGGGCGATGGCTGGCGTGGCAGCCACACGCCGTCGCACCGGGGTTCAGCCTGATCGAACTGCTGGCCGTGCTGGCGATCATCAGCGTGCTGCTGGCGCTGGCCGTGCCCGCCTATCACGGCCATATCGTGCGCGCCAAGCGGGTGCAAGGGCAGGCGGCGCTGTTACGGCTGATGCAGCAGCAGGAGCGTTACTACACGCAAAATAATCGCTACCTGGCCTTTTCCTCGGCATCGCCAGCGCCGCAGGTCCAGCAATTTCCCTGGTGGTCAGGTGATGGCCCCGAGTCGGGCGCCTCCGGCAGTGCCTATGAAATCGAAGCCGTCGCCTGTCCCGGCATGAGCATCGGGCTCTGCGTGCTGTTGCGGGCCATGCCGGGGACGCCAAAGGTGGATGCGCACTTTCACGATGCCGAGTGCGGCGTCTTGTCCTTGAGCAGCACGGGCCAGCGGGGCAGCAGCGGCCCGGCCAGCCGTTGCTGGCCCTAGCCATGGCCGCCCTGCGCTGTCGCGATGCCAAACTTGCCAGCGGCTGGCGCCTGCGCGTCGCTTGCTGCGGGCCACCGAAGGGCCTGCGGCCATGGCGCGCGGGGCATACCTTGCTGGAATTGCTGGCCGTGCTGTCGATCGCCGCCATGCTGGCGGCCGCCACCCTGCCCAGTTTGCAGCAGTTGCTGGCGCGCCAGCAAGTGCGCGTGGCGGCCATGGACTTGTATTCCGCCATTGAATTGACGCGGGCGCTGGCGATGGCGCGCGGCCAGCGCGTGCTGCTGATGCCGGCCGGTGCCGGTGGCGTGGACTGGCGCACGGGCTGGCTGGTATTCATCGACCGCAATGCCAACCTGGCTCTCGATGGCGGCGATGAACTGTTGTTTCGCCAGGGGCCGCTGGCGGCGGGCATCAACGTCCAGTTTGCCTTTTCTTCCGGCGCGGCGCCGTTTTATATTGCCTACAATGGCGCGGGACGCGGTTGCAGTGCCACCAATAGCCTGGCGGCGCGCTGGGGCACGCTGTCCCTGCGGCTGGGCAGCCAGGTGCGCCATGTCAAGATCAATATGCTGGGCAGGGTGCGCGTCTGCGATCCACAGCAGCAGCCGCTCAATTGCAGCGGCGTGGCCGACAGCTGAAGACGGTCCGGGCGGCTTGTGCTGCCAGGGCCGGCCATGCCCGCAATAGCTAGCCATCGGTCACGAGCCAGGGAAATGTGGCGCCAGCCGCCAGCCACCTGCCACCTGCCACCTGCCACCTGCCACCAGCCTGTGCGCAGGTGTGAATGTGGGAAAAGCTCTACTGCTGGATATAAATGGGCAGGAATCTTCCGCGCCCTGTTCCTGAAACCTGGCGCTATAGTCCGTCTGCCATGGTTCCCTTCCAACTTTGCCGGCGTCGGCAAGACGATGCCTGCCAAGCCAAGCCAAGCCAAGCCAAGCCAAGCCAAGCCAAGCCAAGCCAAGCCAAGCCAAGCCAAGGCAAGGCAAGGCAAGGCAAGCGCCAAGCGCCAAGCGTCAAGCGTCAAGGCGACTAGGTGTGATGTTTCAATAGGTTGTTGTGGTTCATTCGGATTGGATTTGAGACACTGGAAATCGCCAAACCCCCAGTTCTCAAGGAAACCAACCGAATGAACATCCATAAGAATGCCCGATTAACGCTGATTCGTCGAGTCGAGATGGTCGAAGACGTCCTGCTTAACCGCCTGCCGAGCTGCCAGGCCGCTACCCGCTACGCCGTGAGCGAAGCAACTGTGCGCAAAT
>NZ_NRDQ01000069.1 GCF_002878455.1 Janthinobacterium sp. AD80
CTCCACAGGCGCGCCAGCGCGCCGGCGCGGCCACGCCCGACGATGACTTTCGAGATATTCGCATTGCGCGCGTATTCGACCACGGCGGCGGCGATGTCGGCCGACGGCAGAATGGCCGTGCGCGCCCCCAGGTCCTGCGCCAGTTTCAGGGTTTTCAGGATGCGTTCGCGCTCGGGCGCGGGCAGGCGCTGCAAACGCGGCGTTTCCACATACAGCGCATGCCATTCGGCGTTCAGCTGGCTGGCCAGGCGCGCCGTGCTGCGGATCACGTGTTCGCCCCCGGCGCGCGGCCCCACGCAGGCCAGCAGCGCGGCGCCCGTCTTCCATACGGAGTTGATGGATTTCTCCACGCGGTAAGCCTGCACGTCGTCCTGCACGCGGTCCGCGGTGCGGCGCAAGGCCAGTTCGCGCAAGGCGATCAGGTTACCCTTGCGGAAAAAATTCTGCGAAGCCCGCTCGGCTTGCAGCGGCTGGTACACCTTGCCCTGTTTCAGGCGGCGCATCAGTTCGTCGGCTGGGATATCGACCAGCACCACTTCATCGGCCCGGTCGAACACCGTGTCGGGCAAGGTCTCTGCCACGCGCACGCCCGTGATCCCGCCCACCACGTCGTTCAGGCTTTCCAGGTGCTGCACGTTGACGGTGGACAGCACGTCGATGCCGGCGGCCAGCAATTCCTCGACATCCTGCCAGCGCTTCGGATGGCGCGAGCCGGCCACGTTCGAATGGGCCAGTTCATCCATCAGTATCAGCGGCGGCGCGCGACGCAAGGCCTCGTCCAGATCGAACTCGAACAGCGTCTTGCCCCGGTACTCGATGGCTTTCAGCGGCAGCACGGGCAAGCCGTCAAGCAGGGCCGCCGTATCCTGGCGCCCGTGCGTTTCCACCACGCCCACCAGCAGATCCTGGCCATCGGCCAGCAGTTTTCGGGCGGCGGCCAGCATCGCATAGGTCTTGCCGACGCCTGCCGAAGCGCCGAAATAAATGCGCAACCTGCCGCGCGCGGCTTTCTGTTCCTGCGCCTGCACTTGCGCCAGCAGGGCATCAGGGTCGGGGCGTTGGCTGTCGTTGGGGAGCATGTTGTATTTTAATCTTCTTGCTTAATGCTATCTTGTTATTTTGCCGTGGCGTCAAACGGCGACGTCAGTGGTGATGTCGGCTTACGCTGCGCTAAGCCGACCTACGCGTCGTTGCCGCCTTATTGCATTCGTAGGTCGGATTAGCGCGCTAGCGCGTAATCCGACGACATCGTTGGCCTGGACAGTGGTGATGTCGGCTTACGCTGCGCTAAGCCGACCTACGCCGACCTGCGCCACGCTGCGCATCTTCGCCAGCTTACTTTGCCATTGCATCGAGCGCCAGGTTGAGTTCCAGCACGTTCACGCGCGCTTCGCCAAAAAAAGCCGATGTACGCGGTTTTTTGCACCTTGGCGATGGCATTTTCCACCTGCGCCAGCGGCATGGCGCGCACGCGGGCCACGCGGGGCGCCTGGTACAAGGCACCGGCCAGGCTGATTTCCGGATCCAGGCCACTGCCCGATGCCGTCACCAGGTCGACGGGAATCGGCTTGCGGTTGCCGGGATCGGCCGCCTGCAGGGCGGCGATGCGCGACTTGACGGCGTCCACCAGGGCCGGATTCGTCGGCCCCTGGTTGGAGCCGCCCGAACCGGCGCCATTGTTCGCCATCGGCGCGGTGGACGATGGACGGCCCCAGAAATACTTGGGCGACGTGAAGGACTGGCCGATCAGCAGCGAGCCAACAGGCTTGCCCCCACGTTCGACGATGCTGCCATTGGCTTCGTCGTTGAAAGCCAGCTGCCCGATGCCGGCCGTGGCAAACGGATAGACCACGCCGCAAATGACGGTGAGCGCGGCAAACAGGACCAGGGCGGGACGTACGATGGTGCTCATGATGATTCCTTTAGACGAGATTGAGAGCGGACAGCAGCATGTCGATCAGCTTGATGCCGATGAAGGGCAGGATGATCCCGCCCAGGCCGTAGATCAGCAGATTGCGGCGCAACAGGCTGGCCGCGCCGATGGCCCGGTACTGCACGCCCTTCAAGGCCAGAGGAATCAGCACGACGATGATCAGCGCGTTGAAGATCACGGCCGACATGATGGCCGAGGCGGGGCTGGCCAGGTGCATGATGTCCAGCGCTTTCAATTGCGGATAGGTGCCCACGAAGGCGGCCGGGATGATGGCGAAGTACTTGGCGATGTCGTTCGAGATCGAAAACGTCGTCAGCGAACCGCGCGTCATCAGCATCTGCTTGCCGATTTCAACGATTTCCAGCAGCTTGGTGGGGTTCGAATCGAGGTCCACCATATTGCCCGCCTCCTTGGCTGCCTGCGTGCCCGAGTTCATGGCCACTGCCACGTCGGCCTGGGCCAGCGCCGGCGCATCGTTGGTGCCATCGCCCGTCATCGCCACCAGCCGGCCTTCGGACTGGTAGCTGCGGATCAGTTTCAGTTTATCTTCCGGCGTCGCCTCGGCGAGGAAATCGTCCACGCCCGCCTCGGCCGCAATGGCCGCCGCCGTCAGCTTGTTGTCGCCCGTGATCATGACCGTCTTGATGCCCATGCGGCGCAGTTCCGCGAAGCGCTCCTTGATGCCGCCCTTGACGATATCCTTCAGCTCCACGGCGCCCATGACACGGCCGTCGTCGACCACCACCAGCGGCGTGCTGCCGCGCCGGGCGATATCGTCGACGGCGCGCGCCACTTCATCCGGATACGGCTGGCCCAGCGCTTCGACGTAT
The DNA here is from genome assembly GCF_002878455.1 of Janthinobacterium sp. AD80. Taxonomy (GTDB): domain Bacteria; phylum Pseudomonadota; class Gammaproteobacteria; order Burkholderiales; family Burkholderiaceae_D; genus Janthinobacterium. Next base: position 2,764 of record NZ_NRDQ01000069.1, read on the forward strand.
TTTTTCATGGAGTCGGCCGCGCCCTTGCGCAGCTGGCGCAGCTGCTGCTCGCCGGCGATATCCACGCCGCTCATGCGCGTTTGCGCCGTGAAGGGCACGAAGGTGGCGTGCAGGCTGGCCATCTCGCGTTCGCGGATATTGAACTTCTGCTTGGCCAGCACGACGATGCTGCGCCCTTCCGGTGTTTCATCGGCCAGCGATGCCAGCTGCGCCGCATCGGCCAGCTGCTGCTCCGTCACGCCGGGCGCAGGGACAAAGCTCGATGCCTGGCGGTTGCCCAGGGTGATGGTGCCGGTCTTATCGAGCAGCAGCACGTCCACATCGCCGGCCGCTTCCACGGCGCGCCCCGAGGTGGCGATCACATTGGCCTGCATCATGCGGCTCATGCCGGCCACGCCGATGGCGGACAGCAAGCCGCCGATGGTGGTCGGGATCAGGCACACCAGCAGCGCGATCAGCACGGTGATGGTGACAGGCGTGCCGCTGCCGGCAGCCGCCACGGAAAACAGCGAATACGGCAGCAACGTCACGGTGACGATCAGGAACACGATCGACAGGGCCACCAGCAGGATCGTCAGGGCGATCTCGTTCGGCGTCTTCTGGCGCTTGGCGCCTTCGACCATGGCGATCATGCGGTCGATGAACGCTTCGCCCGGGTTGACGGAGACGCGTACCAGCAGCCAGTCCGACAGCACGCGGGTGCCGCCCGTCACGGCGGAAAAGTCGCCGCCCGATTCGCGGATGACGGGCGCCGATTCGCCCGTGATGGCGCTTTCATCGACGGAAGCCACGCCGGCCGTCACTTCGCCGTCGGCGGGAATCACGTCACCGGCTTCGACCAGCACCGTCATGCCCTTGCGCAGGTCGGTGGCCGGCGTGGGCAGCCAGGAGGTGCCGTATTTCGGTGTCTGCATTTTCTTTGCCATCACCGTCTGCTTGAGGGCGCGCAGCGAGGCCGCCTGCGCCTTGCTGCGGCCTTCGGCCAGCGCTTCGGCGAAGTTCGCGAACAGCACGGTAAACCACAGCCACACGGCGACGGCGACGATGAAGCCGAACGGCGCTTCACCCTGGCCACCGCTGATCCCGGCCTGGGTCGCCAGCAGGGTCGTGATGATGCTGCCCACGTAGACGACGAACATCACGGGGCTGCGCCACTGCGTGCGGGGGTCGAGTTTTTTGAACGCATCGACGACGGCGGGGCCGATCAGTGCGGAATCGAACAAAGTCAGGCTTGTGCGTGACATGGTAGCCTCTTATTTGATGAAAAGTTGCAGGTGTTCAACGATCGGGCCCAGGGCCAGCGCGGGAACGTAATTCAATACACCGACGAGAACGACGACGCCGATCAGCAAGCCGATGAACATGGGGCCGTGCGTCGGCATGGTGCCCGCATTGGCCGACAGGCGCTGCTTGCCCGCCAGAGAACCGGCCACCGCCAGCACGGGCACAATGACGGCGAAGCGGCCGAACCACATGGCAATCGCCAGCATCACGTTGTAGAACGGCGTGTTGGCGGACAGGCCGGCAAACGCGCTGCCGTTGTTGTTGGCGGCCGACGTGAAGGCGTAGAGGATCTCGGAAAAACCGTGCGCGCCCGGATTGGCCACGCCCGCCGTGCCCGGCTCCACCATGACGGCGATCGCCGTGCCCGTCAGCACCAGGGCTGGCGTCACCAGGATGGCCAGCGAGACCATCTTCATTTCATAGGCCTGGATTTTCTTGCCCAGGTATTCCGGCGTGCGGCCGATCATCAGGCCGGCGATGAAGACGGCCAGGATGGCGAACATCAGCATGCCGTACAGGCCCGTGCCCACGCCACCGAAGATCACTTCGCCGAACTGCATCAGCAGCAGCGGCACCATGCCACCCAAAGGCATGTAGGAGTCGTGCATGGAATTGACGGCGCCGCACGATGCCGCCGTCGTCACGGCCGCGAACAGGGTCGAGGAGCTGATGCCGAAGCGCGTTTCCTTGCCTTCCATATTGCCGCCCGACTGCAGGCTGCTGGCCTGCTGGTCCACGCCCAGCGTCTGCAGGGCAGGATTGGCTTGCTGCTCGGCGCTCATCACGCCGGCCGTCATGACGACGAAGATCACCGTCATGGCGGCCAGCACGGCCCAGCCCTGGCGCAGGTCGCCCACCATGCGGCCAAAGGTGAAGCACAGGCCGGCGGGAATCAAAAAGATGGCCAGCATCTGCAAAAAGTTCGACAGCACGGTGGGGTTTTCATACGGGTGCGCGGAATTGGCGTTGAAGAAGCCGCCGCCATTCGTGCCCAGCAGCTTGATCGATTCCTGCGAGGCGACGGGGCCCATGGCGATGGTCTGCGTGGTCGCCACTTGCGCTTCCATCACGGGTTTGCCGGCCGCGTCCAGCACGGGCTGGCCATCGGCCGCCATTTTCGGCGTCTCATATGCCACCTGGTCGAGCAGGGTTACTTCCTTGTAGGCGGAAAAATTCTGGATCATGCCTTCGCCCATGAAGACGACCGACAGGGCCAGCGACAGCGGCAGCAGGATGTACAGGGTGGAGCGCACCAGGTCGACCCAGAAATTGCCGATCGATTTGCCCGAGCGCGAGGCAAAGCCCCGCACCAGCGCGAAGATCACGGCGATGCCGGTGGCCGCCGAGAAGAAGTTCTGGCATGCCATGCCCAGCATCTGCGTCAGATAGCTCATGGTCTGTTCGCCGCCGTAGCCCTGCCAGTTGGTATTGGCGACGAAGCTGACGGTGGTATTGAACGAGGAATCGGGGCTGACAGCGCCGAGTCCCTGCGGGTTCAAGGGCAAAAAGCCCTGCAGGCGCTGCAAGCCATACACAAAGAAGGCGCCCACGGTATTGAAGACGATCAGGGCGATGGCATAGCTTTTCCAGCCCATGCCCTTGTCGGCGCCAAGCCCGGCGGCGCGGTACAGCAGGTTTTCACATTTTTGCAGCCAGCCCATGCCGCGCACGGGGCCGTCGCCGGCGACCTTCGCCATGTACAGGCCCAGCGGATAGGCGGCCGCCAGCAGCACCAGCAGGAAAGCGGCCAATAATAATATCGATTGCGTCGTCATCACAGTTCCTCCGCCTTCAGCAGCGCCACCAGCAGATACACGAGCAGTCCAGCCGAAACCACGGCGCCCAGCACATAAAACGCATTCATTTGGCGCTCCCCAGTTTGTCGCAGGCCACGGCAAAGCCGGCCACCACGACGAAAAAAACGGCAATCAAGCCGAGATACACGAGATCCATTCCCACCCTCATACAGGTTTGTTTTGATAGTGAGCAGATTAGCCAAAAGGGTCTAAAAAATTCGTAAAGACTGGGAAGGTGCCTGTAAACAAGATGTAAAAATGACGGCTTTGCCGCATAAAATTGTTCACAATTGGCGCAAAACCACGCGCGCGGCGCACAGTTGTTGCCCTGGAGTAGCGCTATTGCTCGCCGGACAAGATAGAATGCGCGAGCGTCCGCACAAGGACGCCTAGCCTGCCGCACTGCCCTCCCCCAGTGACGCTGGACGGGATATACTGTATATTCATACAGTTATCGCCGCCGCTGTCACTGCGCCGCGCAGTGTCCTGGCCTGGCGTTCCAACCCTAGTCTTTATTTAGCTTGAACACGTATGGCCACTAAAAAACCAGCATCCGACTACAGCGAATCATCCATCCGTGTCCTGAAAGGACTGGAACCCGTCAAGCAGCGCCCGGGGATGTACACCCGCACTGAAAATCCGTTGCACATCATTCAGGAAGTGATCGACAATGCCTCCGACGAGGCGCTGGGCGGTCATTGCACGCATATCGCCGTGACGCAAAACACGGATGGCAGCATCACCGTCGAAGACAATGGCCGCGGCATTCCCGTCGGCCTGCACCCGGAAGAAGGCGTGCCGACGGTGGAAATCGTGTTTACGCGGCTGCACGCGGGCGGCAAGTTCGACAAGGGTTCGGGCGGCGCCTACGCGTTCTCGGGCGGCTTGCACGGCGTCGGCGTATCCGTCACCAATGCGCTGTCCTCGCGCCTGGAAATCACCGTCTGGCGCAAGGAAAGCGACGGCAATGGCTTGCATCACATGGTGTTTGCCAACGGCGACGTGATCGAGCCACTGAATTCCCGCCCCGCTCCGCGCGACGGCAAGAAATCCGGCACGCGCGTCACCGCCTGGCCCGATCCGAAGTATTTTGATTCGCCCAACATTTCGCAGACCGAGTTGCAACGCCTGCTGCGTTCGAAAGCCGTGCTGCTGCCCGGCGTCACCGTCACCCTCACCAACGCGAAAACCGGCGATACGCAGACCTGGCAGTACGCGGAAGGCTTGCGCGGCTACCTGACCGAAACGCTGGCGCAGGTGTCGAATGGCGAAACCCTGATTCCCCTGTTCGAAGGCGCGCAGTACGCGGGCCCGGACTCGGAAGGCTTTGCCGAAGGCGAAGGCGCGGCCTGGGTCGTGGCGTGGACGGAAGAAGGCGCCATCGTGCGCGAATCGTATGTCAACCTGATCCCCACCTCGAATGGCGGCACGCACGAATCGGGCTTACGCGACGGCCTGTTCGGCGCCGTGAAAAACTTCGTCGAGATGCATTCGCTGCTGCCAAAAGGCGTGAAGCTGCTGCCGGAAGACGTCTTCGCGCGTGCTTCCTTCGTGCTGTCGGCAAAGGTGCTGGACCCGCAATTCCAGGGCCAGATCAAGGAACGCCTCAATTCGCGCGACGCCGTGCGCCTGGTCTCGACCTTCACCAAGCCGCCGCTGGAACTGTGGCTGAATCAGCACGTCGATTACGGCAAGAAGCTGGCAGATCTCGTGATCAAGCAGGCGCAGTCGCGTCAGCGTTCGCTGCAAAAAGTGGAAAAGAAAAAGTCCTCGGGCGTCGCCGTCTTGCCCGGCAAGCTGACCGACTGCGAATCGTCTGACATCACGCGCAATGAACTGTTCCTCGTCGAGGGCGACTCGGCGGGCGGTTCGGCCAAGATGGGCCGCGACAAGGAATTCCAGGCGATTTTGCCCCTGCGCGGCAAGGTGCTCAATTCCTGGGAAACGGACCGCGACCGCCTGTTCGCCAATAACGAGATCCACGATATCGCCGTGGCCATCGGTGTCGATCCGCACAGCATCGGCGACACGCCCGACCTGTCCGGCCTGCGCTACGGCAAGATCTGCATCCTGTCCGATGCGGACGTGGACGGCTCGCACATCCAGGTATTGCTGCTGACGCTGTTCTTCAAGCACTTCCCCGCGCTGATCAACAAGGGCCATATCTGCATCGCCCGTCCGCCCCTGTACCGCGTCGACGCGCCCGCGCGCGGCAAGAAGCCGATGCAGAAAATCTACGCGCTCGACGACGGCGAACTGCTGGCCATCGAGGACAAGCTGCGCAAGGAAGGCGTGAAACAGGGCGCCTGGTCCATCTCGCGCTTCAAGGGCCTGGGCGAGATGAACGCCGAGCAGCTGTGGGAAACGACGATGAACCCGGACACGCGCCGCCTGCTGCCCGTGACGCTCGGTGAAATCGACCACATGACGTCCGCCGCGCGCTTCAATATGCTGATGGGCAAAGGCGAGGCGGCAGGCCGCCGCGCCTGGATCGAGGAACACGGCAATGAGGCGGAGGCGGATATCTGATGATCATCGGCATCGACCTTGGCACCACCAATAGCCTGGTCGCCCTCTGGCGCGACGGCAAGGCTTCCATCATCCCCAATGCGCTGGGCGAACACCTGACGCCATCGTGCGTGAGCATCGATGACGACGGCACCGTGCTGGTGGGCCGCGCCGCGCGCGAACGCCTGCAGACGCACCCGCAGCTGACGGCGGCCGTCTTCAAGCGCTACATGGGCAGCGAAAAGAAGATCACCCTCGGCACGCAGCAATTCCGTCCGGAAGAACTGTCGTCGATGGTGCTGCGCGCGCTGAAGGAAGACGCGGAAGCCTTCCTCGGCCACAAGGTCGAAGAGGCCATCATCACCGTGCCCGCGTATTTCAGCGACGCCCAGCGCAAGGCCACGCGCATCGCCGGCCAGCTGGCCGGCCTGCGCGTGGAGCGCCTGCTGAACGAACCGACGGCCGCCGCGCTGGCCTACGGCATCCGCGACAAGGAACAGGAAAGCAAATTCCTCGTCTTCGACCTGGGCGGCGGCACCTTCGACGTGTCGATCCTGGAACTGTTCGAAGGCGTGATGGAAGTGCGCGCCTCGGCCGGCGACAATTTCCTCGGCGGCGAAGACTTCGTCACCGTGCTGGTCGACGCCTTTTTGGAAGGCAGCGGCCTGCGCGATGCCATTGGCAGCCGCCTGCTCGACCCGCGCCAGCAGCAGCTGCTGCGCGACGAAGCCGAACGCGCCAAGCGCCTGCTGTCGGACCAGCCGTCCGTGCGCATGGCCACGCGCTTCCAGGACAAGGAATACAGCTGGGAGATCAACGAAGACAAGCTGGCGCAATTGTGCGAGCCGCTGCTGGCGCGCCTGCGCCTGCCGGTCGAGCGCGCGCTGCGCGACGCTACCATCCGCGCCGCCGAACTCGATGAAGTGGTACTGGCCGGCGGCGCCACGCGCATGCCGCTGGTGCGCAAACTCGTGTCGCGCATGTTCGGCCGCTTCCCCGCCATTCACCTGGATCCGGACGAAGCCGTGGCGCTGGGCGCCGCCGTGCAGGCGGGCCTGAAAATGCGCGACGCGGCCCTCGACGAAGTCGTCATGACGGATGTGGCGCCATATTCGCTGGGCATTGCGACTTCGCGCCAGATCGGCCCGAACCAGTATGAAGGCGGCCATTACCTTCCCATCATCGAGCGCAATTCCGTGGTGCCCGTCTCGCGCACGGAAAGCATCACCACCATCCAAGACAACCAGAAGGAAATCAACTTGGCGATCTTCCAGGGCGAGTCACGCCTGGTGGCCGACAACGTCTTCCTTGGCAAGATCAACTTTCCGATTCCCGCAAAAAAAGCGGGCGAGATCAGCATCGATGTGCGCTTCACCTATGACATCAGTGGCGTGCTGGAAGCGGAAGTGACGGTGCTGGCCACGCAGGAACGCCACAAGATGATCATCAGCGACAATGCGGGCGTGATGACGCCGGAGCAGATCGAACAGCGTTTCCTTGAACTGGCCGACCTGAAGATCCACCCGCGCGAGCAGCTGGAAAACCGCACCCTGGTCACGCGCGCCGACCGCCTGTACGAACAGTCGCTGGGCGACGTGCGCAACTACATCGCCGCGCATACGGCCAATTTCCAGGCCGCGCTGGAGACGCAGAACCCGTCGACCATCCGGCAAGCGCGTACGGCGTTCGCGGAGGTGCTCAAGGAAATAGAAAGTGACAGTTTCCTGTGACGGGTAGCGAGACGCTGGATATCTGGCAAGTCCTGGGCATCGCCGAGACGCGCGATGAACGGGACATCAAGCGCGCCTATGCGCGCCAGTTAAAGCTGAACCGTCCTGAAGACGGTGCGGCCGCCTTCCAGCGCCTGCGCGATGCCTATGACCATGCGCTGCGCTTCGCCGCGCACGGCCAGGAACGGCAGACGCCTGCCGCATCCGCCGCTGCGGCCACCGCGCCCGCGCCAGCCACGCCGGCGGCTGGCAAGATCGACTTCGGCAAAGCACCACCGGCGGCATCGCCTGCCATGACAGCCGATCCACGGAAAGAAGCGCAGATCCTGTGGCAGGAATGGCTGGCCTCCGGCAACGGCATCAAGCTGTCGACGCTGGAAAAGCGCGAAGCGATGACCCACCTCGCCGTGCGCGAGGAATTTGAACGCCTGGCCCTGCGCTACTGCGCCACGGCCGCGTGCCATGACGCCATCCGTGCTCGCTTCATCGAGCACTACCAGTGGGACCAGCGGCTGCCGCAATTGCACAAAATGGATGCGGAATCGGCACGCAGCCTGGTCGGACGCCAGAATGCGACGGCTTCGCTGGTCTATTTGCGCCGCAGCGGAGAGTACGACGCATGCCTCGATCTGCTGATGGCCGCACCGCCGGCATCCGCATCCTGCCTGCACGATGTGCGCTTGACGCGGACCCTGCTGGCACTCATCGAGGGCATACGCGCGCATCATGGCGACCTGCTGGCCTACAAGATCGATCCCGCGTCGATCACCTGGTGGGAGAGCAAGGCACGCGCCAAAAAATACTTCGGAAGTACCGCCATACTTTCCGCGGTGACCGGCTTGGCCATCTACGCACTCGCGCTGTTCATGCATGAGCGCTGGGGTTTCTTCGGCATCGACTCCTTTTATGCGATTTTCTTCGTGCTGTCACAACTGCTGTCCTTCTCGGCCTACGCCGCGTTCGCCTTTTACCGCCCTGTTGCACTGCTCGGGCGAATGGCGCAGTCCAGGCAGCAGCACTTCGGTGTCTACCTGCAGTACCGACATCGGCACCTGTGGCAATTCGGCTGGGTGTATGCCTATGCCGGGCTGTCGCTGCTGCTGTTTGTCAGCCATCCATCGCCGATGCTGGTCTCCGGCGCCACGCTCCTGCTTGCCGTCTGCGCGCTAGTGGCCGTATTTGCTTCCTCGGTCCACTTCAAGCTGCGCGCCTATCTGCTCTTGTTGCCGATTGCCTCGCTGCTGGCCTGGATGATGCGGGCAACCGCCTTCGACGCCTTTCCTGCCGGCGCCTGTTTTGCTTTCAGCCTGTGCCTGCTGATACTGCTGGCGCGCAGCGGCGCGCAACTGTATCCGGCCCTGGGCTTGCCAAAGGCATGGCAGCACCGCTTGCGCATCACCTGGCTGCTGGGTAGCACCATGCTGTTTTTTGTCGCGGCGGCGGGCGTGCTGCCGGCCGGCCTGGCCCCGGTGCTGGCCTGGCTGTGGTGCCTGGCCGGTGTACCGCTGTACACACTCACGATGCCCGACATTTCCCGCCACCTGGTATGGCCAGCCCTGCTGCTGGCCAAGATCACGCTGGTATCGAGTACGTCCTTTTTTGCCAATTTGCCCGATGCACGCCTGGTACTGCCGCAAGCCCTGCTGCCACTCATCGCCATGCTAATCCTGGCCAATCTGTTCTATGAAAACCAGCAAAAAAACGTCCATGCCTGAACGCGCGCCCATGCCCAAGCAAGCCACTACACCCGACCTGCCCCCTAACGGGAGCGACGTCTGATGGACGGCGGCATGCATGGCGCTGAGCGCAGCCTGTGGGACATCCTCGACACGGCGCCGACGGGCGACGAGCGCGCCATCAAGCGCGCTTACGCGAAACGCCTGAAGGTAACGCGGCCCGAGGACGACGCGGTCGCCTTCCAGCAACTGCGCGACGCCTATGAATATGCGCTGCGCCATGCGCCGCGCTTTGCCGAAGAAATGGCGCAGATGCACGCCACACCGGCGACTGAACTGGCGCAGCCGGATCCGGCGGATCTGTCTGCGGCACCCGCGTCCGACTGGCAAACAGCCGCCGGCCTGGCGCCATCCGTACCACTGCAGGAGCAAGCGCCGGCAGACGAAGCGCCCGTGGAAGCCCAGCCTGAACTGTGGGGCGTGATCGCCGACGCAGGGCAGGAACATCAGGAAGCGCCTGCGGAGCTGTGGGGCGTCCCCGACGAAGCAGCGCGGGAACGCGCACGGCCGCCGGAAAAATGGGGCGTGGTCGCCATCGATCCCGTCCAGGAAGGCGCCAGCCTGTGGCAGGCATTCCTGGAGCAGTCGCGACGCCGCGACGCGGCCACGCTGCTGGCAGGCTTCCTCGAGCGCGAGGAATTGCTCAACCTCGACGTGCGCGAGGAATTCGACCTGTGCGCGCTGCGCTATTGCGCCAGCGCCGGCTATGAGTTGTCGCTGCGCAACGCCCTGTTCGAGCAACTGGGCTGGGAATTTGATTTTTCCTACCTGGCGCGCCGCCATGGCGACCTGGTGCGCGCTGCCGTGCACCGCTACCGGGCCGACCGCTCGTTCGCCCATTTCAACGACAACCGCGACAGCTATCCCGGCCTGGACTGCATCATGTCGCAGCAGCCGCCGTCGGCCTATGCGCGCCAGATGCTGGACAAAAAATTCAACCTGCAGCTGCGCGAGCTGCTGCAGACGATACGCTGGCATCACACCGAAATGCTGGCCTACAAACTCGACATCGACCTGTTCGAACAATGGGAACAGGCGGTTTTTTCGCGCCGCTATTTCAAGCAGACGGCCTTCGCCTCGGCGGGTCTGGGCTTCGTGCTGCACCTCATTTTGTCCAGCCTGTTCAAGGTCGCCGGCGTCAGCCTGGGCGACATGGGCGCATATGCCAGCCTGCTGGGATGCCAGGCGCTGGCCTTTGTCCTGCTGGCCATGCACGCGCTGCGCTGGCCCGCGCCCCTGTTCGCGCGCCTGCACGCGCTGCAGGAAGCATTGCTGGAGCGCCTGCCCGTGCTGCGGCAGCGTCACGGGCTGCTGCAGCTGGCCTGGATCGTGCCCTATGTGCTGCTGGCGCTATCGCTGTTCCTGCCCGAACGGGGCGAGGCGCTGCGCATCGCCACCTCGGTGGGCTTGTGCGCCTCGGCGCTGCTGGCCTATGCCATGAACCGCCAACTGCTCAACGGCGTGCTGCTCGCCGCTGCGCTGGGCCTGGCGCTGGTCGCCGCCCTGTTCATGAACGGCACGGGCTCCACGGCACTCGTCATCGCCAATGGCATGCCCATGATGTTTTGCCTGTTACTGCTGGCCTTGCGCAGCGCCGGCGGCCTGTATGAGGAATGCGGCTTGCCCGTGGCGCATTTGCCGCGCCTGCGCCTGGCATGGCTGGTCGGCTGCGCCGCCCTGCTGCTGCCCCTGTATTTGCAGTTGCTGCCAGCCGTGCCGCTCGGCGCCGCGCTGTATGCCTGGTCGTGCGCCGGCCTGCTGATCTCGCCCAGCGATTTGCGCTGGCGGACGGTCTGGCCGCTGGTGCTGGTGCCGTCCCTTGGCAGCTTTTTGCTGGCCGGCCAGGCCGCGCCCGTGCGCGCCATGTCGATGATGCATAACGGCGTCGAACTGGCCCTGATCGTGCTGTACTTCACCCTACGCTGCATCTATCTGCGCTACGGCGCCGCCTTATCCCGACCCGGGCTGTCATAATCAGCTCCATGAATTCAACCGCAACCACTTAACACCGAAACAAGCGCCATGTCCACACAAACCAATTTATTTGACGATGCCCAGCCTGAGCCGATCGAGCCGGATGAACCGGTATTCGACGGCGAAGCGCTGACCCTTTCCACCTTTGCCGAGCGCGCTTATCTCGATTACGCCATCTCCGTCGTCAAGGGCCGCGCCCTGCCCGACGTCTGCGATGGCCAGAAGCCGGTGCAGCGCCGCATCCTGTATGCGATGAATGAGCTGGGCCTCAATTCCACGGCGAAGCCGCGCAAATCGGCGGCCGTGGTCGGCGACGTGCTGGGTAAATTGCATCCGCACGGCGACCAGTCCGTGTATGACGCGCTGGTGCGCATGGCGCAGGATTTTTCGCTGCGCTACCCGCTGATCGACGGCCAGGGCAACTTCGGCTCGCGCGACGGCGACGGCGCGGCGGCCATGCGTTACACGGAAGCGCGTCTGACGCCGATCGCCAAGCTGCTGATGGATGAAATCGGCATGGGCACGGTGGATTTCCAGCCCAACTACGACGGTTCGACGGAGGAGCCGAAGCTGCTGCCGGCGCGCCTGCCGATGGTGCTGCTGAACGGCGCCTCCGGCATCGCCGTCGGCCTGGCGACGGAAATCCCGTCGCACAACCTGACGGAAGTGGCGAAAGCCGCCGTCGCCATGATCCGCGATCCGAAGATCACGCACGCCGAACTGATGGCCATCATGCCCGGCCCCGATTTCCCCGGCGGCGGCCAGATCATCACGCCGCCATCGCAGATCCAGGACATGTACGCGAGCGGCCGTGGCAGCATGAAGGTGCGCGCGCGCTGGAAGATCGAGGAACTGGCGCGCGGCCAGTGGCAAGCTGTCGTCACGGAACTGCCGCCCGGCACCTCGTCGCAGAAGGTGCTGGAAGAGATCGAAGAACTGACGAATCCGAAAATCAAGCTGGGCAAGAAGGCCTTGTCGCCGGAACAGGTGGCCCTGAAGGCGCTGATCCTCAATTCGCTCGACACCATCCGCGACGAATCGGGCCGCGCCGCGCCCGTGCGCCTGGTATTCGAACCGAAATCGAAGAACCAGGACCAGACGGAATTCATGCTGATGCTGCTGGCGCATACCTCGCTGGAATCGTCGACTTCGATCAACCTGGTGATGATCGGCGGCGATGGCCGTCCGCGCCAGAAAGGCCTGGGCGACATCCTGCGCGAGTGGATCGATTTCCGCTTCGAGACCGTCACCCGCCGCACGGGCTACAAACTGGGCAAGGTCAAGGACCGCATCCATATCCTGGAAGGGCGCGAAGCGATCCTGCTCAATATCGACAAGGTGATCCAGATCATCCGCAATTCGGATGAACCGAAAGCGGCCCTGATCGACGCATTCAAGCTGTCCGAACGCCAGGCCGACGATATCCTGGAAATCCGTTTGCGCCAACTGGCGCGCCTGGAAACGATCAAGATCCAGCAGGAACTGGCCGAGTTGCGCAAGGAAGAAAAGTCGCTGCAGGACCTGCTCGACAACCCGGGCTCGATGAAACGCGCCATCATCCGCGAGATCGAAGCGGACGCCAAGCAGTTCGGCGACGCGCGCCGCACCCTGATCGAGGAAGCGCAGAAAGCCGTGGCCGAACAGAAGGTGGTCGACGAACCCGTCACCGTCATCATTTCGGAAAAAGGCTGGGTGCGCGCGCGCACCGGCATCGGCCACGATGCGGCGCAATTCACGTTCAAGGCGGGCGATTCCCTGCATGGCGCCTTCGAGTGCCGCACCGTCGATACCCTGCTGGGCTTTGGCAACAACGGCAAGATTTACTCTGTGCCCGTGTCCGCGCTGCCCAACGCGCGTGGCGACGGCGTGCCGATCACGACTCTGTGCGACCTGAGCGGCGGCACGCCGGGCAACGCCGTGCGCATCCTGCATTACTTTGCGGGCAATGGCGCCACCAGCCTGCTGCTGGCATCGAGCGCCGGCTATGGCTTCATCGCCAAGGCGGGCGACATGGTCAGCCGTCTGAAAGGCGGCAAGGCCTTCATCTCGCTGGACGAAGGCGATATGCCGCTCGAACCGAAAGTCATTCCGGACGCAGCCAGCGCCGTGGCCTGCCTGACGGAAGGCGCGCGCCTGCTGGTGTTCGGCCTCGATGAAATGAAAACCCTGTCCAAGGGCGGCACCGGCGTAAAACTGATCGACCTGGAAGGCAAGGACAAGCTGCTGGCCGTGCAGCCGATCACGCAGCGCGGCGTGGTGGTTTCCGGTATCGGCCGGGCCTCGAAACCGCAGGATGCGTCGCTGGGCGCCACGGCCCTGGCCGAGCACTTCGGCAAACGCGCGCGCAAGGGCAAGCAGCTGGCGGCGAAACTGAAGCCTGTATCGATGGCGGCCATCGGCTAAAAGCCGGCGGCATAAAAAAGACAGGCTTGCCTGTCTTTTTTTTCGCCAGGACGCGGCCAGATGCTAGGGATTGCCTTCCCGGCGACGCGCCAGGCGCAGTATCTCGGGCGTGGCTTCGACGATTTCAATCACGTCCTGCTGCGCCGCCCGGGTGCCGGACAGCGCATAGCGGCCCGTGCCCAGGGGCAGCAATTGTGCGGCCGGCCCGGCGCGGGGCCGGTCGTCGGGACCGGGCGACATGCTGGTCATGCGCATGCCGCCGGCGGCCATGTTGCCGGCGCCGGCCTCGAATTCCAGCACCTTGCGCCCCTTGCGGCTGGGCGGGAAAGGAAAGGTGGCCGTGGGCCGGTACACTTCGACGCCGTCCGCATCCTCCTCGAACGAATGCGTCCAGCTGCCGCTGGGCAGTGCGGTGTTCATGCCGTGCATGCTCATTCCCCCCTCAGAAGCACGATACCACGCCGCCCAGGTTTTCATAGCCAGTCACTGAAGGCGACCATGCCGTGCCGTTCCAGGCCTTGTGGAACAGGGCGCCATTCGTGCCCGTGACAAAGACGTCGAGGCGGTTTTCCGCCCAGGCCGTGGCGCGCGGACGCGAGGTGCACACGCCTCCCAGGTTCTCAAACCCCGTCAGGGAGGGCGACCAGGCCGTGCCATTCCACGCCTTGTGATACAGCGCGCTGTCCGTGCCGATGACGAACAGGTCAAGCCGGTTGGGCGCCCACGACACGGCTTCCACTTCGCCCACGCAGACGCCGCCCAGGCGCTCGAAGCCATCGCTGGAAGGCCCCCATTTGGCGCCGTCCCACCACTTGTGGTACAGCGCGCCATCGGTGCCGGTGACAAACACGTCGAGGCGGTTCGGCCCCCAGGCCACGGCCTTCGGCGATGAAGTGCAGATGCCGCCCAGCCGTTCGTAACCGGTCAGCGACGGTCCCCATTTCGCGCCATCCCACCACTTGTGGTACAGCGCGCGGTCGCTGCCGATCACAAATACATCGAGCCGGTTCGGCGCCCATGCCACCGCTTCGGGCTGGCCCAGACAGATGCCGCCCATGGCTTCGTAGCCGGTCAAGGACGGTCCCCAGGCGCTGCCGTTCCACCACTTGTGATGCAGGCCGCGGTCGGTGCCGACGACAAACACATCGAGCCGGTTCGCTCCCCAGGCCACGGCGCGCGGATCGCCCACGCACAGGCCGCCCATGGCTTCGTAGCCCGTCAGCGACGGCCCCCAGGCCGTGCCATTCCACCATTTGTGGAACAAGCCGCTGTCCGTGCCCGTGACGAAGACATCGAGGCGGTTTTCTCCCCACGATACCACCTGCGGCGCGCTGGTCCCGATGCCGCCCTGCGCTTCATAGCCGATGGCGGACGGTGCCCAGCCCGCGCCATTCCAGGCCTTGTGGTACAGCGCGCGGTCGGTGCCCAGCACGAAAATATCGAGGCGGTTCGCGCCCCAGGCCAGCACCGGCGAGGAACTCTGGCGCGGCGTGGCGCCGCCACCGCCGCCACCCGTGCCGATGGTCGCGCGCGGGCCGTCGAGGCAAGCCTGCATGCGCGCCACCTGGCCCGTGGTGAACATGAACATGGCGGGATCGTCGACGTAATCCATGTAGTTCATGAACATGTCGCCATTCGGCCCGTTGCTGCAGGAAACGTGCGGGAACGATGGCTGCCCTGTATTCGGTCCGCCCTGGTTCGGCGTATCGGCCACGTTGTCCGTGCCCGAGCACCCGGTGCCGTCATCGCCCCAGATATGGTTCAGGTTCAGCCAGTGGCCGATTTCATGCGTGGCCGTGCGGCCCAGGTGGAAGGGCGGCGCGGCCGTGCCGCTCGTGCCGAAGGCCGATTGCAGGATCACCACGCCGTCGGTGGCGGCCGGGCCGCCGGGAAACTGCGCGTAGCCCAGCAAGCCGCCGCCCAGCTGGCAGACCCAGATATTCAGGTAGCTGTCGGCCGGCCAGGCATCCATGCCGCCCGTCGCCTGCGCCTTGACGGCATCGTCGGCGCCAAAAGACGCCAGCGTCGTCTCGCGCCGTTCGATGCCATTGGTGGCCGCGCCGTGCGGATCGGTCGTGGCCAGCGCGAATTCCACGCGCGCATCGGCCGTCAGCGGCAGGAACGGCGCCGGCGTGCTGGCCACATCCGGATTGACGCGGCGGAAGTCGCGGTTGAGCACATCGATCTGGCTGGCGATCTGCGCATCCGAGATATTCTGCGCCGCCGTATTCCACACCACGTGCACCACCACCGGGATGTGCGTCACCCCCGTGCGCCCGGCGATGGCGCCATCGGCGGCGTACAGGCCGGCCAGGTTTTCAATCTCGTCGCGCACGCTCGCATAGCCGGGATCTTCGCTCAGCAGGCGCCGGTGCACGTCCATCGTGGCGCAGGTGCGCACCTGCGGCGTGCGGCCCCCCTGCCCGCCGCCACCTGGCCCCATGCCGCCACCATTGCCGCCGTTGCCGCCACCGCCAGCGAATCCGGCATCCATGCCGCCGCCATCGGCCGATGGCATGCCACTGCCGCCCGCCATGCCCGGCGATCCCTGCGCCTGCTGCATGCCGCCAGCGGGCATGCCGCTGGGCGCGACGCCGCCGGCCTGGTCGACATACGACACGCCCGGGCGCGCACCGGGCATGGCATCGCCGGCATCCGTGCCGCTGCCATCGGCCTGCACATCGCCTTCGACCGGCATGGGCTGCATGGCGGACGTGGCGGGCGCGCCTGCCGCGGAACCGGTGGCCGGCGTTTTTTTTTCGGTTTGGAAGTGCTCATGATGTCTCCTTGGTCTGGTTGCCAACCCACTATGGCATGGCGACAAGGCGAGCATTTGCGCGGGATCAAGACTGGCAGCGGCTTTGGCGCAAGGTGACGGACGAAAAAAAAGACAGCCGAAGCTGTCTTTTGGGTGTGCGGGCCGCAGCCCGCAAACAGGGAATTACTTGGCGGCGGCGGCCTTGACTTCAGCATCGGCCTTGGCCTTGGCTTCTTCGGTTTTGGTGGCGGCGATGGCTTTATCCTGGTTCGCTTCCACTTTTTCCTTGGCCACTTTGGCGTCTGCATTCACGGCGGCCTTGTGTGCTTTGGCATCGGCCTTGGCGGCGGACTTGTCAGCCTTGGCTTGCGCCTTCATTTTATCTTCCGGATCGGCGTCGACCACCTTGTCGTGGGCCTTGGCCTTGGTTTTATTTGCCTTGTGCTGGGCGTCGGCTTTCTTTTCGTCAGCCTTCATTTCCGCCTTGGCGACATTGGCGTCAGCCTTGGCATCGACTTTGGCTTCCTTGTTGGCAGCCTTGTTGATGTCATGCTGCGCAGACGCCTGGGCGCTGGCAACAGCTGGGGTAACTGGCGTTTGCGCGATGGCAGCGGTGGCAAACAGGGTAGCGATCAGGGTGGCGAGTAATTTGTTCATGATGAGACCTTTCAATATGGATTCGAGTTATTTTTACTAAAGGCGGGCAAAATGTTCCAAATTTGCCAGGCACCGCGCTGTTTCTTGATGTAGCGCGATGGCATGACTTCATAGTAAAGATAACTCCCACACCGCACAGTGCGTTAGCGCACTCAAGGGGAAATATGTTCAATTCGGCAAATTTCCCGCCGAGCGCCGCAGGCCACCTAAAAACTCATGCCCCCACGGCCAGCGCCGCATGGCGGGCGGCCACCCACTCTTCGTTGGCCGGTTCCACGCCCACCACGATGCGGCTGGCGTCGCTGGAAATCAGGCTGGCGTTGCGCGCATTGGCATGCGCATCGAGCACGGGGCCGATGAAGCCCAGTTCGGCGCAGATGCGCTGGCGCAGCTCCGCGCTGTGCTCGCCGATACCGGCCGTAAACACCAGCATGTCCAGCCCACCCAGCACGGCCGTCAGGGCGCCGATCTCGCGCACGATGCGGCGGATATATAAAGCCAGCGCGGCGCGGATGCGCTCGCCCGTCGCATCCTGCCGGTCCTGCTGCGCCAGCAGGATGGGCGGGTCGGCCGATACGCCCGACACGCCCAGCAAGCCCGATTCGTGGTACAGCACATGCGCCACTTTTTCCAGCGACAGCTTTTCGATTTCCATCAGGTAGATGACGGCGCCCGGGTCGAGCGAACCGCAGCGCGTGCCCATCATCAGGCCGTCTAGCGCGGAAAAGCCCATGGTGGTGGCCACGCTGTGCAGGTTCTCCATGGCGCACAGGCTGGCGCCGCTGCCCAGGTGGGCCACGATGACCTTGCCACGCGCGACGGCGCCGAAGCGCTGCTCCAGCACCAGCGACTGGTATTCATACGACAGGCCGTGGAAGCCATAGCGGCGCAAGCCCCGCTCCCACGCATCGTACGGCAGCGCCAGCATCTGCTCGACCTGCGGCACCGTGTGGTGGAAAGCCGTGTCGAAGCACGCCACCTGGGCGATGTCGGGCCGTGATTCCAGCAGCACCTCGATGGCTTCGAGCGCGAATGGCTGGTGCAGGGGCGCCAGCGGCACAAAGCTTTTCAGGTCGGCCAATACCTTGAAGTCGATGCGCACGGGAGCGAAATATTTGCTGCCGCCATGCACCACGCGGTGCGCCACGGCGCGCAGTGGACGGCCTGCCAGGCGTTCGACGACCTTTTCGCGGATATGCGCCAGGGCCGCGTGATGCGGCTGCTGCGGGTCCAGTTGCAGGGCCTCTGCGGGCTGGCCGCCGGCACGGTAGCTGGCGTTTTCGCGGCCGATGCCTTCGACCTTGCCGCTCCATTGCGCCTGCTGCGGCAGCACGCCGCCGCTTTGTTCGAAGAGGGCAAACTTGATGCTCGACGAGCCGCAATTGAGCACCAGGATCAGGCTGCCATCGGCGTGTTGGACGGCGGTGTTCATGGCGGCGTGCTCCGATAATGGTTGGCCAGCATCACGGCAATGGCGCACGAGGCGATGCGGCTGGCGCGCGAATCGGCGCGGCTGGTGAGAATGACGGGGATTTTCGCGCCCAGCACGATGCCTGCACTGTCCGCGTCGCCCATGTATTCAAGCTGCTTGGCCAGCATGTTGCCGCTTTCCAGGTCAGGCACCAGCAGGATGTCGGCGCGGCCAGCTACTTCCGAGACGATGCCCTTGACGGTGGCGGCGGCGATCGACACGGCGTTGTCAAAGGCCAGCGGACCGTCGAGGATGGCGCCCGTGATCTGGCCACGGTCAGCCATCTTGCACAGGGCCGCCGCATCCAGGGTGGCCGGCATGTCGGCGTTGACCGTTTCCACGGCGGCCAGGATGGCCACGCGCGGCTGGGCCACGCCGATCACGTGCGCCAGGTCGATGGCGTTGCGCACGATGTCGGCCTTCATGGCCAGGTTCGGCGCGATATTGATGGCGGCGTCCGTGATGATGAACGGACGCGGATATGCGGGCGTCTGCATCAGGAAGCAGTGGCTGATGCGGCGCTTGGTACGCAGGCCGGCGCTGGCCACCAGCACGGCCGACATCAGTTCATCCGTGTGCAGGCTGCCTTTCATGATCGCCTCGACTTCGCCCTTGCCCGCCAGTTCGGCGCCGCGCGCGGCCGCCGCATGGCTATGCTCGACATCCTCGATGGCGATGCCTTCCAGGCTCAGGCCCGCCTCCAGCGCCACGGCTTCCAGGCGCGCGCGCGGCGCCACCAGCACAGGGATGATCAGGCCGGCCGCATACGCGTCAAGCGCGCCGGACAGGCTCAGTTCATCGCAAGGATGGACCACCGCCACCTTGATGGGACCGAGGGTGCGCGCATGCTCCAGCAGGCGGCGCGTGCCATCGCCGTTGTGCAGACGCACTTCCGGCAGGGTGGCCCGTTTGCGTTCGATCTGCTCGGCCGGCGCGATCACCTGCGCCTCGCCATCGAGCACCACGGCGCCATGCTGGTTGACGCAGCGGCAGGCCAGGGTCACGTGGCGACTGCGCGGATCGAGTGCCGTGACGGTGACGCTGATGGCCAGGGTATCGCCCACGCGCACGGGCTGCAAAAAGCGCAGGGTCTGGCCCGTGTAGACGGTGCCGGCGCCGGGCAGGCGCGTGCCCAGCACGGCGGAAATGAGGGCCGCACCCCACATGCCATGGGCGATCACGCCCTCGTAGCGGGTGGAAGCGGCAAATTCCGTATCCAGGTGCTGGGGGTTGTCGTCGCCCGACATCACCGCGAACAGGGCGATATCGTCCATGCTCAGGGTGCGCGTGATGCTGGCGGTATCGCCGATGGCGATCTGCTCGAAGGTGCGGTTGCGCACGATATTCAAATCATCGTCTTGGGTGGTGGTCATCTTGGCCTTCTAGGCAGTGGTAGTGTTCTTGGCGGGTTTGGCTTTTGGCTTCGTCGTCGGTACGGCTGCTGGCTTTGATTCTGCCACAGCGGGCGGCTGCGCTTTGTTTTGCGCCTTCGCGGCGCGGTCGAAGACGTCCAGCATCTGCCGCAGGCTCGCTTCCTCGTCCGGTGTCGGCGCTTCGGGCACCTGCAGCACCTGCTGCAGCCATTCGGCCAGCGCGCGGATGGATTCCGGTTCGGCGCCCGACAACAGTGTCGGCAGGGCGGCGACGGCGGCATCGAAGTCATGCATCATCAGGCGCGCCTGCTGGCGCACGATGTGACGGAATTCCTCCATGCTGAAGTCCTGCCGGTACTGCGGCTTGATCAGTTTCAGCGCCAGGTTGACGCGGCGCTCATCGGCGATCATGCGGAAGCGATAGATATAGAACAGCGCGCGCACGGCCGCTTCCACCAGGCCGCCCCGTTCCATGTCTTCTTCCATCTTGCGCGTTTCGCAGCGCACGTATTCGCAATGCTCGGGCGAGATGCCGGGATGGGGGCGCGGCGGTGTGGCGTCGCTGGGGCTCAGGCCCGCCAGGGCCTGCACCAGCGGCGAGCCGTACACCATGTCGAAAGTGGCTTCTTGCATGCTGTCGCGCCAGTCGCGCCAGCTGTTCAAGCCTGCCGTGATGGCGCCGGACACCGCCTCCTGCATGGCCAGCAGCGGATTGTCGGGCGCCACCGGCTGGCGGTGCGCGCGCACTTTTTCCGCCTCTTTTTCCACCAGCCTGGCCAGCGGATTATGGTCTGTCCAGCGTTCGTACGACACGCGCAGCGGATGCGACAGCTGCAGCAAGCGCGCCGTTTGCGGCGTCACCATGGCGCGCACCCAGGGCTGCGCGATGGTGCGGTACAGGGCCAGGTTGACTTCGGAAACGCGCGCGGCGGCGGCGAACTTGCGGTCGTTTTCCACGCTGGGCTGCACGATGGCGCGCACGTCCTCGATGCTGCGGCGCTCCACCTGCAGCACATAGTCGCCGCTTGCCAGGTCGGCGTTCGGCGTGTCGGGCGTCTTGTCGACGATCAGCGCCTGGTAGATGCCGGACGGCAGCAGGTTGATCAGGTCGATATTGCTGGCAAATTTCTGGTGCTCCTTGCGTCCCACCTTGGCCGAAACAAAAATACCCAGATGGCCGATGCTGTCATGCACGGCGTAGACGATAGTCTGGTCGTGCATCAGCACATCGTTGTCGTCGCGGTACAGGTCCGTGATCCAGCCCAGCGCCTGCGGCGGCGGCGTGATGTTGTCGCCGTTCGAGCAGAACACGACGATGGGCGAACGGATATTGCGCAAGTCCAGGCGCACGCCGTCGGAGGTGATCAGTTCGGCCGTCGCCAGGCGGTTGCCGATGAACAGATTGTCGACGATGTACTGCATCTCGACGTCGTTCAGGAAGACGTGGCCGCCCCAGTATTTTTCAAATTCCAGGTAGCGCGGCGCTTCCGTGTCGATGTTCGCGTACAGGTTGTACTGCTTGTTCCACAGCGTGTTGGCCGGGTTCAGGTTCTCGAAATTCTGCACCAGGCTGGCGCCGTCGAAACGGCCGTTGCCCAGGTCGCCCGCCAGCGCCGTGGCCCAGCTGCCTCCCATCAGGCCGCCCGCATAGCGCATCGGGTTGCGGCCATGCCAGCCGGCCCAGTAGGACACGGGCGCGCCAGCCACGATGATGGGGCCGAACAGGTCCGGGCGCATGGCCGCCGTCATGAGGATTTGCCAGCCCGCCTGGCAATTGCCGATGACGACAGGCTTGCCCTCGCTGTGCGGATGCAGGGCGATGACCTTTTCCAGGAACTGCGCTTCCGCATGCATGACGTCTTCCACCGTCTGCCCCGGTACCGGGTCGGGCAGGAAGCCGATGAAATAGCAGGGGTGGCCGGCGCGCAGGGCCACGCCGATCTCGCTTTCCGCCTTGAAGCCGCCGATGCCGGGGCCGTGGCCGGCGCGCGGATCGACGACGACGAACGGGCGTTTCGATGGATCAGGTTCGGGCGCGTCAGGCGTCAGGATGCGCGCCAGGCCATAGTTGACGGGTCGCGCCAGCTCCAGGCCCGACATCACCAGTTCGGCGGGGAAATCGAGCACGTTCGGTACTTCTTCGGCCAGGTGTTGCTGGTACTGGTTGCCGCGGCGGCGCATCACGTCCGCATACAGCACGATGCGCTGCCACGAGTCGCGCGCATAGTCGCCCAGCATGCCCAGCGACGGCAGGCCGCCGGTGGAGAAAAATGGTGCAGCTTCGGTTTTCATGGCTATCCTTTTCATGCAAACACACGCCGGACCATTCCGGCGCGGGGGCTACGCCATCTGGCTGATGGTTTTGCGAAAACGGGCAAGGGCAAACGTGAACAGGGCCGTGCCGATGGCCAGCAGGGCCAGGAACGGCTTCCACACCACGTCGATGCCGGCGCCGCGGTACAGGATCGCCTGGCTCAATTCGACGAAATGCGTGGTGGGCGCGATCAGCATGATGTTTTGCACCAGCTGCGGCATGCTTTCGCGCGGCGTGCTGCCGCCCGACAGCATCTGCAGCGGCAGCAGCACGAGGATCAGCAGCATGCCGAACTGCGGCATGCTGCGCGCCACGGTGGCAAGGAAAATACCCATCGAGGTGGTGGCAAACAGGTGCAGCGCGGCGCCGCACAGGAACAGGGCGATGGAGCCTTCGATCGGCACATGCAGCATGCCGCGCACCACCAGATTCAGCGACAGGGCGGCGGCCAGCAGCACCACCAGGCCCATGGACCAGACCTTGCCCAGCATGATTTCGGCCGGCGTCACGGGCATCACCAGCAAGTGTTCGATGGTGCCGTGTTCGCGCTCGCGGATCAGGGCCGCACCAGTCAGGATGATCGACAGCATCGTCACCTGGTTGATGATTTCCATCAGCGAGCCAAACCAGGCCTGGCTCAGCGAAGGATTGAAGCGCGCGCGCATCACCAGTTCCACGGGCGACACCGTCGCGCCCCGGTAGCGTTTGGCGAATTCGGAGATTTCACCGGCGACGATCTGCTGGATGTAGCCGCTGCCGCTGAAGGCCTGGCTCATGCGCGTGGCGTCCACGTTCAGCTGCAGCTCCGCCTGGCGCCCGCCCAGCACGTCGGCCTGCAACTTGGGCGGGATCGTCAGCACGAAGGTGTACTGGCCCGCATCGAGGCCCGCATCGACCTGGCTCTGGTTGATCATGGCCGGCGGCGTGAATTGCGGCGGGAAGAAGGCCGAGGCGATGCGCCCGGACAAAGGCGAGCCATCCTCGTCAACGATGGCGATCGAGGCCATGTGCAGGGTTTCCGGCTTGGCCGTGGCGGCCACGTAGATCGCCAGGGTGAACGTGTAGAGGATCAGGATCAGCATCATGGGATCGCGGATCAGGCTCCAGATTTCCTTCACGCCCAGGCGGTAGATGTTTTCAAGGTGGCGCATGTCAGCTCTCCTGTTTCTTCAGCAGCGCCACCGTCACGCCGAGGATCACAGGGATCGCCACGATCAATGGCCAGAACGAGGCGTGCAGGTCGCCGAAGCCCAGCGCCTTGTTGAACACGCCGCGGCTGATATTGAGCATGTGCGTGGCCGGATACATCAGGCCGATGGCCTTGCCCACGCCTTCCATCGACGAGACGGGATTGAGCAGGCCGGAAAACTGGATGGCCGGGATCATGGTGCCGATCATGGTCACGAACAGCGCGGCGATCTGGCTGCGCGTAAACGTCGAGGCAAACAGGCCGATGCCGGTGGCGCAGACATTGAAAATGAAAGTGGCGCCGATCAGGGTCGGCAGGCTGCCCTTGATCGGCACGCCGAAGGCGGTGACGGCCAGCAGGGCCATGAGGATGAAGTTGAACATGGCAAGCACCACGTACGGCACCTGCTTGCCGAGCAAGAATTCCAGGCGCGTGACGGGTGTCACGTACAGGTTGATGATGGAACCGAGTTCCTTTTCGCGCACCACGGACAGCGCCGCCAGCATGGCCGGCAGCATCAGCAGCAGCAACGGGATCACCGCCGGTACCATGGCCGGCAGGCTTTTCACGTCCGGGTTGTAGCGGTAGCGCGTCTCGATGGCGACGGGGTTGTTCATCGTCACGCCATAGCGGTGCAGGGCCTGGTCGACCAGCCACAGCTGGTGCATGCCCTGCACATAGCCTTGCACGGTTTCGGCGCGCATCGGCATGGCGCCATCGATCCAGGCGCCCACCTGGGCCGGCGCGCCGCGCTGCACGTCGCGCGCGAAGCCGGGCGGGATCTCGATGGCCAGCGACAGTTCGCCGCTGCGCATGCGCTGGTCGATATCGGCGTAGTCGCGCAGGGGCGGGCGCTCGATGAAGTAGCGCGAGCCGGTCAGGTTGTTCGCATAATTGTGGCTCAGGGTCGTCTGGTCGTGGTCAAGCACCGCATACGTCAAGTCCTCGACGTCCAGGCTGATGCCGAAACCGATGACGAACAGCAGCAGCACGGAGCCGCCCAGCGCCAGGGTCAGGCGCACGGGGTCGCGCCGCAGTTCCAGCGTTTCGCGCCACATGTAGCTGAGCATGCGGCCCAGGCTGAAGCGGCTGCGACGGTGTTCGGGCGCGGGCTTGGCCACCTCGGTCGCTGGCGTGGCCAGGGCGCTCTGCACCTGGGGCGGCGTGGCGCCGCCCGCCTCCTCCAGGTAGGAAATGAAGGCGTCTTCCAGGGTGGCGCTGCCGCGCTTTTTCACCAGTTCGGCCGGCGCATCGCTGACCAGCACTTTACCCGCATGCATCAGCGAGATGCGGTCGCAGCGCTCGGCCTCGTTCATGAAATGGGTGGAAATGAAAATCGTGACGTGGTCGCGCCGCGCCAGCTCGATCATCAGGCGCCAGAAATTATCGCGCGCGATGGGGTCGACGCCGGACGTCGGCTCGTCGAGGATCAGCATTTCCGGCTTGTGCACCATGGCCACGGCCAGCGACAAACGCTGGCGGATGCCCAGCGGCAGGCTGTCGGGCAAATCATCCATCACTTCGCGCAAGTCGAAGCGCTGCGCCATCTCGTCGACCCGCGCGGGGATCTCGCCTGCCGGCACGTGGAACAGGCGCGCGTGCAGCACCAGGTTCTGGCGCACCGTCAGTTCGCTGTACAGCGAGAAGGCCTGCGACATGTAGCCGACCCTGCGGCGCGTGTCGATATCGTTGGAATCGACTTCCTTGCCGAACAGCCAGGCCTTGCCTTCCGTGGCGGGCAACAGGCCCGTGAGCATCTTCATGGTGGTCGACTTGCCGCAGCCGTTCGAACCGAGGAAGCCGAAGATTTCACCGCGGCCGATGCGGAAATTCACATGGTCGACGGCGGTAAAATCGCCAAAGCGCATGGTCAGGTCTTTTGCCTCGATGGCGACATCCTGCGCGCTGGCCGCATCCAGCGGCGTGATGACGACAGGCTGGTGGCCCGCGCGCTTGGCCTCGGGCAGCAGCTTGATGAAGGCCGCTTCCAGGTTGCCGCTTTCGGTGCGCGCCAGCAGTTCGGCTGGCGTGCCCGTGTCGAGTACCTTGCCGTCATCCATGGCGACCAGCCAGTCGAAGCGCTGCGCCTCGTCCATGTAGGCGGTGGCCACCATCACGCTCATTTGCGGGCGCTGCACGCGAATGCCGGCGATCAGGTCCCAGAACTGGGCGCGCGCCAGCGGATCGACGCCGGTGGTCGGCTCATCGAGAATCAGCAGGTCGGGATCGTGGATCAGGGCGCAGCACAGGCCCAGCTTCTGCTTCATGCCGCCCGACAGCTTGCCCGCCGGGCGCGCCAGGAAGGGGTGCAGGCCCGTGCTCAGGGTCAGCTGGTCGATGCGGCGGCGCCGTTCTGCCGCGTCGTGGCCGAACAGGCGCGCGAAAAACTGCAGGTTTTCCTCGACCGACAGGGTCGGATACAGATTCTTGCCCAGGCCTTGCGGCATGTAGGCGATGCGCGGGCAGACGTCGTCGCGGTGGCGCGCGTCCTGCATGTCGCCACCGAGGGCCATGACAGTGCCCTGTTGCACGGCGCGGGCGCCGGCCACCAGCGACAGCAAGCTCGATTTGCCCACGCCATCGGGACCGATCAAGCCCACCATGCGCCCGGCCGGCACGTCCAGGTCGATGGCGTCGAGGGCTACCGTCTTGCCGTAATGCTGGCTGACGCCCTTGATGCTGACAACAAAGGAAGTGGCCGCTGCACTCACTGCGGAACCTTCGCCGTCAGTTCAGCGGGCCATGGCTGCTTGGCATCGAGACGCACCCAGGCCACGCCGGGCAGCCCCACCTTGACCAGCGCCAGGTGCTTTTGCAGCAGCTCGCGGCTGATCTGCGCTTTTACCCGGAACATCAGTTTCTGGCGCTCGCTGGCCGTTTCCACCGTCTTCGGCGTGAACTGCGCGCTAGCGGCGACAAACGAGATCGTCGCCGGAATCACGTAACTGGGTGCCGCGTCGAGGATGATGCGCACTTCGCCGCCCAGCGCCACCTTGCCGGCCGCCGTCTCGGGCAGGAAGAAGGTCATGTAAACATCGGACAGGTCGACCAGGTTGAGCACCTTGCCGCCGCCCGCCAGCACCTCGCCCTGCTGCGCCACCAGGTATTGCACGCGGCCGTCGCGCGGCGCCGTCAGCTGGCCATCGGCCAGGTCGGAATCGATGCGCGCCGTGGTCGCCTCGGCGGCCACGACGGCCGAACGCGAACCGACCACCTGC
>NZ_NRDQ01000007.1 GCF_002878455.1 Janthinobacterium sp. AD80
GCTGGCGCCGGCCTGGAGCCTGGACATGTCCGGCAGCGAGGCGCAAACATTTACGGATTCGCCCGAAGACCGGGCCGGCTTGCAATTGTTGCTCAGCATCGTCTTGCCGGCCATGGAGCGCTATCCGGCCGGGGTCTTCGCGCCGGACGGGCTGCGTCATGTGGTGGCCGTCATGGCGATCACGGGCACGCGCGGGCGGCCAGCGCGCACGGCGGCGGCGCGGATGGCCTCGGTGGCGGCCAGGCCATCCATGCGCGGCATTTGCAAGTCCAGCAGCAGCAAGTCGAAATCCTGCCGTTGCGCCATCTGCAAGGCTTGCTCGCCGTCGCTGGCCGTCTCCACCGTATGGCCGCGCTTGCGCAACAGCAAACGCAGCAGCTCCAGGTTTTGCGGCACATCGTCGGCCGCCAGCACGCGCAGCGGCGGCAAGGCCACACTGCGGCGCTCGCTGGCGGGCAGCGCTCGCTGGCGCGCCGGCGCCAGCGGCAGCTGCACGTGGAACACGCTGCCGTGCGGCATGGCGGCGTCGGCCCAGATGTGGCCCCGCATCAGCGTCACCAGCTGCCGGCTGATGGTGGTGCCCAGGCCCGTGCCGCCATAGCGCCGCGTGGTCGAGGCATCGGCTTGCACGAAGGGATCAAAAATGGCTTCGCGGCGCTCGGGCGCGATGCCGATGCCGCTGTCTTGCACCAGCAGGTGCAGCTGGCCATCGTCGAGGCGCGCCGCCAGGCTGACACTGCCGCTGGCCGTGAACTTGATGGCGTTGTCGAGCAGATTGCCCAGCACTTGCCGCATGCGCAATTCGTCGCCATGCAGCAAGGCCGGCAGTTGCGGATCGTATTGCACGGCCATGTGCAAGCCCTTGGCGCGCGCATGGGTGCCATACGTGGAGGCCAGCTCGTCAACGAGGGCCAGCAGGCTGTAGTCGCGCAGCTCCAGCGCCACGCCGCCCTTTTCCAGCTTGGCCGTATCGAGCACTTCATTGAGCAGGCGCAGCAGGGAACGGCCGGACTGGCGCACCGTGTCCAGGTGGCGCCGCTGTTCCGGCGTCAGCGGCGAGTCCAGCAGCACATCCGTGAAGCCGAGGATGGAATTCATCGGCGTGCGGATTTCATGGCTCATGTTGGCGACAAAGCTGGCCCGCGTGGCGGCCGCCAGCTCCGCCTTTTCCTTGGCCATGCGCAAGTCTTCCTCCATCTGCCGCCGCTCGCTGATATCGAGGATGACGCCATCGACCCAGCGCACGGCACCGACGGGGTCGTGCACCACGGTGCCCCGCTCCCACAGCCAGCGCAGGCTGCCGTTGGCGTGCCGCAAGCGGTATTCGATCAGGTAGGGCTCGCCGCTGGCGACGCTGCGGTTGAAGACATCGGTGGCGTAGGCGCGGTCTTCCGGCGCGATCAGGCCCGTGATGCTCAGGCGGGGGGCGTCGCCCAGGAAGTCGGCGGGCGGATGGCCGGTGATGGCCTCCACGCCATCGCTGATGAACAGCATGGGCTGGTTCTCGGCCGTGGTGCAGCGGAAGGCGATGCCGGGAATATTGCCGATCAGCGAGCGCAATTGCTGCTCGCTTTCGCGCAGGGCGGCCAGCATGGCGCGCCGTTCGCTTACGTCCGTAATGAACAGCACGTACAGGTCCTGGTCGGCCAGGCGCGCGCTGGCCATCGAACGCTGCACGGCCACCGTGGCGCCATCCTTGCGCACGTAGAGGATTTCCTCGCTGCTGTGGAGCAGTTCGCTTTGCCCCGTGCGCAAGTGGTGCAGCAGGCCGTACTGTTCCGACTCGCGCACATCGCTGACCAGCACGCGGATGTGCTGGCCGATGATGTCCGCCTGCCGCCAGCCCAGGATGCGTTCGGCGGCGCCGTTGAAATCGACGATGTTGCCGCCCTTGTCGATGGTGATGACGCCATCGACGGTACTCGTCAGCAGCGAGCGCATCCAGTTTTCGCTCTGGATCAGGTGGCGGAACAGTTCGCGGTAGCGCAGCACGCCGACGGTGGAGGCGACGAGGATAGTCAGGGTGACCGTCAGCAGGCTCACGCTGACGGCCAGCATGGTCTTGTCCGTGTCCGCGTGATTGCCTGGGGGGATGATGCCGATGAAGCGGGCCGCATGCATGCCCATGTAATGCATGCCGGCAATCGCACAGCCCATGACGCAGGCGCTGATCAGGTTGCGCTGCGACGGCCCCAGGGCGCCGCTCCAGCCGCGCAGGCCGAAGCGTATCCACAGGGCCAGGGTGGCCAGCACCACTGCAACGAGCAGAGACAGGAAAAACAGCACCGGCTCGTAGCGCAGCGACAGGCCCGTGCGCATGGCGTGCATGCCCATGTAGTGCATGGCGCCGATGCCCAGGCCCACCACGATGCCGCCGCGCAGCAGCAGCGGCGCCGAGACGGCGCGCCGGCTGAGCGTGGCCAGGGCCACGAACGCGGCCGCCACGCTGGGCACGATAGACAGCAGGGTCAGTCCCGGCGCGTAATCGACGCTGGTGCCCAGGTCGAAGGCCAGCATGCCGATGAAATGCATGGCCCACACGCCGCAGCCCAGCGCCAGGCTGCCGGCCATCAGGCACAGCAGGTGCAACTGACGGCTGATGCTGGCCTGCGAGCGGCTGTAGACCGTCATCTGCAGTGCCATCCATGACGTGAAGATGGCGATCACGAGCGAGAGCAAGACCAGGCCCGGTTCATGCTGGCCATGGTGCAGCAGGGCCGGATCGGCGGGAATGCGGAACAGCTGGTGGACGCTGGCAGGTATCATCGTAAGCAAACAAATAGGGCGTCGTGGTGCTGGAAAACGGGTGCAGCAACGGTTGGGGCCAGCCACGACCCAGGGTGGCGCGCAGGTCGCCCGTGATCGCCCGTCCTTCGGCCGTGGGCGCAGGGGCAGCCGATGCGGATTACCTTACCAGATTTCCGGAAACAAATATCTTATTTGTAATGATATTTAGTGTCCTTTAATTGTCTTGCATGCATGAAACGCACGTGCGTGTTCCTTCTTCCCAAGGGAAATGGCGCTGCGGGCATGAGAGTTTCCAAGAGGAATGGTGTGGTTTTTTTGCAAACGGCGACACCTGTTCAGGCGCCATGCTACAGTCGCGGCCTGTTTTTCTGAAAGGATGCCGATGCCTTCCAACAGCAACTTCTTGCAGCATAATCAGCGCGCCTGGGATGCCCAGGCGGCGCAGAACAGCCCGTGGTCGCAGCCTGTCGACAGTGCCACCATCGCGGCGGCCCGCGCCGGGCAGTGGCAAATCCATTTGACGCCAGGGCCCTTGCCGGCCGGCTGGCTGGACCAGGTGCACGGCTTGCGCATCCTGTGCCTGGCGGGCGCCGGCGGCCAGCAGGCGCCCGTGCTGGCCGCGGCCGGCGCGCAGGTGACGGTGTTCGATTTATCCGCGCAGCAGTTGGCGAAAGACCGCATGGTGGCCGGGCGCGACGGCTTGCAGCTGGCCACCGTGCAGGACGACATGCGCGACCTGGCCTGCTTTGCCGACGCCAGTTTCGATGTCGTCGTCCACCCCGTGTCGAACCAGTACGTGCCCGACATCGCCCCCGTGTGGCGCGAATGTGCGCGCGTGCTGGCGGACGGCGGGGTGCTGCTGAGCAGTTTTTTCAACCCCGCCGTCTTCATCGGCGACCGCGATCCGCAGTGGGCGCGGCAAGGCTTGATACGTCCCCGCTTCGTGCTGCCGTATTCGGATGTGGAGGATATGCAACCGGATGCGCTGGCGGCGCGCATGGAAAGGGGAGAGGCGCTGATTTTCGGCCATGGCCTCGACAGCCAGATCGGCGGCCAGCTGGCGGCCGGCTTCGTGCTGGCGGGCTACCACGAGGAAATGCATCCCCATCCGCGCTTTGAGATTGAAAAATACCTGCCCAGCTTTATCGCCACGCGCGCCATCAGGCAGGCGCGCGCAGGGTAGGCGTTCAACGCCGGGCCGCACCGCGGCGGGTGGAAAGACGGTGCTGCGCCGCCGTTGGCGTGAAAATGCAACGCCAGAAGCGATGGGGACGCCGGCTCAGTGAGCATCGCGGGCCGCAATGACGGCGCGCGGCAGTTTTTGCGGGGTGGTCAGTTGTACGGCTGCAAATCGAGCCACACGGCATACGCCAGGCGCTTGCCGTTCCACAGCCCGCCGCCACGGATGACGGCATCGCACGAGGTCAGCTGGCCTGCCATGTCCATGCGGCCCAGGTTGCGGCGCAGGCGCAGTGCGTCGTTGTGCGACAGGTAGCCGACCAGCTGGCCATCGATGAAGACGGCGATGGCCTTGTCCTGGAAGGGGTTGGCATCGTCGCAGACGAGCAGGGCCAGGCATTTTTCTTCCGCGTTGCCGGGGCCATGCTCGCCGGCCAGCTTGGCGATGGCAGGCTGGTACATCGACTCGTTTTCCACTTCCGACGCGAAGCGCCCCTCATCGGTCCAGTGGTGCGCCGGTGCGCCGGGCGGGATTTCCGGCACGTACTGGCGTATCGACAACAGCGGCTTTTGCAGCGGCTGGACGGCCGTGCGGCCGCTGAAGACGTAATACAGCAGGGCGATGACGATCGCGATGGCAAGCACGTAAAGCATGGTATCTCTCTGATTTCTGGGAAGGGTGAGCCGGGGGCGGGAGCGACTGGCGCTGCGCTGCCGCTACTATAGCAAGTTCGCCGCCTGGCCCCGGGTAAATCTGCCCATCAGGCGGCGCCGGCGCCGCAGCGCGCGCGGGTCGTTCAGCACCAGCGGCGAGGCGCCCGTCAGGCCCGAATAATACTGGCCGTGCTGGCGCAGCGCGGTGGCGTAGTCGCGCACGGCATGCCCTTGCGCCAGCATGCGCGCGTCGGCATCGACTTCGATGGCAAAGCGCAGCCGGTGCAACTGCCACCACAGGGGTACATTCCACGGCATCAGCACGATCAGGGCATGCGCCAGGGCCAGCAGCTGCGGGTCGCGCGCGGCGAGCCGGCACTGTTCGTGCGCCAGCAGCAGCGCCTGCTGTTGCGGCGCAATCAGCGACAGCCACACGGGCATCACGATGCGCGGGCGCAGCCAGCCAGCCACGCAGGGGCCGATGCCGCCGCTCAAGTACACCTGTGTGCCCAGCAGCGTGGTCTTTTGCCAGCGGCGCTGGTGCGACAGCAGCCAGATGCCGCGCAGCACCAGCAGCATCAGCATGCCTGCCGACAGCATCAGCCAGCCCAGCTTCAGCTGCGCTTGCTCCGCCGGCAGGCTTGCCAGTACCGCGGGCAGCCAGGGCAGGGGCAGGACGACGGAGGCGGCCAGCGCCGCCAGCCATGGCCAGCGCGTGCGCTTGCCGCCATGGCGCCGTTGCAGCTGGCGCTCGGCCCGGCAGGCGCACGCCGACAGCAGCAGCGCCAGGGCCAGCGTGCCCGTCAGCCACATCAGCATCAGCGTGCCTTGCCGGCTGGAGCCAAGAGGCGGCAAGCCGGACGTGTATCTGTCGTGGGGAAAGTGATAGTCATCCGGTTCGCATGGTGGGAGTCAGGCCAGCCGCCAGTGTAGCGCCTGGCGTCATTTTCTTGCCGCACCGCCCAGCCGCCTGCATGATTTACCGGCAATGAATGCTAGTATCGACATTCTTTATTTTTTGTTATGGCCATGAAAAAAAAAATCCTCTTGTTGACCGTCTTGCTGGCGAGTGCCAGCGCGCAGGCGCAGCCTGCCAGCGTTGCTTTCGCGGGCCAGCCCGGTTGCCAGGTGGACCGGGCTGGCCAGCCGGCCGACGCCACGGTGGTCTGGAGCGGCGCCTGCAGCGATGGTTACGCGCAAGGCAGCGGCTATCTGCAATGGTCGCGCAATGGACGCGAGAGCGGGCGCTACGAAGGCAGCCTGGTGCGCGGCCAGATGGAGGGCGCCGGTGCCTGGCAGGCGGCAGATGGCGCCGTGTACCAGGGCGGCTTCCGGCAGGGGGCATGGCATGGCAAGGGCATCCACGTCGACAAGGATGGCAACAAGGTGCTGGCCACGTTTGTGGCCGGCCAGCCCGGCGGCGACGCCGAGCAGGTGATGGCGCTGGGCGACCGCTACAAGGGCGGCTTTGCCGATGGCAGGCGCAATGGCCAGGGCCGCATCGACTATGCGCGCGGCGGCAGCTACACGGGCGGCTGGAAGGACGATCTGTTCGAAGGCCAGGGCACGATACGCTACCCGAACGGGCGCCAGTACGAGGGTGTCTTCCATGCCGGCTTGCCGGCAGGCAGTACGCCTGTGGCGGCGCTGGAAAACCACACCTTCGTGCGCAAGGAGAGCGGCAGCAAGGGCGCGGGAGCGCTCAGCCTGGCGAGCGGTTCGCCCGCACCGTTCGATGCGCCGTATGGCGCCTTGAGCGGGGAACAGCAGCGCACGCTCAAAGGGCCTTACCGGATTTTGCTGGACGCCGATGAGCCGCCGTACCCCGCGCGTGGCCCGGGCGAGCTGGTGCGTGCCGTGCAGGACGTGGCGGGTGTCACGGGCAGCCGCGGCGAATTACACGTTGAAGTACAGCTCGACGCGGCTGGCACGCCGGTCGCCGTCCTGGTGCGCAGGGCGCCGGACAAGGACCTGGGCGAGCGCACGGCGCAGCTGATGATGCTGGCCAAGTACAAGCCGGCCCTGTGCGCCGGCGCGCCCTGCGCCATGGGCTATGCGCTCAAGCTGCGCTTCTGACTCGGGAAGGAGAAGCCGCTTCAGCGTACCAGCGCCATGCCGACGGAGGCGGGCGCCGTGTGCCTGAAGCCGAACTGCGCGTACAGGTCTTGCGCCTGGCCATCGGCGATCAGGCTGACATACGCGCTTGCGGGCACGTCCGTGTCGATGAAGCGCATGATTTCGCGCATGATCATCTTGCCCAGGCCCTGGCCCTGGTGGGCCGGCAGCACGGAGATGTCGACCACCTGGAAGAAGCAGCCGCCATCGCCGATGACGCGTCCCATGCCCACCACGTCGTCGCCATGCAGGATTTGCACGGCAAACAGCGAGTGCGGCAGACCCTTGGCCGCCGCCGCCGTGCTTTTCGGGCTCAGGCCGGCGGTAACGCGCAAGTGCTGGTAGGTGGCGATGCCGGGGATGGCCAGGCGGATGGTGTAGGGCGAAGCTGCGGACAAGGCGCTCTCCTGTAAAGATGGTTGAAATGGCCATTATAGGCGGGCGTGGCGGTGCACGCGGCGCGCTGTGCGGCACGCTTTATTCATCGCGCCCTATGTTGCCCGCGCCGCTTTTGCGCTATGGTGGCGCCATCCCTTGAATTGTTGAAAGCACGCCATGTCCGCAGGATTTACCGCCACCGAATTGTCCGTCCTCCATGAAGACGACGCCCTGATCACCACCCTGGCCGCACCGGCCGCCAACGGCGAGCCCGTCTACCTGATGCTGCAGCGCGCCGACGACTACGACGAGCAGGACGTGGCGCTGGGCATGGATGAACCGTACATTGAATACTGCGGCCAGGAATTTGCCTGGTACGGCCACATGCACGCCGTGATCCTGCATCCGAACCGTTTGTCCGTGCAGATGGATGCCGAGGCGGCCATGCAGATGGACGACGACGGCCAGATCGACGTGCGTTTCAACTTGACGTCGGAGCGCTACGCCCAGCTGCAGCAGGCGCTGCGCACCACCTTCGAGGGCTGCGACTACTACCGCGAAGAGCGCTGATGCTCGATCAGCCGCTGCAGCCTGTCTTGCACGGCCAGCAGGTCGATTTGCTGCCGCTGCCGGCGGGACACGCGCTTCTGGATGATCGTCAGGGCCAACCGCAAGATGGAAATCGGGCATGCCTGGCTGTAGACCCGTGCAGCGCCCGGGTGTGAACACGGTCGTGTCACTGCTGGCGCATGCTTTCGAAGCCGGCACGCAGCGCGGGGGCAATTGAGCACCGATGAATTAAACGCTCGGTCGTGTGCGGCCATTGTGCCTGTGGGCGCACAACGGGCGTACCATCGCCGACGGCCGCAAACGCCATTGCGCGCGTTTCAGCATGATCGACAGGGAGTGTGGAGCGCAGGCTGGGACGCTAACGGCGGCCGCATAAAAAAACCCGCCGGCATCGCATGATGGGCGGGTTTCAATGGGTACTGCCATGTTCTGTGGTGCCGGGAGCCGGAATCGAACCGGCACGCTGTTTCCAGCGCGGGATTTTGAGTCCCGTGCGTCTACCTATTCCGCCATCCCGGCAACGCGAGACGCATTATCACTGATTTATCGTGATCCGGCAAGTTTTTCGCTTTGCAAACGGTTTAGTGCATTTGTTAAAAGCTGGCGCCGCCTGCAAGAACGCCGTCCCGGGCAGGCACCGGGGACGGCGTTGTCAGTGCGCGGCGAGGCTAGCGTCAGTTATGCACGGAGACCAGCTGGCGCGCGATGATGTCGTGGTTCAGCCAGATGACGGGCGCTTTCGGTTCCGACATTTCGTGGAACATCAGCGGGCCCGTGCCTTCCAGAACCAGGGAGCTTAGGTGGTCGGTGATGAGTTCCTTGCGGTCCTTGTGCAGCTTGGTGATGTCGTCCGAGGTGCCGATCATGACTTCGGCCAGCTCCGGCGTGTTGTCCATCGGCCAGGCGTCAAAGTTGCGGAATTGCACGCTGGTCGTATCGCCATTGTAGGCGGCGATGCGGTCGAGCAAGTCCTGCAGCGAGACGCCGTCTTCCAGCAAGCCCTGGCAGATTTTCCACTGCTCTTCGGCCCAGGCGCCGCCGCCTTCTTTTTTCAGCGCGTCGAGCAGGGGGAACAGCGACAGTTCCACGCCGACAAAAATATCGGACGAGTTGGTGCGGATTTCCGGGCAGTTGAAGACGGTCGCCTTGATGCCTTTTTCCCACGCGGCCTTGGCCACGTTTTCCAGGCGCATCTTGGCCAGGCCTTGCGTGTAGTTGCTATACGTTTGCCACTGGTATTTGCCGTCGATGAGGATCTCGGTGCCGTGGTAGCCGTAGGCGCTGTAGCGCACCTGGCCGCCGGTTTTCTCGATGCGCGCGCGGATGGCGGCGCTGCCGTCGATCAGGTGCTGCAAGGTGTTGGCCGTGACTTCGTCGAAGTTCATCAGGATCAGCTTGCCCAGGTCGCTGTCGAGCAGGGCGCGCGAAGACATGAAGCGCTCGCCGCGGCCTTTGTAAATGCGGTTGGCGATGGCCAGGAAGACCTTGACCTTCGGAATGCCGCCGGCCATGGTGTGGGCGAAATACACATTGCTGCCGTCCGGAATCAGGGTGTCCAGTTCGGCCATGGCTTTCGCCACGGACGCGGTGAAACGGGCCACGCCCGCTTCGCGGCAGCGCTCGATCTGCGCCCAGTCCAGCTTGTCTTCCTGCCAGCTCTTCAGGGTCATGTCGGCCAGCAGGGCCGTTGGCGTCGGCTCGCCCGGTGGCGCGTCGAGGTCGAAACCGGCCATCAGCGGCACGTTGATGATGCGGCCGCCCAGGTTGGCTTCCGCTTCAGCCAGTTCTTCCGCGTTCAGCGGACGCAGCGCCATGTTTTCATCGCGGCGGCCGACCGTCATGCCGACGATATTCATGCCCGCCTTGCGCGCTTCGTCCAGCAAGCCATTCACATAGCCGCGGCCGAACAGCTCGCCGAACAGCACAAAGGTGTCGCCCTTGCGGAAGATATTTTTTTGCGGGATGTCTCTTAAGGACGTGATCTCGGTCATGGTATCAATTCATTCAAAAGTAGCCGGCGGACGATGGGCAGTCCGGCGTGCTGGTTCAACATAGTTGTAAATTATGCGCCATTCCAGTGGCGTTTATCCTCTTGCGAACGATTCTCGTCTGGAACGGCATCTTCTTCTTGGGTACAGCTCTTATTCTTTCGCCATGGCGTATTTTACGCTGCCGCGGCGCAGCGCGCCTGCAAACAGGGCCGGACACTGCCCGGCAGGCGCCGATATTACCTCAGCTTGGGCGCGCAGGTAAGCAGAATTGATTTAAAACAAATTTAAAACAGGTTCTGCTGGCCCGACACCAGGTGCGAAAAATCGTCGCCCAGGAAGGGCAGTATCGCGTCGGCCACCGGTTGCAGCTGGCGCGTCAGGTAGTGCTGGTAGTCGATGGGCGAGCGCTGCGTCTCCAGCGGCTCCGGCCCCGCCACCGTGATGACATAGCTGATCCAGCCGCCGTTCTGGTATTGCAGCGGCCGCCCTTGCGCCAGGTTGTAGGCGTCGGCCGTGCGCGCCGCGCGCACGTGCGGCGGCACGTTGCGCTGGTAGTCGTCGAGCGGACGGCGCAAGCGTTTGCGGTAGACGAGCAGGGCGTCGAACTCGCCGCGCACCGTGCGCGCCACGTAGTCGCGTACATACTCCTGGTAGGCCGTGCGCTGGAAGATGCGCCGGTATAGCTCCTGCTGGAATTGCTGCGCCAGCGGCGTCCAGTCGCTGCGCACCGTTTCCAGGCCCTTGTAGACCATCTCCTCGCTGCCGTCGGGCTTGCCCACCAGGCCCGCGTAGCGTTTCTTGCTGCCTTCTTCCGAGCCACGGATGGTGGGCATCAGGAAGCGCCGGTAATGCGTCTCGAACTCCAACTCCAGCGCGTTATCGAGGCCGAACTCCTCGCGCAAATGGCGTTCCCACCAGGCGTTCACGTGCGCCACCAGGGCGCGGCCGATCTTGCCCGCCGCCTCGTCCGTATGCGCCGTTTTCAGCCACACGAAGGTGGAATCCGTGTCGCCATAGATCACCTGGTAGCCCTGCTGCGTGATCAGTTCGCGCGTGCGGTGCATGATGTCGTGGCCGCGCAGGGTGATCGACGACGCCAGGCGTGGATCGAAGAAGCGGCAGCCGCTCGAGCCCAGCACGCCATAGAACGCGTTCATGATGATTTTTAAGGCTTGCGACAGCGGTGCGTTGCGTTCGCGCTTGGCTGCCTCGCGGCCCCGCCACACCTGTTCCACGATGGCCGGCAGGCAGTGTTTTACGCGCGAAAACTGCGCGCCCCGGTAGCCGGGCACGGTATCGGCTTCATCGCCGCTGGTGCCCACCACCAGGCCCACGGGGTCGATCAGGAAGGTGCGGATGATGGACGGGTACAGGCTTTTGTAGTCGAGCACCAGCACCGAGTCGTACAGGCCCGACTGCGAATCCATGACGAAGCCGCCGGGGCTGTTCTCGCCGGAGACATCGCCCAGGTTGGGCGCCACATAGCCTTGCCGGTGCATCAGCGGCAAATACAGATGCTCGAAGGCGGCCACGGAGCCGCCGCTGCGGTCGACCGCCAGGCCCGTCACGCTGGCCCGCTCCAGCAAAAACGTCAGCAACTCGGTTTTCGCAAAGATGCGCGTGACCAGTTCGCAATCCTTGAGGTTGTAGCGCGCCAGCGCCGGCTTGTCTTCGCGGAAACGGCGGTCGATCTCGGCCATGCGCTGGTAGGGATTGTCGATAGACTTGCCTTCGCCCAAGAGCGTCTGCGCCACGTTTTCCAGGCTGAACGAAGAAAAATTCCACGTCGCCGACTTCAGCGCTTCGATGCCGTCGATGATCAATCGCCCTGCGGCGGCGGCAAAATAATGCTCCTGCTTGCCGCCATGCTCGCGCCACTCCATGACGGCGCCGCCGCGTCCCAGGCGCAAGGGGACCTGGCAGCGTTCCGCATGTTGCCTCAGCACGCGCAAGTCGAACTGCACCAGGTTCCAGCCGATGATGGCGTCCGGATCGTGCGTTTCCAGCCACGTGTTCAGGCGTTCGAGAATCTGCGCGCGCGTGGCGCAGTATTCCAGGTCGAAGTCCAGCGGCTCGTCGCCGCCATTTTGCGGCCCCAGCATGTATACCTGGCGCTGGCCGCAGCCTTCCAGGGCCAGCGAATACAGCTCGCCATGCGCCGTCGTTTCGATATCGAGCGACACGAGTTTTAATGCGGGACGGTAGCCGGCTGCGGGTTTGAGGTGGACTTCCTCACCCGGGGCGGCGCCGTCAAACGCCACCGGCGCCGTAATAAAGCGTTCCATCAGGTAGCGTTCGGGCGGGCGGATATCGGCTTCGTACACATCGACGCCGTGCGCGCGCAACTGCTTTTCCAGCTTCAGCAAGTGCCGGTATTGCTTGCAATACAGGCCCAGCACGGGGCGGTGGTGGAAGTCGCTCAGGGACAAGGGGCGCAATTCGGCATGGCGCTCGCCGCGCAGCACGTGTTCCGCCTGCTCGCGCTGCTCCATGGGAATGAAGGCGACGGCCGTCTGCAGGGGCAGGCGCACATGGCGGGGCCCGGCATCCGTTGCCAGCCAGAAATCGACCTGCGTGCCATCGCGTGTGTCGCGCCAGTGGCGGGTCAGGATAAAGCCCTGTTGTGATGGATGCACCGTGCTGCCCTTGCTGATGAAAATGGAGTCCGCCATAGGGGGCGGTGCTGCATGGTAATGGAAATGCCCGCATTCGCCTATGCCGCCGCCCGCCATGCGGTGCGGCGCGACGTTGTCGGCCTCTAGTAGAATAAAACATCTCCCACCGCCGCACTGGCACGAGTTGCCGACATGAAATAATATGCTGCCAGTTACGCCCGCCCCACAGCCACTGAACCTGACGACTTGCGAACAGGAGCCGATCCGCATACCGGGCAGTATCCAGCCGCACGGGTTCCTGCTGGCCTTGCCGCAAGTGGGCCAGCGCGGCATTTTGCAGGCAAGCGCCAACCTGGCGCAGATGACGGGTGTATCCGCTGAGCACGCTTTGGGGCAGGACCTGCAGGCCATCCTGGGCGCGTCCGCCGGTATCCAGCTTGAAGCTGCGCTGGCCGCTGGCGCGCCGGGCGTGCAGCCGGCCTATCTGGGCACGGTGCAAATCGCCAATGGCCGCCACTTCGACGTGCTCGCGCATGTGTGTGACCAGTTGCTGCTGCTGGAGTTCGAGGCGGCCAGCCGCGCGGCCGCGCCCGATTTCCGCCAGCTGTATCCGAAGGTGGGCAACTTCCTCCTGACAATCAACGAGGTGCAGGACATCGCCGAGATGAGCGCGCTGGCCGCCCGGCAAATCCGCGAGGTGACGGGCTTTGGCCGCGTGATGGTGTACCAGTTCGACCGCGACGGCCACGGCCATGTCCTGGCGGAAGACCGGGCCGAGGGCTACGCTTCCTATCTGGGCCAGCGCTTTCCCGCCTCGGATATTCCGCGCCAGGCACGCGAGCTGTACATGCTCAACCGCATCCGCCTGATCGGCGACGCCAACTACACGCCGGCGCGCCTGGTGCCGGATATTAATCCCCTGACGGGCCAGCCGAACGACCTGTCGTTCGCCGCGCTGCGCAGCGTCTCGCCGATACACTTGCAGTACATGCGCAACATGGGCACCCTGGCGTCGATGTCCGTATCTCTGGTGGTCAAGGGGCAGCTGTGGGGCCTGATTTCATGCCACAACGAAACACCGATGCCGGTGGCCTTCGAGCAGCGCACCGTGTGCGAGCAGCTGGGGCAGATCCTGGCGCTGTGCATCGAGACGCGCACGGACGCGGGCGAACTGCAATTTCGCCTGGAAGTGCGCCGCACCATGGTCAGCATGCTGGCCGGGCTGGCGCAGAACGCCAACTTCGCCGATAACCTGAGCGGCGTGTTTCCCGAGCTGCTGCGCTTTGCGCGCGCCAGCGGCGCCGCCATCGTCATCGATGACCGCGTGCTGTGCTATGGCGACGCGCCTGCCGAACAGGAGATCCGCGCACTGGTGCAATGGCTGGGCGCGAGCGGCCAGGGCGAGGTGTACCACACCGACCAGCTGAGCCGCGACTATGCACCGGCCGCCGCCTATGCGCGCAATGCCAGCGGCCTGCTGTCGGTCTCGATCTCGCGCATCCATCCGCATTATTTGCTGTGGTTCCGTCACGAAGTCGTGCACACGATTGACTGGGCCGGCAAGCCGCAGGACAAGACGGGCGTGCAGCAGCTGACGCCGCGCCTGAGCTTTGGAGCCTGGCGCGAAACCATTCGGGGCAGCAGCCTGCCATGGCATGACGGTGAAATCGAGCTGGCGGTGGAGTTCCGCGGCGCCTTGCTGGGCATCGTCCTCGAGCGCGCCGAGCAGATGGCCGAGCTGGCCGAAGAGCTGGGCCGCGCCAACAAGGAGCTGGAGGCGTTTTCGTATTCCGTCTCGCACGACCTGCGCGCGCCGCTGCGCCATATCGTGGGCTTTTCCGATCTGCTGATGGAAACGGCGGGCGCGGAAGACCAGGAAAAGCGCCGCCGCTTCCTGAAAAATATCAAGGATTCGGCGCGCCTGGCGGGCAAGCTGGTGGACGATCTGCTGAGTTTTTCGCAGATGGGCCGCGCTTCCCTGCACCCGAGCCAGGTGAACATGACGGAGCTGGTGCGCGGCTGCATCCAGAAGCTGGCGCTCGACATCCATGGGCGCCAGGTGGAGTGGGATATCGGCGTCTTGCCGGCGGTGCGGGCCGATCCGACGTTCATCCAGCTGGCGCTGTACAACCTGCTGTCGAACGCCGTGAAATTCACCGGCCAGGAAGCGGTGGCGCGCATTGCCGTCACGGCCAGCGAGAGCGCGCAGGAAGTGGTATTTCACGTGGCTGACAATGGCGCCGGCTTCAACATGGAATATGTGCACAAGCTGTTCGGCGTCTTCCAGCGCCTGCACCGCATGGAGGATTTTCCCGGCACCGGCATTGGCCTGGCCAATGTGCGCCGCATCATCGAACGCCATGGCGGCAGGGTCTGGGCCGAGTCCGTGCCCGGTGCCGGTGCCACGTTCTCGTTCAGCATCCCCAAAGACATTGTTATGTAAGGAAAGCCTATGTTAAAACCCATTTTGTTAGTCGAAGACAATCCGCACGACCTGGAACTGACCTTGATCGCCCTGGCCAAGAGCCAGCTGGCCAATGAAGTGATCATCGCCCGCGATGGCGCCGAAGCGCTCGACTACCTGCTGTGCCGCGAGCAGTTCGCGCGGCGCGAGGCGGGCAATCCGGCCGTCGTCCTGCTGGACCTGAAGCTGCCGAAAGTCGATGGACTGGAAGTGCTGAAGGAAATCCGCAGCACGGCCGGACTGCGCAGCATCCCCGTGGTGATGCTGACGTCATCGAAGGAAGAGCAGGACTTGCTGCGCAGCTACGAGCTGGGCGTGAACGCGTATGTCGTCAAGCCGGTCGATTTCGAGGAATTCGTGCGCGCCATTGCCGACCTGGGCATCTTCTGGGCCGTCCTCAACGAACCGCCGCCCGGATCGCACCGCTACGTGCGGCCGCAATAAGGCGACGGCCGGCCTGGCGCCGGTCTCAGCCTGCGGGTTTGCTCCGACGCAATAAATGCCGGATACGCGCGCTGAGCACGTCCGGCGTGTAGGGTTTTTGCAGCAGGTTGACGCCGGGATCAAGGCGTCCCTCATGCGTCAGGACGCCCTCGGCATAGCCCGAGGTAAATAGGATGTGCGTGCCGGGCAAATGCTGGCGCACGGCCTCGCTCAGTTGCAGGCTGCTGGTGTCACCCGGCATGATGACATCCGTAAATACCAGGTCGATCGGCATGCCCGAATGGACCAGGCTCATGGCCTTGCCCGCATCGGCCGCCTGCAGCACGCGGTAGCCCAGCGCCGACAGCAGCTCAACGGTCGAGCGCCGCACTTCTTCCTCGTCTTCCACCACCAGGATGGTTTCCAGGCCGCGGCTCAGCGGCACTGTCACGGGCTCTTCGATGGCGGCCGCCTGGCTTGCGCTGCGCAGCAGGAAAATCTTCACGCTGGTGCCCACGCCCGGCGTACTCTTGAGAATGATTTCGCCGCCCGACTGCTTGACGAAGCCGTACGCCATGCTCAGGCCCAGGCCCGTGCCCTGGCCCGTGGGCTTGGTGGTGAAGAACGGTTCGAAGGCGCGCTGCAGCACCGCCACCTCCATGCCCTTGCCCGTATCGGCAATTTCCAGCATGACATAGTCTTCATTGCCCACTTCCGACAGCAGGGGGGAGCCGGACGGCTGGTTTTGCGCGCGGATGCTC
Organism: Janthinobacterium sp. AD80; assembly: GCF_002878455.1. Classification (GTDB taxonomy): domain Bacteria; phylum Pseudomonadota; class Gammaproteobacteria; order Burkholderiales; family Burkholderiaceae_D; genus Janthinobacterium. The sequence goes on from NZ_NRDQ01000007.1 coordinate 15,899, forward strand.
AGGGTGCCGTCCGCCGCCATGGCATCGCGTGCGTTGATGGCCAGGTTGAGCAGCACGTTATTGAGCTGGTTGGCGTCGACCATGGTGCTCCACAGTCCCGCCTCGATATCCGTGACGATGGTGGTGCGCGGATCGAGCAGGCGGCGGATCATGTCGCCCATGTCGCGCAAGACCTGGCCCGGATTGACCAGTTGCGCCTGCAGCGGCTGGCGCCGGGCGAATGCCAGCAGGTGCGCGGACAGCTTGGCGCCCCTTTCCACGCCGGCCAGGGCGATGTCGATGCGGCTCAGGGCCTTCTCGCTGACGCCGCCGAGCAGCTTGATCAGTTGCAAATTGCCGCCGATGATTTGCAGCACGTTATTGAAATCGTGGGCGACGCCGCCCGTCAACTGGCCGATGGCTTCCATCTTCTGCGCCTGGTGCAGCGCCGACTGGCTCACGGCCAGTTCTTCCTGGCTCAGGCGCAGCGAGATGAAGGCGGCGTCGCGCTGCTGGCGCGCCACGTAGGCTGCGCTGTGGTAGCGCACGCGGGCCAGCAATTCGCGCGAGTCCGGCCATTTCACCAGGTAATCATTGGCGCCGCTGGCAAAGGCCGCCACCTTGATCGACGGATCTTCCTCGGACGACAGCAGCACCACGGGAATGTGTTCGGTGGCCGGATCGGCGCGCAGCATGCGGATGACATCAAAACCGTCCGCGCCGGGCATGCGCAAGTCGACCAGCACGGTGGTGGCGGCCACTTCGCGTGCCAGGGCCACGGCGTTTTCCGAGCGGGCGTCGTAGCGCAGGCGCACATCGTCGCAGCGTTCGAAGCCGTACGCGATGAAATCGAGCGCAAGGGCTTCATCATCGATGAGTAAAACGGAGAAGCAAGGAATTTCTTGATTCATAAGCAAAATCGGAATAAGGGAGGCGTTGCCCGGCTTGCCAAGCTGGCGCAAAAAATATTCTACAGGAGCGCTGATGTTTCCTCTGCGAACATGGCTGCGGAGTGCGGCTATTGGTTAAGTCGGCAACATAGGCGCGCATCCCTGGCGTCCCTGCCTTGGCGGACGCGGGAGGCGTGCATATGCGGCTATAATTTTCAGCATCGACGACGATAACAAGAGCGCGACGCGCCACATCCCCTGGAGACAGCATGCAAGCAATGAGTTATGTACATGGCGCCCACGAGACGCCGTTGATCGGCGAAACAATAGGCGCTTACCTGGACGGCATCGCCGCCCGCTACGGCCAGCATGACGCCCTGATCGTGGCGCACCAGAACGTGCGCTGGACGTATTTGGAATTCCAGCAGCGCGTGCACCGCCTGGCGGCCGGCCTGCTGAAGCTGGGCTTGCGGCCGGGTGAACGGGTCGGCATCTGGTCGCAGAATTGCGCCGAATGGGTGCTGACGCAGTTTGCCACGGCGAAAGCGGGGTTGATCATGGTCAACATCAACCCCGCCTACCGGCGTTCGGAACTCGAGTATGTGCTCGACAAGGTGCAGTGCAGCGCGCTGATCCTGTCGCCCAGCTTCAAGTCCAGCGACTACCTGGCCATCGTGCAGGATGTGGTACCGGAAATCGCTCGTTCGCGCGCCGGCGCGCTGCAGTCGCCGCACCTGCCGCAGTTGCGCCACGTCATCCGCCTGGGCGCGGCCGCCACGCCAGGCATGCACAACTTCGATGCGGTGATGGAAGGCATCACCGGCGCCGACCTGGCGCATCTGGAAGAAGTGAGCGCTACCTTGCAGTTTGACGACGCCGTCAACATTCAGTTCACCTCCGGCACCACGGGCGCGCCGAAAGGCGCCACCCTGACGCACCACAATATCCTGAACAACGGCTTTTTCATCGGTGAAGCCATGCGCCTGACGCAGCAGGACCGCCTGTGCATTCCCGTGCCCCTGTACCACTGTTTCGGCATGGTGCTGGGCAACCTGGCCTGCGTCACGCATGGCGCGGCCATGGTGTATCCGGGCGAAGGCTTCGATCCGAAGGCCGTGCTGGAAACGGTGCAGGCCGAGCGCTGCACGGGCCTGCATGGCGTGCCGACCATGTTCATCGCCATCCTCGACCATCCGGACTTCAAGCAATACGACCTGTCCAGGCTGCGCACCGGCATCATGGCCGGCTCGCCGTGCCCGATGGAAGTGATGAGCCGGGTCATCGAGCTGATGCACATGGCGGAGATCACCATCGCCTATGGCATGACGGAAACCTCACCCGTCAGCTTCCAGACATCGATCGAGGACCCGCGCGAAATGCGCGTGTCGTCCATCGGCAGGGTGCATCCGCACCTGGAAGTGAAAATCGTCGATGCGGAAGGCCATATCGTGCCGCGCGGCGCCAAGGGCGAGCTGCTCACGCGCGGCTATTCCGTGATGCAGGGCTACTGGGGCGATGCGGAAAAGACGGCGGAGGCCATCGACGCGGCGCGCTGGATGCACACGGGCGACCTGGCCGTGATCGACGCGAACGGCTTTTGCAGCATCGTCGGCCGCTCGAAAGACATGGTCATCCGCGGCGGCGAAAACATCTATCCGCGCGAAGTGGAAGAATTCCTGTACCGCCATCCGAGCGTGCTCGACGTGCAATGCGTGGGCGTGCCGGACGCCAAGTATGGCGAAGAACTGTGCGCCTGCATTATCTTGCGGCCCGGCACGCAGGCCACCAGCGAGGATATCCGCGCGTTTTGCGACGGGCAGATCGCCTACTACAAGATACCCCGCTACGTGCGCTTCGTGGCGGAATTTCCCATGACGGTGACGGGCAAGATCCAGAAATATGTGCTGCGCCAGCAGGTGGCCAACGATCTGGGCCTGGGCGGAGACTAAGCTTTGCGCCGGCACATAAAAAAACACCGGGACGCTCGCGCGGCCCGGTGTTTTTGATTGCTTCGGCGTAAGACTTAAGCCATGTGCATCTGTGGTGCGCGTGCCGGCGTGCGGCGGCGCAGGAATGCCAGCAAGCCCAGGCCGGCCAGCAGCATGGCGTAGGTGCCTGGTTCCGGCACGGCCGACACGTTCACCGTGTTGAAGCCGGCACCGTTCATCGAGACATGGCCATAGTTGATGGAGCTGACCGAATCGGCGATCAGGGTGCCGTTCATGTTGCCCGAACCCGAAAATGCGCTGTTTGGCGCCAGGATGCTGCCGTTGATGCCGACATTGTTCAGGTTGGTGGTGGTGGCGTTGGCGAAATTGAACAGCGTGCGGTTGGCGTAGCTGCCGAAATTGTCGAAGCCGCCGCTCATGGTGATGTTGCTGGCGCTGCCGTTGATGATGATGCTGGCCGTGCTCTTCAGCGAGGACAGGTCCAGGGTCAGGTTATGCAGATTCGACGCATCGATGTTGAAAATGTTCACATCGGCGTTGATGTTGCCCACCAGGGTCATGTTGCCGTACTGCGACACCACGGTACCGTTCGATTGCAGCTTGGCCACATCGCCCGACAGGGTCGTCAGTTGCTGCTTGGCACCGGCGAAGTCCAGGGTGGAAGCATTGCCTTTGCTGATGTTGTTAGTCGGGAACCATTGTGGCGCCGTCAGGGTGGCGTTAGCGTTGCTCACGCCATACACGGCCGAACCGGTAAGCGTGCCCCAGCCCGTGTTCAGGTTGCCGCCAGCCACGATGGTATTGGCGGCGCTGCCTGCCGTCTTGTTCGTGCCGACGGAGTAGTTATTCAGGAAAATGTCGCCGCCGGCGGCGATGCTGCCGCCGACGCTGGTAAAGCCGCTGGCCGCACTGCTGCCGATGTTGCCGAAGATGAAGGCGGAATAACCATTGGCAACGCCAAGGTCAACCACGGTTGCCTGGGCCGCCGTGCTGACGGAGAAGGCAAACAGGGCGGCGCTGATCAGCGGCAGGGTACGTGTGGTAAATAATTTCATGGACATTCTCATAGTAATTTGGGGACGGAGAGGGCGGGAAAGCGACACACCGCCATCACGCAGCCAGCTATTATAATCTAAAAAGCAATTCTAGTTCAATTTAAGTAATTAAATATATTTTAATGCAACACTTTTCATGCATTTAATATGTTCAAATGAGCAATAAAAAACCGGGGCTGCTGAGCTGGCCCCGGTTTTTTTGCGGCTTTTTGCCGCGCTAGCGTACCCGCTGGTACAGGCGGAAGCGTTCCACGTCATCGGTTGGGCGGCGGCCTTCCCACAGCTTGACCCAGCCGGCAGCGTGCTTGGGCAAGCGTTCTTGCTTGTCCGCTACTCTGGTGCTGTCCTGCAGCAAGTACAGGTCGCATTGCTTCTGGCCCACCTCGGCAAATGGCAGGCGGCCGTAGTAGCCGAACGTGGCCCGCTGGGCGGGGCCGACATTGCTGTTGATGCACTTGCTATTCGGTGGCAGGTGGATGGAAATCTGGTGCGCCACGCTGGTGTAGCTCTTGCTGTAGTTCAGTTCTGGCAAGAACAGCGTCATGATCAGCACCCAGATCAGGATCAGCCCGCCGGATGACAGCACGACGGCGCGCCACAGCACGGCCGGCTGGCGCGAGATGCGCCAGTGCACCAGGGCGACCCAGCCGGCGCTGACGCAGGCGGCGACGAAAAACGCCACCAGTTCCAGCTCGGGTTTAAATCCCGGCAACAGTTTCAGGGCGTTGTAGGCCATGCGCGGCGGCCAGCCCGTCAGGGTGGCGAACCAGAACAGCCACAGCACGAAGGCGCAAATGGTCAGCACCATCACGGAGAACCAGTCGATGGCGTTGATGGCGCCGCGTTTCATGGTCAGCAGGCCGAAGGCGGCCATCACGGCCAGTGGCGGCAGCAGCGGCAGCAGCTGGCTCGGGTCCGGATCCGGATGGCACAGGCCGAGGATGGCCAGCATGGCGACAAAGGTCAGCGGCACGACAATGTGCAGCACGTGGTGCTGGCGGCGCCAGGCGTACACGGCCCAGGCGGCGAAAGGCCAGGCGGGCCAGAAGAACCAGATGCCGACGCGCAGGAAATACTGCAGGCTTTTCACGCTGGGCGGGCTGAACTGGCGGCAGTTCCATTCCATCCACGCCTGCAGCGGCGAATGGCCATACGGCTGGATCAACTCGCCCGGCAGCAGCCAGACCAGGGTCAGCCCGATGGCAACGAGCACGGCCAGCGCCAGGTGGCGCACGCTGCGCAGCAATGGCAGGCGCAGGAAGACGGTGCACAGCAGCATGGCGATGACCAGCGCGGCCGGCGTGATCCAGCCGCGCGTGAGGGTCAGGCCGCCCAATGCCAGGCCCAGCAGGGCGGCATTGCGCACGGACGGGCCTTCCACGTAGCGCACGGAGCGGTACAGCAGGTAGGCCATCAGGGAAACGTACAGCGCTTCGGCCGTGATGTCGTGGCTGTGCTGCAGCAAGCCCAGGCAGCCCAGGTAGATGAGCACGGCGGCATCGGCCAGGGTGCGGCCGAAATCGTCCGGCTCGGGCTGGCCGCCGAACGCCAGGCGCAGGGGCTGGGCATCGTTGCGGCGCCCCAGGTGGAAGGCGGTGTACCAGACGGACAGGGTGCTGACGACAAAGATGCCGATGGTCGACATGCGCGCGCCAAACACGTCGCCGTCGATCCAGCCGAACAATTTGATGAAAATGGCACCCAGCCAGAAGGCCAGCGGGCCTTCTTCCGGCATGGACAGGCCGGCCACGTTGGGCCATAGCCAGTCGTTCAGGCCGCCGTGCGCCATGGTCCACATGATGCCGAAACTGGCGGCGTCATCGTTCTTCCACGGTTCGCGGCCGATCAGGCCAGGCAGGATGTACAGCAGGCCAAGCGCAAACAAGGCCCATCGTGGCAGCGCGAGTGTGGCAGCGGCGGGAAGGCGGACTGGCTTCATCGATGGTCGGTATCAGTAAAAATGGTAAGACGCATGAGCAATGGCGTCGGGGGTAAGCGGCAGTATAGAGGAAAGCGGCACGGGTGGCCAAAGCTGTTGCCAAAGACAAAAAAGGCAGCCGTAGCTGCCTTTTTCCTGGTAGCCGAAGCTGCCCTTTTTGCCGCGAGCGGCAAAAATTAGCCTGCTGCGACTGCGGTTTTCGAACCAACGGAACCGAACTTCTGACGGAACTTCTCGACGCGACCAGCGGTGTCGACGATTTTGTGCTTGCCCGTGAAGAATGGGTGCGATTCAGCCGAAACCTCGATCTTCACCAGTGGGTATTCTTTACCGTCGTGGGTGATTTTTTCGCGGGTTTGGATGGTCGAACGGGTAACGAATTTGAAATCGCACGACAGATCGTGGAAAACAACTTCGCGGTATTCTGGATGGGTATCGACTTTCATGGGATTCTCTCTAAGTAGGTAGCCAAACAGCACTTCGTCGGTCGTCTTGCTTCTTGACCCGATTGCCGATCACTTGCCAGGGTTTAAAATAATGCAACCGTCGATTATATAGCGCTTTCCCGTCGCAGGCAATAAAAAAGCCGCTCAATGAGCGGCTTGGCCCTAGCTGAGAGGCGAGATAAAACCGTAGCGAGCAGGCCACAGTTGCGATTGAGTAGCGGAACTGTACTTTAGTACAGTGAGCAACGGAGATCGCAAATGTGGCCGCGCAGTAGGTTTTAGCCGCCTCTACGCATCATGTCGAAGAACTCGGCGTTGTTCTTTGTGGCCTTCATCTTGTCGAGAATGAACTCCATCGCCTCGATCTCGTCCATCGAGTACAGCAACTTGCGCAGGATCCAGATTTTTTGCAGTTCGTTTGGCTTGATCAGCAGTTCTTCGCGGCGCGTACCCGATTTGTTCAGGTTGATGGCCGGGTAGACGCGTTTTTCGGCCAGGCGGCGTTCCAGATGCACTTCCATGTTGCCGGTACCCTTGAATTCTTCAAAGATCACGTCATCCATGCGCGAACCTGTTTCGATCAGCGCCGTGGCGATGATGGTCAGCGAGCCGCCTTCTTCGATATTGCGCGCGGCGCCGAAGAAGCGTTTTGGACGTTGCAGCGCGTTCGCGTCGACACCACCGGTCAGGACCTTGCCCGAGGCAGGGATCACGGTGTTGTAGGCGCGTGCCAGGCGGGTGATCGAGTCGAGCAGAATCACCACGTCTTTTTTCATTTCGACCAGGCGCTTGGCTTTTTCCAGCACCATCTCGGCCACTTGCACGTGGCGCGTGGCCGGCTCGTCGAAGGTCGAGGCGACGACTTCGCCGCGCACCGAACGTTGCATTTCGGTAACTTCTTCCGGACGTTCGTCGATCAGCAGCACGATCAGGGTGATGTCCGGGTGGTTCGCCGTGATCGCATGCGCGATGTGCTGCAGGATCACGGATTTGCCGGATTTCGGCGACGCCACCAGCAGGCCGCGCTGGCCTTTGCCGATCGGGGCGATCAGGTCGATGATGCGGCCGGTGATGTTTTCCTGGCCATTCATTTCACGTTCCAGGCGCAGCGGCTCGTTCGGGTGCAGCGGCGTCAGGTTTTCAAACAGGATGCGGTGTTTCGAGGCTTCCGGCGATTCGCCGTTGACCTTGTCTACTTTGACCAATGCGAAATAGCGTTCGCCATCTTTCGGGGTCCGTACCTCGCCTTCGATCGAATCGCCGGTGTGCAGATTGAAGCGGCGGATTTGCGAAGGGGAGATGTAAATGTCGTCGGTGGACGCCATGTAGCTGGCGTCAGGCGAGCGCAGGAAGCCGAAGCCGTCAGGCAGCACTTCCAGGGCGCCATCGCCAAAAATCTGTTCGCCGGACTTGGCGCGTTTTTTCAGGATAGCGAACATCAGCTCCTGTTTGCGCAAGCGGGCTGCGTTGTCAATGTCAAGACCGATCGCCATCTCAAGCAGGGCGGATACGTGTAGGGCCTTTAGTTCGGATAAATGCATATGTGTTGAGTGTCCCGAGACGGGATGTAAAGGTAGGGGAGGGGACTGCGTGGCGTTGATTAATTATTGGGGAAGGCTGTGCACGAATGATGGCAAAGCCGCTTCCCGGACGTTCCAGTCAGGCGGCGCTGCGGGCGCAGCGCTGCCTATCATACATTAAATGTTGCTGTCGACGAAAGCGGTCAACTGGCCCTTGGCCATGGCGCCCACTTTTTGCGCAGCTGCAACACCATCCTTGAACAGGATCAGGGTCGGGATGCCGCGGATGCCGAACTTGGCAGGAACTGCCTGGTTGGCGTCAACGTCCATCTTGGCGATCTGGATGCGGCCGGCGTATTCCTTGGCGACTTCTTCCAGGATCGGGGCGATGGCCTTGCAGGGACCGCACCATTCCGCCCAGAAGTCGACCAGCACTGGCAACTCGGAGTTCAGGACGTCTGCTTCAAAAGATGCATCGCTAATGTGTTTGATATTTTCGCTCATATTTTCCTCAAATGAGGGTGGGATCAATAATGCCTGGAATTAACCATACGCTGGTTCGCCATCCATGCTTCCTGGAATACAGCTTGAAGATGGGGGCAATGGGCACGAATTCAATGTTCTTGGAAGGTGCGACCAGAGGTATGCAGGCGGGGATGGCTGAAATAATAACCCATTTTTTCAAAGCGTGGCGATTATTGCAGAAAAACTTGAGGCAGATCGGCCCGCTGCCCGTTCAGCGGGCGGCAAAGCCGCATGCCTGCTGGCGCGAACCGGCGCCGCGCCCCCTTGTCATGCATCACCTTCCTGGGCCTGGGCGCTGGTGGAACGCGCCGAGTGCTGGCGTTGCAAGTTCACCATCAGCTGCAATTCCGCGCTTTCCATCGGCTTGCGGAAGGTGCCTAATATATGCAGGCCATTGGCCACGGCCAGGCGCTCGGCCGCCAGGCGCACGGCCGAGTGCAGGCCCGACAGCAGCACCACGCCGCCGCGGAAGCCATTGTCGGCCGCCATGCGCAGAAATTCGATGCCGTCGATATCCGGCATGGACAGGTCGCAGATCAGCAGGTCCGGCTGGTGCTGCTGCAGGCTGCTCAGCGCCTGTTCGCTGTGCGATTCGCAGCGGATGTCGAACTGGCCCAGCTGCTCGAGCATGTCGCTGAGCACGTCGAGCATGAAGACGTCGTCGTCGAGCAGCAGTACGCGCAGGGGCGCCAGGCCCGCTTCATCCTGGGCCTTGGCCTCGGTGTGTGGATTCGATGCATTGTTCATGTGATGTCTTTCTGTTTCCGGTTTGTCTGCTGCATCGTGGTCGATGCTGTTTGTCTTGCCGCAACGTCCTGGCGGTAGCTAGTCGTCGTTGGCAAAGCTGGTGTTATTCATGATTTCTTCGGTAATCTGGTCCAGCAGGGGCCACAGGCGCGTGACGATGCGCCGCGCCCGCTCCGTTTCCTCGGCCGGCTCGCCCGGCGCCAGCGTCTCCAGGCTGTGGCACAGTTCGGCCAGGCCCAGGGCGCCCACCGTGCGTGCCGACGACTTGATGCGGTGCCCCAGTTCGCGCACCTGGTGCACATCGCCGCGCGCCAGGGCCGCGTCCATGTCGCCAAAGCCGTCCTGCGTCGTCTGCAGGAACTTGAAGGCGAACTTGCGCACCTTTTGCGGGTTGTAGCCCAGCAGCTTGGCCAGGATGGACAGGTCGATCACTTCCGGATCGCCGGCCAGGGTGGTCTTGAAGGCGGGCGCGGCGCGGCTGCGCGCGGGCGGCGGCGTGTCGCGCGCCGGCAGCCAGCTGGCGATGGTCTGGTACATCATGGCCGGCTGGATGGGCTTGGAAATGAAGTCGTCCATGCCGGCATCCAGGCAGCGCACGCGGTCTTCGCTGGTGGCCGTGGCCGTCATGGCCAGCACGCGCAGATGCGCCAGCTGCGGGTCGGCGCGGATGTGGCGCGTTGCCTGCAAGCCATCCATCAGCGGCATCTGCACATCCATCAGCACGCAGTCGAACTGCGTCTGGCGCAGCAAATCGAGCGCCTCTTCGCCATTGTTGGCCAGGCAGACGGACGCGCCCGCTTCTTCCAGCAGTTCCAACGCCACCTGCTGGTTGAAGGTATTGTCTTCCACCAGCAGGATGCGGGCATCCTTGAGCGTGCGCATGACGAGGGCCGCGTCGGCGCTGGCGCGCATGGCGGCCGCCGTCTGCACCATGCTGTCGAGCACGGCGGGGGCGGCCTGGTCGGAAATGCCCAGGTTGGCAGTAAACCAGAAAGTGCTGCCGGCGCCGGGGCGGCTGTCGACGCCGACGTCGCCGCCCATCAGCTGGGCCAGCTGCTTGCAGATGGCCAGGCCCAGGCCCGTGCCGCCGTATTCGCGCGTGGTGGAGGTGTCGGCCTGCTGGAATGACTGGAACAGTTTGCTCATCTCGTCCTGCGACAGGCCGATGCCGTGGTCGCACACTTCAAAGCGCACCAGGCAGTGCTTGGCGTCCGCCACCACTTTGTTGACCTTGATGGTGATGCTGCCCTGTTCGCTGAACTTGACGGCGTTATTCGCGTAATTGATCAGCACTTGGCCCAGGCGCAGCGGGTCGCCCACCAGCACGGCCGGCAGTTGCGGATCGATCTCGAACACCAGTTCCAGGTTCTTGCCGGCGGCGCGCGGCGCCACCACCGTCATCAGGGTTTGCACGACGTGGTCGAAACTGAAGTTGACGCGCTCGATTTCCAGCTTGCCCGCTTCGATCTTCGAGATGTCGAGGATGTCGTCGATGATGCCCAGCAAGTGCTCGCCGGCAAAGCGGATCTTTTCCAGGTAATCGCGCTGGCGCGGCTCCAGTTCCGTCTTCAGCGCCAGGTAGGCCATGCCGATCACGCCATTCATCGGCGTGCGGATTTCATGGCTCATGTTGGCGAGGAACTGTCCCTTCGCCAGGCTGGCTTCCTCGGCCACCTGCTTGGCCTGGTCGAGCTGTTCCGTGCGCTGCGCCACGCGCTCTTCCAGATGCTCGTTGAGTTCGCGCAGGGCGCTCTCGCTGCGCTTGTGATACGTGATGTCCGTCAGGCTGGCCACCACCATGCCGACCTTGCCGTACTCATCGCGGATGGCTTCCGTGTTGACGGACAGCCACAACAGACTGCCGTCCGGCTGCTGCACGCCCATCAGCACGTCGCGCATGGCCTCGCCCGTCGACAGGGTGATGTGCACGGGATGGCTGTTGCGGTCGAAGGCGGAGCCGTCCTCGCGCACGGCTTGCCACAGGCTGCGGTTGGCCTGGCTGGCCGGGCTGGCCGCCAGCATGCGTTCGGCGGCGGCATTGCTTTCCAGGATATGTCCATGGCTGTCCTGCACCACCAGGCCATTCGTCACGGCGCCGAAGACGGAAGCCATGCGCTGGCTGGAGTTCGACAGCGCGATCGAGGCCTGGCGCCGCTCCGTGATGTCGGTGATCATTGCCAGGGTACCGCCCGGCTCGCCCGTTTCCGACTGGATGCTGGTGCTCGACAACAAGCCCCACAGGCTCGACAGATCCTTGCGGAAGAAGCGGAAATCGACCTGGTCCGGCTGGCTGGCCAGGCTGCCGTGGCTGGCCAGGCGCCGCTGCATCAGCAGCTGGCTGTCGCGGTCCATGAAGTCGAGCATGGGGCGGTGCAGCATTTCCTGCACCGTATAGCCGAGCATGTGCGCCATCTTCGGATTGACGAAGGTGGTCTTGCCATCGGCATCCGTCATCCAGATGCCTTCGGCCGCCGTCTGCACGATCAGGCGGTAGCGTTCCGAGCTGGCGTGCAGGGCTTCCTCGGCGCGCTGGCGCTGCGTCATGTCGCGCAGCGAGACGATGGAAAACACCTGCCCCGCCATGCGCAGCGGCGACAGGCTGACCTTGGCCGGGAAGTGCGTGCCGTCGCGGCGCCGCGCCATCATTACCCTGCCAGGCAGGCTGTGCCTGGCCTGCGGGTCGCCTGCCGACTGGCTGGCCGTGCTTTCCGGCACCAGCTGATCGAGCGACATGCCCGCCAGTTCGGCCAGCGGATAGCCGAAGCAGCGCGCACCGATCTGGTTGGCGTAATGCACCTTGCCATCGACATCGGCCACCAGCATGGCTTCGGGCGCCGCTTCGAGCATGCAGCGCATGCGCAGTTCCTCGTCGTTCTTGCGTTCGCTGATGTCGCAGACGATGCCGCTGGCCTGGGTGGCGGCACCGTCGGAGGCGCGCGTGAGGACGGCGCCGCGCGCCAGCAGCCAGCGCCAGTGGCCATCGCTGTGGCGCAAGCGGAATTCGCAGTTGAAGACACCCGGCGCCTGGCCGTCGAAGTGCTGGCGGAATGCCTGGCTGAGGCGCGCGCGGTCATCGCGGTGCACTTCTGCCAGCCAGGCGGCCAAGGTGTGCTCGAGCCTGGCCTGCCGGTCGCCCAGTATCTCCTGGTACACGGCAGAGAACAGCAGGGTGTCGCCCTGGCAGCGCCAGGTCCAGCCGGCCATGGCCGCGCGCGCAAGGCTTGCGCGGCATGCGGTCCG
>NZ_NRDQ01000070.1 GCF_002878455.1 Janthinobacterium sp. AD80
GCCCATCCAGGCGGCGCCGGCCAGCGCGCAGGCGCCCAGGCCGATGCCGGCGGCGAGCCAGCCAGTGCGTTTGCTGATGCGTGCCATGCTTATTGCTCGCGTTTCGTCAGGTAGGCGTTGAAGCCATGGTCCATATAGGCGGACAGCGGCAATTCGTCGGACAGCACGGCGGCATCGATTTCTGCCAGTTCGGCAATATGTTGTTCCTGCTCAAACTGATAAATGCCCACCATGCCGCCGACCAGCAGCAGCAGCGGGATGATGACGCTCATGCGGCCCAGCCATGACAGCGGTTCGACCAGCAAATGGCTGGCGATGCCGGCCAAGACGTCCTTGCGCACGGCGACGGCGGCCGGCGCATCGGCTTTCTTGCGCGACAGGGCCAGCTTGCGTGCCGCTGCCAGGCGGTCGGTGGTCGAGGCGGGCAGGTCGTCGAGTTTTTCGTTCAGTGCATGGCGCACTTTGTAAGCGAAATTGAGATCGTCGGTGTTCATAATTTTATTCCCTTGGCTTTCAGCGATTCGGCGAGCGTGTGGGTAGCTCTGGAGCAATGTGTTTTCACGCTACCTTCGGAGCAACCCATCGCCTCCGCTGTTTCAGCCACATCCATGTCCTGCCAATAACGCATGAGGAACGCTTCGCGTTGACGTGCAGGCAGTTTTTGTACCTCTTCATCAATCAAATCAAGGATTTGCGCGCGTTCGACCTGATCGGCCGAAGATTCTGCGGCGCTGCTGCCCTGTTCGGCTTCATACGTGTCCAATAGTTCAAAATCGTCATGCTCGTCGCCGGAAGATTTCATGCCGGAAAACAGGCTGACCCAGGTGTTGCGGACTTTTTCTCTGCGGAAATAGTCCAGTATGGTGTTCTGCAAAATACGCTGGAACAACATCGGCAGTTCGGCGGCCGGCTTGTCGCCGTATTTCTCGGCCAGCTTGATCATCGCATCCTGCACGATATCGAGCGCCGATTCATCCTTGCGGACCGCGTAGGCGGCCTGCTTGAAAGCGCGCCGCTCGACATTTTCTAGAAAGTCGGATAATTCTTTGTCTGTTGCCATGCGGTATGGGGCGAGCTAGCGGCTGCGTGTGCTGTGGGCGAAATGGAGGCGGGACTGCATTTTGTAAACTGAGGCATGCTAGCAAAAAATGTGCGTTTCCGCATGGTTTTTGCACCTTGCATGAGCAAAAAGGCATTTCCGCTGACATTTTCCTTGACCATAATGGTGCGACGCGATAACGTATGGGACGCTTTGAACACCCCAAAGCTGTATGGTCAGGTCGCGACCGGCACACAACGCCATCCGCGGCAAGACGCGCTTTCATTTGTAGGCAGTTTGTTCTAACCCGCGCCACAAGCGCGAGCGGTTCGTTCAGGCGCCACAGAAACTCCGGCCAAACGAGTTGCGTTAAGCGTTGTTTTGTAAGGTATCTATGGGTGCCCAAAGAAATGCCGTGACCGCATGAAAAGGGAAGCAGGAGCACTGTCGCGCACAGCGAACTTCGTCAGGAAAGAACATCCGATCAATCTCCAATGGACCTTGAAAGGAATGTTTCATGAATACCGAAGCAACAGGACCCATGACCGGCGCAGAAATTGTCGTGCGCTGTCTGGCTGAAGAGGGCGTCGAGCACGTCTTTGGATATCCGGGCGGAGCCGTACTCTACATCTACGACGCCATCTTCCAGCAAAACAAATTCCAGCATATCCTGGTACGCCACGAGCAGGCCGCGATCCACGCCGCCGATGCCTATTCGCGCAGCTCGAACAAAGTCGGTGTCGCCATCGTCACGTCCGGTCCGGGCGTCACGAATGCCGTCACGGGCCTGTCGACCGCCTATATGGACTCGATTCCCATGGTGGTGATCTCCGGCCAGGTGCCGAGCCACGCCATTGGCCAGGATGCGTTCCAGGAATGCGATACCGTGGGCATCACGCGCCCCGTCGTCAAGCACAACTTCCTCGTCAAGGACGTCAAGGACCTGGCAGCGACGATCAAGAAAGCCTTCTTTATCGCCCGCACTGGCCGTCCCGGCCCCGTGCTGGTGGATATCCCGAAGGATATCAGCATGCACAAATGCCATTTCGACTACCCGAAGGAAGTCGAGATGCGTTCCTACCGTCCCGTGGACAAGGGCCATTCGGGCCAGATCCGCAAGGCCGTGCAATTGCTGCTGCAAGCCGAACGCCCGATGATCTACACGGGCGGCGGCGTGATCCTGGCGAATGCCTCGGCCGAGCTGAACAAGCTGGTTGACCGCCTGGGTTTCCCTTGCACCAACACCTTGATGGGCCTGGGCGCCTACCGCGCCTCGAGCGAGCAGTTTGTCGGCATGCCCGGCATGCACGGCACCTACGAAGCGAACATGGCGATGCAGAACTGCGACGTGCTGATCGCCATCGGCGCGCGTTTCGATGACCGCGTGATCGGCAACCCGAAACACTTCGCCTCGCATCCGCGCAAGATCATCCACGTGGACATCGATCCATCGTCGATTTCCAAGCGCGTGAAGGTCGATATTCCCATCGTCGGCAACGTCAAGGATGTGCTGATCGAGTTCCTCGCGCAGCTTGACGCGGCCGAAGCCAAGCCGAACGTCAGTGCATTGAGCAACTGGTGGAAGCAGATCGCCGAATGGCGTGGCCGCGAATGCCTGAAATACCCGACCTCCGACCTGGTCATCAAGCCGCAATCGGTGGTCGAGAAAGTCTTCCAGATCACCAAGGGCGATGCCTTCATCACGTCCGACGTGGGCCAGCACCAGATGTGGGCGGCGCAGTACTACCGCTTCGACAAGCCGCGCCGCTGGATCAATTCCGGTGGCCTGGGCACCATGGGGGTCGGCTTGCCGTACGCCATGGGCGTGCAGATGGCCAACCCGGACGCCACCGTTGCCTGCATCACGGGCGAAGGCTCGATCCAGATGTGCATCCAGGAGCTCGCCACGTGCAAGCAGTATCACCTGACGCCGAAGATCATCATGCTCAACAACCGTTTCCTCGGCATGGTGCGCCAGTGGCAGGAAATCGATTACGGCTCGCGCTATTCCGAGTCGTACATGGATTCGCTGCCGGACTTTGAAAAACTGGCCGAAGCATATGGCCACGTGGGCATGAAAATTGAAAAACCGGGCGACGTCGACGGCGCCCTGAAAGAGGCGTTTGGCATGAAAGACAGGCTGGTATTCATGAACTTCATTACCGACCAGTCCGAAAACGTGTGGCCAATGGTGAAAGCCGGCAAGGGCCTGTCCGAAATGATGCTCGGCTCGGAGGATCTCTGATCATGCGCCATATTATTTCTGTCTTGCTGGAAAACGAAGCGGGTGCCCTGTCGCGCGTGGTGGGCCTGTTCTCGGCACGCGGCTACAACATCGAAACATTGACCGTGGCGCCGACGGAAGATTCGACCTTGTCGCGCATGACCATCGTCACCAGCGGCTCGGACGACATCATCGAGCAGATCACCAAGCACTTGAACCGCCTCATCGAGGTGGTCAAGGTGGTTGACCTGACCGAAGGCCAGCATATCGAACGCGAGTTGATGCTGATCAAGGTCCGTGCCGTGGGCAAGGAGCGCGAGGAAATGAAGCGCACCGCCGATATCTTCCGTGGCCGCATCATCGATGTCACCGAAAAGACGTACACGATCGAGCTGACGGGCAACAAGGTCAAGCTGGACGCGTTCATCGATTCGATCGACCGCGCCGCCATCCTGGAAACCGTCCGCACGGGCGGTTCCGGCATCGGCCGCGGCGAACGCATCCTCAAAGTATAAAAATATAAGCAGCACTACGCGGCCCTGGCGCCGCATTTAAAACAACAACGCATCATCAAATATATAGGAAATACCATGAAAGTTTTTTTACGACAAAGACGCTGACCTCTCCTTGATCAAAGGCAAAAACGTGGCCATCATCGGCTACGGTTCGCAAGGCCATGCTCACGCGCAAAACCTGAACGATTCGGGCGTCAACGTCACCGTCGGCCTGCGCAAGGGCGGCGCTTCCTGGACCAAGGTCGAGCAAGCGGGCCTGAAAGTGGCGGAAGTCAACGACGCCGTGAAAGCGGCCGACGTCATCATGATCTTGCTGCCGGATGAAAACATCGCCCAGGTCTACAACGAAAACATCGCGCCGTTCGCCAAGCAAGGTGCCGTGCTGGCCTTCGCCCACGGCTTCAACGTGCATTACGGCCAAGTCGTGCCACGCGCCGACCTGGACGTGATCATGGTCGCGCCGAAAGCGCCAGGCCACACCGTGCGCGCCACCTACACCCAGGGTGGCGGCGTGCCGCACCTGATCGCCGTGTACCAGGACAAATCGGGCATCGCCCGCGATATCGCCCTGTCGTACGCCTCGGCCAACGGCGGCGGCCGTGCCGGCATCATCGAAACGAACTTCCGCGAAGAAACCGAAACGGACTTGTTCGGTGAACAGGCCGTGCTGTGCGGCGGCGCCGTGGAACTGATCAAGGCCGGCTTCGAAACCCTGACGGAAGCGGGCTACGCGCCTGAAATGGCTTATTTCGAGTGCTTGCACGAACTGAAGCTGATCGTCGACCTGATCTATGAAGGCGGCATCGCCAACATGAACTACTCGATCTCGAACAACGCCGAATACGGCGAATACGTGACCGGCCCGAAAGTCGTGACCTCGGCCACCAAGGATGCGATGCGTCAATGCCTGAAAGACATCCAGACGGGCGAATACGCGAAGAGCTTCATCCTGGAAAACAAGGCAGGCGCACCGACCCTGATCTCGCGCCGCCGTTTGACGTCCGAGCACCAGATCGAAGAAGTGGGCGCGAAACTGCGCGCCATGATGCCTTGGATCGCCAAGAACAAGATGGTTGACCAGTCGAAAAACTAAGCAGTATCGTTCTTCACAAGAAGCCGGCGCAAGCCGGCTTTTTTTGCGCCTCGCCTGGCAGGCAACATCCGTTACAATCGAGGCCAGTCCACCATACCGTCAGCGCCATGCTTGTTTTTTCTAAAGTTTTTGTCGGCAATCTCCATGTGCTCAAGCGCCCCTTCCCCGTCACCATCAGCTGCTGGTTTCTGATTTTCGGCTCCCTGTCAGCGCTGGTGTCGGCCTGCCTTGGCCGCAACGATTCCGCCAGGCTGGCCGGGATGGCGGACGGCGTGATTCCCGCCGAGGTGCAATACGCGATTATGATCTTCAGCATGGGCATTACCCTGGTGGCAGCGCTGGCCATGCTGCAAAGGCTGCGTGGCGCCCGCACCGTATATCTGGTGTGGGGCGTGATCGATACTGCGATCTGCCTGGCGAGCGTGCCGCTGAAGATGAACGTGCTGCCTGGCACGCTCATGTTCGCCGTCATCTGCGCCGTCCTGTACAGCCCGAAATCGAATGCCTGGTTTTCGCCACGCAAGGCGGCCAATGATGCCAGCATGACGCCAGCGTGAGCGCGCTGTTTTGGCGCGCACGCTTTTCGCCCGCCTCCTGTCTTTTCATCTTCCTATATAATCCCGCCCTTCCTTTGCAGTTTCCTGTGGACTGCATCTGTTTCGGTATCTGCCGACCGCAACGCGCATCACCGCTTTCGTAGCACGCCAGGCGCTGGCTTACCAGCTGCCTGCGCAATCTGAAGGACCCCTATGACTGACCGCACCACCACCGCAGTACCCATGCCGGGCACTGCCGAATCCTCCGTTGCCGAACGGCTTCCCGTGCTGGCCTTGCTGGCCCTGGCGATGACGGCGTTTCTCGCTCTATTGTCGGAAACCTTGCCGGCCGGACTGCTGCCGCAGATTGCCCGCGACTTGAATATTTCCGAAGTCATGACGGGCCAGCTGGTCACCGTCTATGCCATCGGTTCCATCCTGACGGCGATCCCGCTGACGGCCCTGACGAGCGGCTGGCGCCGGCGCAATGTCTTGCTGCTGGCCATCATCGGCTTCTTGATCTTCAACACGGCGACGGCCCTGGCGCCCAACTATATGGTTGCCCTGGCCTCGCGCTTCGTCACCGGCATGGCGGCCGGCCTGGCCTGGGGCTTGATGGCCGGCTATGCGCGCCGCATGGTCAGTGTCGAGCAGCAGGGCAGGGCGATGGCCATTGCCATGATCGGCACGCCGCTGGCCCTGTCCTTGGGCGTGCCGCTGGGCACCTTGATGGGGGGCGTGCTGGGCTGGCGCAGCATCTTCGGCATCATGTCCGGCCTGGCCGTGGTGCTGGTCGCGTGGGTATTGCTGGCCGTGCCTGATTATCCGGGGCAAAAGAATGGCGAACGCCTGAGCATCCGGCAAGTATTCATGACGCCGGGCGTGCGGCCGATCCTGTTTGTCATCGTCGCGTGGATGCTGGCGCATAATATTTTATATACCTATATCGCGCCGTTCCTGGCGCCGTCCGGCTTGCGTCCGCGCGTCGACCTGGTGCTGCTCGTGTACGGCGTGGGCTCGCTGGCCGGCATCTGGCTGGTCAGCCAGCTGATCGACCGCTGGCTGCGCACTCTGGTGCTGGGCTGCATTGCCGCCTTTGCCGTGGTGGTGGTCGTGCTGGGACTGGCGATGGACTCTCCCATCGTCATCTATGTCAGCATGGCCATCTGGGGCATCACCTTCGGCGGCGCCGGCACCTTGCTGCAGACGGCGTCGGCCGACGCGGCCGGCGACGGCATGGATGTGGCGCAAGCGATGGTGGCGACGATCTGGAACGTGGCCATCGCGGGCGGCGGCCTGGCGGGCGGCATGCTGCTCGACGGTTATGGCGCGGCGTCGTTCCCGTGGGCCATGCTGGCCTTGCTGCTGGTGGCCTTGACCATCGCCTGGCGCGCGCGCCGCTACAGCTTCAAGCCGGGCCGGCGCAGCGGCGGCGTGGTGGCGGGACATTGATATCATCGTCATATAAAATAACGTTGTTATTAAAATGTGAGCAGATGTGACTGGCAAGCGCATTTTGTGACGATTTGTTAATTTGCGCCACGGGAAGTTTCGAGGCGTTAGAATCTACACAGTTTGACAAGTTTCTCAAGTGAAATGGGACAGTGCATTGCACCGTCCCGTTCCTGATTGTCAGCCACTAATTAACCACCTAGGAGTACCCCATGACCGTGATGAAATCCGTCCTTGTTGCTGCCGCAGCCACCGTTGCCCTGAGCGCACAAGCCCAATCCTTGCCGACCAACGGCACCCTGGTGGTCGTACCCGCATTTGGCGAAGTCAAACATGTTAACGACCAGGTCGTTGCGACCCTGGCTGTCGAAGAGCAGGACAAGGACAAGGCGGCCGCAGCGTCGCGTGTCAACCAGAAGATGAACAAGGGTATCGCCATCGTCAAGCAGGCCGATCCGTCGGCGGCACTGAAATCGTATGGCTACTACACCTACCCCGTGTATCCGGAAGAACGTCCATTGCCGGCCGGCGCCGTGGCCAAGCCGCGCCTGCCGACGGCCTGGCGTGTCGGCCAGTACCTGGAAGTGACAACGGCCAACCTGGCGGGCCTGCCAAAAACCGTGTCGGCGGCGCAAGGCGTGCTGACCCTGAACGGCCTGAATTTCGGCTTGAAGCCGGAAACCATCCGCTTGCTGGACGACCAGCGCATCGCCGCCACGTATAAAAACCTCAACGAGCGCGTGGCCGCCATCGCCAAGGCCATGGGACGCAATGTGTCGGACGCCGTGCTCGACACCGTTGACTTTGAAGGTTCGGGCAATTACGCCACTGAAAACCGTCCGGCCGCCGCACCGATGATGATGCGCAGCGCCAAGATGAGCGAAGACAGCGCCGTTGCCGAACCAAGTTTTGAACCAGGCGAAACCACGCTTGACATGCGTGTCGTCGGCAAGGTCAAGTTCAAGTAAGCGCGCCGTATTGCGTGTTGTATTGCTCCCGCGCGCCGCTCCCTGCGGCCGCGGCAGCGCGGTGCCATGTACATTGCGACATAGCAACTCTTTCCGCGCTAGAATGTCTTAGTAAAAAGCCATGGTGCAGTCCTGTGCCATGCGCCGCCTGTAAATTCCCTAGGAGAAATGAATGACCGTCATGAAATCGATGCTGGCAGTTGCCGCCGCTACCGTTGTCCTGTCCGCCCAGGCGCAAAGCCTGCCTGCTTCCGGCACCCTCGTGGTGGTGCCTGCCAATGGCGAAGTGGTGCATGCGAATGACCAGGTCACCGTCACCCTGGCCATCGAAGAGCAGGACAAGGACAAGGCCGCGGCCGCGTCGCGCGTGAACCAGAAAATGAACCAGGGCGTGGCCATCGTCAAGAAGGCCGATCCGCAAGCTGTGCTGAAAACCCAGGGCTACTATACGTATGCCGTGTACCCGGAAACGGGGCCTTTGCCGGCCGGTGCCGTCGCCAAGCCTAGAGTGCCGACGGGCTGGCGCGTTGGTCAGTATCTGCAGGTGACGACGACCAACTTGGCCGCCTTGCCGAAAACCGTGTCGGCGGCGCAAGGCGTGCTGACTCTGAACCGCCTGAATTTCGGCCTGGCGCCGGCCACCGTGCGCAAGCTCGATGACCAGCGTATCGCTGCCGCCTACAAGAACCTCAACGAGCGCGTGGCCGCCATCGCTGGCGCCATGGGCCGCAATGTCAACGATGCGGTGATCGATACCATCGATTTCGAAGGTTCGGGCAACTACGCGCAGCGCGTCAACGTGACGGGAGCGCGCAACATGAGCGCCGATGCCGTGGCGTATGGCGGCAACCAGGTGGCCGAACCGAGCTTCGAAGCGGGCGAAACCACCCTGAACATGGGTCTGGTGGCCAAGGTCAAGTTCAAATAGGCCTTGAACAGGCGTCAATATTGCCAGCTTGATGCCGCCGCGCTTTTCTTTGGCGGTGGCTCCTCTATAATGGCAACATCGGCAGGCGCATGGTGTAGTCGCCATGCGCCTGCCTTCTGGCACCGAATCCCCGGCAGTACACAAGATATGGAACAACATGGCAAACTTCCCCCGTCGTAGAGGCAAGAACGGCACTCCCGCAGCATCCAAAGCTTCCCGCTTCAGCAAATTCGTGCGCCAGCCGGTGGCCGATGGCGCGGGCAAGAAAACCTTGCGCCGCCGCGGCATCTATCTGTTGCCGAATGCCTTCACGACGGCAGCCCTGTTTTGCGGCTTTTACGCCATCGTCATGGCCATGAACCAGAAATTCGAACACGCGGCCTGGGCCATTTTCATTGCCATGATCCTCGACGGCCTCGATGGCCGCATCGCGCGCCTGACAAATACCCAGAGCGAATTCGGTGCCCAGTACGACAGCCTGTCCGACATGGTCTCGTTTGGCGCCGCGCCGGCGCTGGTGATCTACGAATGGTCGCTGCGCGGCATGGGCAAGCTGGGCTGGCTGGCCGCCTTCGTCTACTGCGCCGGCGCGGCCTTGCGCCTGGCCCGCTTCAACACGAATATCCAGGTGGTCGACAAGCGCTTCTTCCAGGGCTTGCCCAGCCCGGCGGCGGCGGCCATGGTGGCCGGTTTCATCCTGCTCATGAATGACCTGGAATTCGCCGGCAACCAGCTGGCCTGGGTCTCGTGGACGATCGCCCTGTTCGCCGGCCTGACCATGGTCACCAACGTGCCGTTCTACAGCTTCAAGGATGTGAACTTCCGCAAGTCCGTGCCCTTCATCGTCGTATTCCTGCTGGCACTGTTCTTCGCCCTGATTTCCATCGACCCGCCGAAAGTGCTGTTCCCGATTTTCGTTGCCTATGGCTTGTCCGGCTATGCCGTGTTCTTCTGGCGCATGGCGAAAGGCAAGCCGGTCAGCATCATCCAGACGGACCCGGAGCACTGACGACACCCTGGGCCGGTAGCCACTTCTTTCCATAGCGAGGAGCAGCCATGACTAGCAATAACCGGCTCATCATTTTTGACACCACCCTGCGCGACGGCGAGCAATCGCCGGGCGCTTCCATGACGCGCGAAGAAAAACTGCGCATCGCCAAGCAGCTCGAACGCATGAAGGTCGATGTGATCGAAGCGGGCTTCGCCGCCGCCTCGCAGGGCGACTTCGAGTCGATCCGCGCGATTGCCGGCGCCGTGCGCGAACCGACCATCTGCTCGCTGTCGCGCGCCAACGACCGCGATATCGCCCGCGCCGCCGAAGCGCTGGCACCCGCCGAACGCAAGCGCATCCACACTTTTATCGCCACCTCGCCGCTGCACATGCAGATGAAGCTGCGCATGACGCCCGAGCAGGTGTTATTGCAGGCGCAGAACGCCGTGCGCTACGCGCGCCAGTTTACGGACGACATCGAATTCAGTCCCGAGGACGGCAGCCGCTCGGACGAGGATTTTTTGTGCCGCGTGCTGGAAGCCGTGATCGCCGAAGGCGCCACTACCATCAATTTCCCCGATACGGTGGGCTACGCCGTGCCTGAAATCTTCGGCAACACCATCAAGCGCTTGCGCGAACGCATCCCGAATGCTGACAAGGCTGTCTGGTCCGTGCATTGCCATAACGACCTGGGCCTGGCGGTGGCCAATTCGCTGGCCGGTGCCATGATTGGCGGCGCGCGGCAGATCGAGTGCACCATCAATGGCCTGGGCGAACGGGCCGGCAACACGGCGCTGGAAGAGGTGGTGATGGCGCTGCGCACGCGCGCCGCGTATTACAACCTGACGGTGGGCATCGACACGACGCAGATCGTGGCGGCCTCGAAGATGGTGTCGCAGATCACGGGCTTTGCCGTGCAGCCGAACAAGGCGGTCGTCGGCGCAAACGCTTTTGCGCACGCGTCCGGCATCCACCAGGATGGCATCTTGAAGGCGCGCGAGACGTATGAAATCATGCGCGCCGAAGACGTGGGCTGGACGGCCAACAAGATCGTGCTGGGCAAATTGTCGGGCCGCAATGCCTTCAAGCAGCGCCTGCAGGAGCTGGGCATCGCGCTGGAATCGGAAACGGAAGTGAACGCCGCCTTTGCCCGCTTCAAGGAACTGGCGGACCGGAAATCCGAGATTTTTGACGAAGACATCATGGCCCTCGTCAGCGAGGAACAGCAGGCGCAGGTGAGTGAGCACTACCGTTTCATTTCATTGGCGCAGCAGTCGACCACGGGCGCCGTGCCCCGGGCCCGCGTGGAATTCATCGCCGGCGGTGAACAGCTGAGCTGTGAAGGGCAGGGCGACGGCCCAGTCGACGCCACAGTGAACGCCATCGAAAGCGCGGCCGCCAGCGGCGCGGAGCTGGTCTTGTTTTCCGTCAATGCCATCAGCACGGGCACGCAGTCGCAGGGGGAAGTGACCATGCGCTTGTCGCGCGACGGACGCATCGTCAACGGCGTGGGTGCCGACCCGGACATCATTGTCGCGTCGGCCAAGGCGTATTTGTCGGCACTCAATAAACTGCACGCCAAGGATGAGCGCATCGATCCCCAGCCGTAGGATGGACGCCTGATTAAACCTGCTGCGCGTCGCGCTTTGCGGCCGGCGATGCTCACCGTGCTCTAGCACGGCTGCGCTTCTCGGCCCAAAGGGGGGGGGGGCACCGAGCCTTACTGCCGCTCGCTACGGTTTTATCTGGCGTCGTTGCGCTAGTAATATATCACCAGAAGAAGCGCCGCTCTTCCTTGGCGGGATCGGGCCCGTTCATCATCATGCGCACGATGCCATCGTGGTCGAAGTGCACATGCATCATGGAATCCCACACGCCCGACTCCTTGTAGCGGTAGGACCAGACATGCAGTTTCGGCAGCGCCAGATAGGATTTTTCCGTCGGCCGGCCCAGGGTGTGCAGCACGTCCTGCTGGGTCGACACGCCGACCTTGATCCTGGCGAAGCCTGGCGTGTCGAGCACTTGCTCGTAGGAAATGAGCCTGTCGTCGGGGCCGAAGCGGGCCATGTAGGTGTACTGGCCATATGGGCCCGTGGCGTATTCAAGCTCGGGACCGGTGGGCAGCTGGTAGATCGCCGTCGGCCGGCCCAGGCGTGCTTCCACGGCGGCGCGCGGTTCGCCCGGCTGGGGCGGCGGGGCGTTCCAGCTGGCGCAGCCGGCCAGCGCGGCAAATAGCAGCGGCGTTGCTAATTTGAGCAGTTTTTTCATGTTTGACCTCCTGAAATGCAGGAAAAACCTATCATGCACCGAGAAAAGCCCGCACGGCAGGATACAGGCGGGCTTTTTTCCGATATACTTGCGCGTCTGGTTTGTAGCTAGGGCCAGTATTTTAATAATCGTAGTTCACGGTGGATAGGGTTCAGACTCTGTGCACCGCATGTGAAAGGTTTATCATGACAGTAGAAAACATCAACAAAGCCGCTATCATCGCGGACAACGCACGTGGTCAAAACGACACCGGCTCCCCTGAAGTGCAAGTTGCACTGCTGACAGCTCGTATCAACGAACTGAACGGCCACTTCAAAGCCCACTCGAAAGATCACCACTCCCGCCGCGGCCTGATCATGATGGTCAACCGTCGTAAGAGCCTGTTGTCCTACCTGAAGGCTAAAGACGCTACCCGTTATCGCGACCTGATCGCTAAACTTGGTCTGCGCAAGTAATTTTTGCCGTACAAGGTTTATACAGAAATGCCTGCGCCAGTTCGCTGACGCGGGCATTTTGTCATTTGAAATCCGGATTTTTGTCGGCAAGTGCAGTATTCTCTACCGATATCATGTTTTAAAAGTAAAGTAGTAAAGGCGGCAACGGTGTTTCCGCCGCCTGTGGTGAGGTGAACGACAGCCCCTGAAAATCTGTCGGCAATTAGAAAAGGGATACCCCATGTTTAACAAAGTTACGAAAACCTTCCAGTACGGTCAACACCAAGTGACCCTGGAAACCGGCGAAATCGCACGTCAGGCATCCGGCGCAGTGCTGGTGTCGATCGAAGATACCGTCGTTCTGGCAACGGTAGTGGCACGCAAAGATGCCAAGCCAGGCCAGGATTTCTTCCCTTTGACGGTTGATTATGTCGAGAAAACCTATGCTGCCGGTAAAATTCCGGGCGGTTTTTTCAAGCGCGAAGGCCGTCCTTCCGAAAAAGAAACACTGACGTCGCGTCTGATCGACCGTCCTATCCGTCCGCTGTTCCCGGAAGGCTACCTGAATGAAGTGCAAGTCATCATTCACGTGTTGTCGGTCAACCCTGAAATCGATCCGGACATCGCCGCCATGATCGGCGCATCGGCCGCCCTGTGCGTATCGGGCGTGCCTTTCAACGGTCCTATCGGCGCCGCGCGCGTCGGTTACGCCAACGGCCAGTACATCCTGAACCCGACCGTCCAGCAACTGAAAACGTCGGAAATGGACCTGGTTGTCGCCGGTACCGAAACGGCCGTGCTGATGGTTGAATCGGAAGCGAAACAGCTGTCCGAAGAAATCATGCTGGGCGCCGTGGTCTTCGGCCACGACCAGATGAAAGTCGTCATCGACGCGATTCACGACCTGGTGCGTGACGGCGGCAAGCCGGAAGTGGAATGGGCGCCTGCGCCGAAAAACGAAGCACTGATCGCCCGCGTCGCGCATTTCGCCAACGCCAAGATCAATGACGCGTATCAAACCAAGGACAAGCAGGAACGTACGGCCAAGCTGAAAGCAGCGACGTCGGAAGTCATCGCCGACCTGTCGGCTGAAGCGGCTGCCGGCGGCGGCGCGGCTATCGACAGCGCTGAAGTTAACAACATCCTGTTCGACATCGAAGCGAAAATCGTGCGTACGCAAATCCTGGACGGCGAGCCACGCATCGACGGCCGCGACACGCGCACCGTGCGTCCGATCTCGATCCGCACCAGCGTGCTGCCACGCACCCACGGTTCGGCCCTGTTCACGCGCGGCGAAACGCAGGCGCTGGTCGTGGCAACGTTGGGCACCGCCCGCGACAGCCAGAAGATCGATGCGCTGATGGGAGAGTTCACCGATTCGTTCATGCTGCATTACAACATGCCTCCGTTCGCCACCGGCGAAACGGGCCGCGTGGGTACGCCGAAACGCCGCGAAATCGGTCACGGCCGTCTGGCCAAGCGCGCGCTGATCGCCGCCCTGCCAGCAGCTGAAGAGTTCAGCTACTCGGTGCGCCTGGTATCGGAAATCACGGAATCGAACGGTTCCTCGTCGATGGCATCGGTGTGCGGCGGCTGCCTGGCGCTGATGGACGCCGGCGTGCCGATGAAAGAACACGTGGCCGGTATCGCCATGGGCCTGATCAAGGAAGGCGGCAAGTTTGCCGTGCTGTCCGACATCCTGGGCGACGAAGATCACCTGGGCGACATGGACTTCAAGGTAGCCGGTACCCGCAACGGTATCACGGCGCTGCAGATGGACATCAAGATCATGGGCATCACCAAGGAAATCATGCAAGTGGCACTGGCGCAAGCCAAGGAAGGCCGCGAGCACATCCTGGGCGAAATGCAAAAAGCCATGCCGCACGTCAAAACCGAACTGTCCGATTTCGCACCGCGTCTGATCACCATCAAGATCAACCCGGAAAAAATCCGTGACGTGATCGGCAAGGGCGGCGCCGTGATCCGCGCGCTGACCGAAGAGACGGGCACCCAGATCGACATCAGCGACGAAGGCGTGGTCACCATCGCTTCCGTCGACGCTGCTGCCGGCCAGGAAGCCAAGCGCCGCATCGAAGAACTGACCGCTTCCGTCGAAGTGGGCAAGACCTACGAAGGCACCGTGCTGAAACTGCTGGACTTCGGCGCCATCGTGCAAGTCATGCCAGGCAAGGACGGCCTGCTGCACATTTCGCAGATCGCCAACGAGCGCGTCAACGCCGTGGCCGACTACCTGAAAGAAGGCCAGCTGGTCCGCGTGAAAGTGCTGGAAACGGACGACCGCGGCCGTCTGAAGCTGTCGATGAAAGCTGCTGAAGGCAACGAAGCGCCAGCCGCTTAAGCTTCTTAGTCTGACTGCGGCCCCGGCCGCATGATCAAAACCGCCAGCGCGCAAGCCCTGGCGGTTTTTTTACGCCTGGTTTTTGCACCTTGTTTGCGCTGCATCGAAAGCGTGTGCCGGCTTGTGCATCGGCCTTGATCCAGCGCGTATCGGCCGCTGCCGCGCCTTGTAGATTCGGGAGGGGATAGGTCCCTGAACCAGTCTTCCAAGGAGATGCAGCATGTACACACTATGCCGGCTGGCCGCCGTCTTGCTGTTTGCCGTCTCGCCCGCTGCCTGGGCGCAGATGGACGGCGCGCCCACGCCCGTGCCGCTGCCGATACCGCTGGCCGCGGCCAGCACGGCCATGCCGGCGCAAGACATCGACGCCTTGCGCGCCGTACATGCGCGCGAAATCAATGACCTCAGCACTTTCAAGACGGTCGGTCTGCAGCGGGAAGTCATCGACCCGTATCTGGAAAGCGCGCCTGGCCAGCAATTCCTGCGCGAGCTGCGCGCCGCAGACCCGGCCGCTTCCGCCGATACCGTGTATGCGCGGGCCGTCGAACAGCTCGCTTCCGGCAGCACCTTGCCGGAGCAGCAGGCAATGGCGGCCGCGCTGGTGAAAATCGTGCCGCACGGCCAGAGCGTGTCGCCGTATTCGCCGTATTTCACCACCAGCGCGCAATTGCAGCAGGCATCTAGCCGCTGCCCCACCCTGGCCGACTGTTTCGGCCTGCCCTTGAAGAGCGAGGCGCCGCTGTATGATGTGTATCAGATCATGCCCAAGGGCACCGTCAACGTGTTCGTCAGCCAGGTGGCGCCGACCCAGGAGTTGGGCGGCCTGGTGCGGCGCCGTGGCGGCGCCCAGCAATATTTATTGCCAAACCGCAGCCTGTGGTCGGCGCCCGTGCTGGTTGGCACCATCAAGAATTGAGGAGGGGACATGGACCAGCAGCGATTGCAAGCCTGTGCCGCCGAACTGCAGCAAGTGCTGGCGCGCCTGGCGCCAGCCGACATGGAAGTGGCCGACCTGCGCAGCGCGCTCGAGCCGCTGCTGGCCCTGGCGGGCAGCGGCGCCCTGAGCGCGCCGCTGCCGTGGGGCGATATTCCAGGCGGGCGCTATTTCACGGAAGGCGGCCTGCGCCGGTACGCCGAGTTGGAGCAGGCGTTTGCGCGCTTTCGCATCGAGCTCACGGGTGGCGAATCGCCGGCCTTGCGCAAGCTGCGCGGCGATGTCTGATCCATAATTGTTTATGACCGCACGGTATCAATTGTTGTTTATGGGTAATTGATAGTCGGTATTGCTTGACGACAAAATCTTATTCCCTGACCATGGCGCATCCCTCCCGATTTTCTTTTTTTATTGGATGCACCATGTTGTCCTCCCTTAAGGCGCGGCTGATCGCCATCGCCGTTTCCATCGTCGTGCTGGCCATGCTGGCCGTCGCCATCGCCAACTTCTTTACTACCCGCTCAAGCACCCTGGCAGCGCTCGACACGCAGATGCTGCAGCTGTCGCACAGCCATGCGCAAGCCATTGCCGAATGGCTGCGTTCCAAGCAAGCCGTCGTCGCTTCGCTCAAGCAGGGCGCCACGGGCGCCGATCCCTTGCCGGCCCTCAAGGCGGCCGAGCAGGCGGGAACCTTCGACATGGCGTATATCGGCTTTGCCGACAAGCACGCCGTATTTTCGCAGGAGCGCCAGCGCGCGGCCGATTACGATCCCACGGCGCGGCCCTGGTACAAGCGGGCCTCCGAAGCGGGCGGCCCCATCATCACGGCGCCCTACATCGGCGCCAGTACGGGCAAGCTGGTGGTGACGTTTGCCGAGCCGCTGGGCGGCAAGGGCAGCGTCACGGGCGTGCTGGCGGCCGACGTGATGATGGATGCCGTGGTGCAAAACGTCGCCTCGATCAAGCCGACGGCGGCCAGCTATGGCTTCCTCGTCGATGGCGGCGGCAAGATCATCGCCCACCCGGATGGCAAGCTGACCCTGAAGCCGCTGGCCGAACTGGATCCGGGCCTGAGCGCACAGGCGCTGGCCGATATCGAAAAGAGCGGCGAAGGCGCCAGCATCCGTCTCGGCGGCCGCGACGGTATCTTGCACGTGAGTAAAGTGCCAGGCAGCGACTGGCTGCTGGCCACCGTGCTGGACCGCGCGGAAGCGACGCAGGCGCTCACGTCCATGCTGCGTGCCTCGGCCCTGACGGCCTTGCTGGTGCTGGTGCTGGCCGCGACGGCATTGAGCGCGCTGGTGGCGCGCGCCCTGCGCCGCCTGGGCCTGGTGCGCGACGCCATGGAAGCCATTGCCACCGGTGACGGCGACCTGACTAGCCGCCTCGACGCGGATGGGTCGGACGAGCTGGCGCAGATCGCCAAGGCTTTCAACTTGTTCGTTGAAAAGATCGCCACCGTGCTGGTGCAGATCCGCAGCATCAGCACCCTGGTGCGCAGCGAATCGGCCGACATTGCCGCTGGCAATGCCGACCTGTCCTCGCGCACGGAAGCGCAGGCGGGCGCGCTGGAAGAGACAGCGAGTTCCATGGATGAGCTGACCTCGACCGTGAAACAGAATGCGGAAAACGCGCATGCGGCCAATGAGCTGGCCGTCTCCGCTTCGGCCGTGGCGGCCAAGGGCGGCCAGGTGGTGCAGCAGGTGGTCGGCACCATGGCCGGCATCCAGGAAAGCTCGCGCAAGATCGTCGACATCATCGGCGTGATCGATGGCATTGCCTTCCAGACGAATATCCTGGCCCTGAACGCGGCCGTCGAGGCGGCGCGCGCGGGCGAGCAGGGCAGGGGCTTTGCCGTGGTGGCGTCCGAAGTGCGCAACCTGGCGCAGCGCTCGAGCCAGGCGGCCAAGGAAATCAAGGAACTGATCGGCGACTCGGTGGAAAAAGTCGATGCCGGCGGCCGCCTCGTCAATGAGGCGGGCCAGACCATGGATCAGGTAGTGGCGTCGGTACAGCAATTGACGACCATCATGAGCGAAATCACCGTGGCCAGCCGCGAACAGAGTGCCGGCATCGGCGAGATCAATACGGCCGTCACGCACATGGATACCATGACGCAGCAGAACGCTGCCCTGGTCGAGCAGGCGGCCGCCGCCGCGGAGAGCCTGCAGGAGCAAGCCGTGGACCTGGCGCAAGCCGTCGGCATGTTCCGCCTGGGCGATACGCCTGCGGCAGCGCCGGCATCCGCTCAGGTGGCGCGCCTGAAGGCGAAGCCAGCCGCTCCTGCGCCGCGCGCGCCGGCCCGCGCGCTGTCTCCTGCCAGGCCGGTGAGTGCAGTCAGGGCGGCCAAGTCCGGCGCCGACGAGTGGGAAGAGTTTTAAGCAGTCTCTGCTGGGAAATGCACGTCTATCCGCGTTTTTGTCAGGCCAGCCTGCCAAAAGCGCAGTTCGTCGCAATCGGCGTGCCGGCCGGGCGCGGTATGGCTATAGTCACACCATACCGCAAGCCCACTGCCAGACACCGAGGAGAACAAGATGAACATCGCTAAAAACATGGAAGTCATTGCCGTCGCCGCCGCCATCCTGATCGGCGCCAGCTGCTACGCCATCGCCCCTGCCGCGCCAGCCCTGCAGGTGGCCAACTCCACCGCCACCCTGGCCGCGCCCGCCGGCAAGGCCGCCATGTCCATGCACGTGGTGCAAGTCAAGGCCAAGCGCCTGAGCGCCGCCGAAAAAGCCCGTTTTGCATAATTGATTGTCAGCCATTTTCCACGCTGCTAGAGTGGCAAGGCGTGATGCAATGCAGGCGTCCCCGGCGGGCGCCCTGACAGATAAAAACAAGATATCGAGGATGTAATACATGAAAAAGACACTGCAACTGGCGCTGCTGTTCCTGGCGACACTGGGCCTGCTGCGCGCGGCGTCCGCCGAGACCCGCTTGCTGGAAATGCGCACCATCGACGCGCGCGTGGTGCGCGTCAAGCTCGATGGCGTGATGGAAGTGCGCATCCGCCAGGGTAGCGTGCCTTCGCTGAGCATCACGGCCGACAAGCGCTATATCGCCGATGTCAGCACGGCGCAAAGCGGCGACACCCTGCATATCGAAACGGAAGTGCGCGGCTTCAAGATCGGTCCCTCGTCGATCCGCGCCGACCTGGTCCTGCCCAGCCTGCGCGAGCTCAGCTCCGAAGGCTTTGGCAGCACGGACATCACGGGCTTTACGGGCGAGGAACTGACCCTGTCGCTGGAAGGTGCGGGCAGCATCAAGGTGGTCGGCGACTACCGCAAGCTGTATGCCAGCCTGGGCGGCGTGGGCAGCATGCAGATATGGGTCGGCAACAATGAAAAGGCAGAGCTCGACCTGCAGGGTGCCGGTTCCGTCGTGCTCGGTGGCCGGGGGCGCGTGCTGAAAGCCAGCCTGGGCGGCCTGGGCAGCCTGAATGCGAAGCAATTCGAAGCCGATGCCGTGAACCTGGAATTGAGCGGCCTGGGCAATGCCCTGGTCAATGCCCATACGAACGCCAAGCTGAACCTGAGTGGGCTCGGTTCCGTGGTGGTGTACGGCAAGCCGGCCAACCGTGATGTCAGCGTCGAGGGCCTGGGCAAAGTAAGCTGGAAGTAAGGATATAAGAGGCTCCTGCCGTGGGCAGGATCAGAAAAGAAAAAGCAGTCAGACCACATCCCATTCCGATGAAAAAACTGATCATTACATTACTCATGCTGTGCGCCATACAGCTACCCGCGCGGGCGGGCTTCGTCGAAGGCGCCAGCGCCTACAACAACAAGAATTACGCCCTGGCCTACAAGGAAATCCTGCCCCTTGCCAAGACTGGCAATGCCGATGCCCAGCACCTGCTGGGCTTGATGTATTACATGGGGCGGGGCTTGCCGCAGGATTACAAGCAAGCCATGTTCTGGCACCGCAAGGCGGCCGAGCAGGGCAAGGCCGACGCCCAGTATGTGGTGGGCGCCATGTATTACACGGGCAATTCCGTGCTGCAAGACCACAAGCAGGCCGTGGTCTGGTTCCGCAAGGCGGCCGAGCAAAACCATGCGGAAGCGCAGCAGGTGCTGGGCCTGATGTACCGCTACCACATGGGTGGCGTGCAGCAGGACAACGTCATCGCCTACATGCTGTGGAACCTGGCGGCGGCCAACGGCAATGCGAACGCGGCCGACCAGCGCGCCGCCGTGGTGCGCAAGATGACGCATGAGCAGGTAGAGGAAGGCCAGGCCCTGTCGGCCAAGTGGAAGCCGGGCACGCCCTTGCCGCGCCAGTCGAAAACCGGCGCTGGCTAGCCAGGGGAGGGGTGGACTGCAAGGCGCGGCGGCTTGGCGTACAATCGCCGTTTTCCCTTCAACGAGTCCACCCATGCGCGCAGTTGCCATCAGCCAGCCAGGTCCCGCCGACGTTTTGCAGATCACCGAGCGTCCCGTTCCCGCCTTCAAGACGGGCGAGCTGCTGATCAAGGTGCACGCGGCGGGCATCAACCGCCCTGACGTGCTGCAGCGCCTGGGCAAGTACGCGCCGCCAGCCGGCGCGTCCGACTTGCCGGGCCTGGAAGTGGCGGGCGAAATCGTCGATGGCGATTTTGCCAACACCGAATTCAGGAAGGGCGACCTGGTCTGCGCGCTGGTGCAGGGTGGCGGCTATGCCGAATACTGCGCCGCGCCCGCCGGCCAGTGCCTGCCCCTGCCCAAGGGCTTGACGGCGCTGGAAGGCGCATCCCTGCCGGAAAACTTCTTTACCGTCTGGAGCAATGTCTTCGACCGCTGCGCGCTGGCCGACGGCGAAACGTTGTTGGTGCAGGGCGGCACGTCCGGCATCGGCGTGACGGCCATTCAACTGGCGGCCGCGCTCGGTCATCGCGTGTTCGCCACGGCGGGCAGCGACGAGAAGGCGCGCGCCTGCGAGGCGCTGGGCGCCGAACGGGGCATCAATTACCGCACGGAAGATTTTGTTGCTGTCGTCAAGCAGCTGACCGATGGCAAGGGTGTCGATGTCATCCTCGACATGGTCGGCGGCGACTACCTGCCGCGCGAGATCGATTGCCTGGCCGACGATGGCCGCATCGGCCTGATCGCCGTGCAGGGCGGCACCAGGGCGGAGCTGGACCTGGGCACCTTGCTGCGCCGCCGCCTGACGGTGACGGGTTCCACCTTGCGTCCCCGCTCCATCGCTTTCAAGGCGGCCATCGCGAATCACCTGCGCACGACCGTCTGGCCGCTGATCGAGGCAGGCAAGGTCAAGCCCGTGATCTATCAAACTTTCCCTCTGGAAAAAGCCAGTGAGGCGCATGCCTTGATGGAAGCGAGCACGCACGTGGGCAAGATCATGTTGCAAGTTGCCTGAAACGGGGCACTGCCTGTTTGACCGGCATCGGTGCTGGAGTTAGAATGACGGGTTATTAGAATTTAGGCTACTATGCGTCGCAAACTCGTCGTCGGAAATTGGAAAATGAACGGCAGTCGCACCTCGAACGCGGTGTTATTGTCTGAAATAGTTGCTGGCTTGAGCGCCTCGGGCGCCGCCAGCGCCGTCTGTGTGCCCGCGCCATACCTGGCGCAGTGCCAGGCGCAATTGGCAGGCACGGCCCTGGCATGGGGCGCGCAGGATGTTTCCGCCCACGCCGGCGGCGCCTACACGGGAGAAATCTCGACCGCCATGCTGCAGGATTTCGGCTGCAGCTATGTGGTGATCGGGCATTCCGAGCGCCGCGCCTACCATGGCGAGAACGATGCGCACGTGGCGGCCAAGACGGTTGCGGCGCTGGCGGCCGGCATCACGCCGATCGTCTGCATCGGCGAGACCCTGGCGCAGCGCGAAGCGGGCCAGACCGACGCGGTGGTGGCGCAGCAGCTGGGCGTCGTGCTGGCCGCGATCAGCGCCGACGACGTGGCCAAGCTGGTGCTGGCCTATGAGCCGGTCTGGGCCATCGGCACGGGCAAGACGGCCACGCCGCAGATGGCACAGGATGTGCATCAGGTGCTGCGCGGCCAGTTGGCAGCAAAGAATGCGGTAGCGGCGGCCGGCGTGCAAATCCTGTACGGCGGCAGCATGAAGCCAGAGAACGCAAAAGAATTGATGGCGATGCCGGATATCGATGGCGGTCTGATCGGCGGAGCGGCATTGAAGGCGGCGGATTTCCTGGCAATTATTCACGCCGCTGATTGAATTAATTTAAACTAAGAATGGAATTGCAATGAACATGATGTTCAATCTGGTAGTGGTAGTACAGGTTATCTCGGCTTTGTCGATTATCGCGCTGGTGTTGCTGCAGCACGGCAAGGGTGCCGACATGGGCGCCGCCTTCGGTTCGGGCGCATCGGGCAGCCTGTTTGGTGCGACGGGTTCGTCGAACTTCATGTCCAAGTCGACCGGCGTTGCCGCCGCGATCTTCTTCGGCGCCACGCTGGCCCTGTCGCTGATGGCCAATCAGCGCGCCACCACGGTGGGCGGCGGCGTGATGGATAAAGTTGTCAAGCCAGTGCCGGTGACCGGCGCGGGCGCGATCCCGACGACGGTACCTGCAGCCCCTGCGGCACCAGCGGCCAGCGCTCCGGCTGCGGCGGCACCAGTTGCCAGCACCCCGGCCGGCGCGATTCCGAAGTAATTCGATAGTCGCTGAGTAGTAACTCGATACCTCATCGAGAGTAATTCTCATTACGGGCAGATTATTGCTCAATGTTTTAGCAGCGCGGCAGGAAAAAATCGTGATGCGCTGGAAGATGTAAAAATTTATCGTTTTTATCTGTGTTTTGATGCATTTGTGCATTAACTTTAGCGCCAAAGCAGAGTAGAATACGGGCCTTACCGCCGACGTGGTGAAATTGGTAGACACGCTATCTTGAGGGGGTAGTGGCGAAAGCTGTACGAGTTCGAGTCTCGTCGTCGGCACCAGAAATCAGAAGCCAGCAACGGCGCACGAGCCATGGCTCGTACAAAGTTGCTGGCTTTTTTTACGAGGATGTGTCGTTCGATCCTGGTCTTAGCTTTGATTGGGGTCGTGCGTTAGATACGCTGCAAATGATCGCAGTGTCCTCATTTAACCGATCGTTCAATATAAGCTCATCAATCGTGAACCTCGAAAATTACTTCCCCGTCCTGCTGTTTATTCTTGTCGGCCTCGGTGTCGGCATCGCTCCCCAGCTCCTGGGGCGCCTGTTAGGTCCTAACAAGCCTGACGCAGCAAAACTCTCCCCGTACGAATGTGGCTTTGAAGCATTCGAAGACGCGCGCATGAAATTTGATGTGCGCTACTATCTGGTCGCAATCCTGTTTATTTTGTTCGATCTGGAAACGGCATTCTTCTTCCCGTGGGGCGTTGCAATGCGCGACCTGGGTTGGGCCGGTTTCGTCACGATGATGGTGTTCATCGCTGAATTCGTGGTCGGATTTTGGTACATTTGGAAGAAAGGTGCCCTTGACTGGGAATAAGCCATGGCTATTGAAGGCGTATTAAGCGAAGGTTTCATCACCACCTCGGCCGACAAGCTGATCAACTGGGCGCGCACCGGGTCTATGTTCCCGATGACGTTCGGTCTGGCCTGCTGTGCGGTCGAAATGATGCATGTGGGCGCAGCCCGCTACGATATGGACCGTTTCGGCGTCGTGTTTCGTCCGTCGCCGCGTCAGTCCGACGTC
Organism: Janthinobacterium sp. AD80; assembly: GCF_002878455.1. Classification (GTDB taxonomy): domain Bacteria; phylum Pseudomonadota; class Gammaproteobacteria; order Burkholderiales; family Burkholderiaceae_D; genus Janthinobacterium. The sequence continues at coordinate 23,386 of NZ_NRDQ01000070.1, forward strand.
ATGATCGTTGCCGGTACCCTGTGCAACAAGATGGCGCCGGCCCTGCGCAAGGTCTACGACCAGATGGCGGAGCCACGCTGGGTCATCTCGATGGGTTCCTGCGCCAATGGCGGCGGGTACTACCATTACTCCTACTCTGTGGTGCGCGGCTGCGACCGCATCGTGCCCGTCGACGTGTATGTGCCTGGCTGTCCTCCGACGGCTGAAGCCCTGCTGTACGGCATCATGCAGTTGCAGAACAAGATCAAGCGTACCAGCACGATCGCACGCTAACCGGGCCGCTTCAGATTATGACAACACATTTAGAAGTACTGCAAAACGCCCTCGGCACTGCCCTGGGCGAACGCGTTAGCACCACGGTTACCCTGGGCGAAGTCACCTTGCTGGTCAAGGCGGAAGACTACCTGGGCGTGATGCAGACCCTGCGCGACGATCCGGCCCTGCACTTCGAGCAATTGATCGATCTGTGCGGCGTCGATTACTCGACCTATGGCGATGGCAGTTGGGACGGCCTGCGTTACGCGGCCGTTTCGCACTTGCTGTCGGTCAAGCACAACTGGCGCGTGCGCGTGCGCGTGTTCGCACCGGACGACGACATGCCGCTGCTGCCTTCCGTGGTGGGTATCTGGCGCGCCGTCAACTGGTACGAGCGCGAAGCATTCGACCTGCTGGGCATCCTCTTCGAAGGTCACAACGACTTGCGCCGCCTGCTGACCGACTACGGTTTCATCGGCCATCCGTTCCGCAAGGATTTCCCCGTCTCCGGCTATGTCGAGATGCGCTACGATCCGGAACAAAAGCGCGTGATTTACCAGCCCGTGACGATCGAGCCGCGGGAAAACGTGCCGCGCGTGATCCGCGAAGAACATTACGGGATGAAATAATGGCTGAGATTAAGAACTACACCCTGAACTTTGGGCCACAGCATCCGGCCGCGCACGGTGTGCTGCGCCTGGTGCTGGAGATGGATGGCGAAGTCATCCAGCGTGCCGACCCGCATATCGGCCTGCTGCACCGCGCCACCGAAAAGCTGGCCGAACAGAAGACCTATCTGCAATCCGTGCCGTACATGGACCGTCTCGACTATGTGTCGATGATGTGCAATGAACACGCGTACGTGATGGCCATCGAAAAGATGCTGGGCCTGGAAGTGCCGCTGCGCGCGCAATACATCCGCGTCATGTTCGACGAGATGACGCGCATCCTGAACCACCTGATGTGGCTCGGCACCCACGCGCTGGACGTTGGCGCCATGGGCCCGTTCCTGTATTGCTTCCGCGACCGCGAAGACTTGTTCGACGCCTACGAGGCAGTGTCGGGCGCGCGCATGCACGCGGCCTACTACCGTCCGGGCGGCGTGTACCGCGACCTGCCGGACGCCATGCCGCAGCACAAGGCGTCGATCATCCGCAACGCCAAGGCCATCGGCAAGCTGAACGAAAACCGCCAGGGTTCGCTGCTGGACTTCATCGAAGACTTCGCGCGCCGTTTCCCGAATTCGGTGGACGAGTACGAAACGCTGTTGACCGATAATCGAATCTGGAAGCAACGGACCGTCGGCATCGGCGTGGTCTCGCCGGAAGATGCGCTGGCCATGGGCTTTACGGGCGCCATGCTGCGCGGCTCGGGCGTGCAGTGGGACTTGCGCAAGAAACAGCCGTACGAAGTGTACGACCTGATGGACTTCGACATTCCTATCGGCACCAACGGCGATTGCTACGACCGCTACCTGGTCCGCGTGGAAGAGCTGCGCCAGTCGAACCGCATCATCAAGCAATGCGTGGAGTGGCTGCGCAACAATGAAGGTCCTGTCATGACCAGCAACCGCAAGGTGGCGCCTCCGGGCCGTGTCGACATGAAGACCAACATGGAATCCTTGATTCACCACTTCAAGCTGTTTACCGAAGGTTTCCACGTGCCGCCAGGCGAAGCCTACAGCGCCGTGGAGCACCCGAAGGGCGAGTTCGGCGTGTACCTGGTGTCCGATGGCGCCAACAAGCCGTACCGCATGAAACTGCGCGCACCGGACTACGCCCACTTGCAGTCGCTCGACGAGATGGCGCGTGGGCACATGCTTGCCGACGCCGTGACCATCATCGGTACGCAAGATATCGTGTTCGGCAGTATTGACCGCTAAGAGGCAAAAAGTATGTTGTTATCAGAGCAATGCTATAAGAAAATTGACCGTGAGTTGGCCAAGTACCCGGCCGACCAGCGTCAATCCGCCGTCATGGCCGCGCTGGCGCATGCCCAGGATGAACTGGGCTGGCTGGCACCGGAAACCATGAAGGAACTGGCCGATTACATCGGCATGCCGGCGATTGCCGTGCAGGAAGTTGCCACGTTCTACAATATGTACAACGTGAAGCCCGTGGGCAAGCACAAGATCACCGTGTGCACCAACTTGCCATGCGCCCTGTCGGGCGGCGTGCGCGCTGCAGAGTACCTGAAGCAGAAGCTGGGTATCGATTTCCGCGAAACCACCGCTGACGGCCAGTTCACCCTGGTTGAAGGCGAGTGCATGGGTGCTTGCGGCGATGCGCCTGTCTTGCTGGTCAGCAATAAAACCATGTGCAGCTGGATGTCGAACGAGAAGATCGACGCCATGCTGGAGGAACTCAAGAAATGACGTCACTCCACAACCGCCATATCGATCCATTGATCCTGAAGGATCTGGATGGCAAGAACTGGCATTTGCAAGATTATGTGAACCGCGGCGGCTATAGCGCCCTGCGGCGTATCCTGGAAGAGAAAATCACGCCGGAACAGATCATCGCCGACCTCAAGGCTTCGTCCTTGCGCGGCCGTGGCGGCGCGGGTTTCCCTACCGGCCTGAAGTGGAGCTTCATGCCGCGCCAGTTCCCGGGTCAAAAATACCTCGTCTGCAATACAGATGAAGGCGAACCGGGCACTTTCAAGGACCGTGACATCATTCGTTACAATCCCCATGCGCTGATCGAAGGCATGGCCATTGGCGCGTACGCCATGGGCATCACCGTGGGTTACAACTACATCCACGGCGAGATCTTCCAGGAATACCTGCGTTTCGAAGAAGCGCTGGAAGAGGCGCGCGCCGCCGGCTTCCTGGGCGACAAGATCATGGGCAGCGAATTCTCGTTCCAGTTGCATGCGCACCATGGTTATGGCGCCTACATCTGCGGCGAAGAAACGGCCCTGCTCGAGTCGCTGGAAGGCAAGAAAGGTCAGCCGCGCTTCAAGCCGCCTTTCCCTGCCTCGTTTGGCCTGTACGGCAAGCCGACGACGATCAATAACACGGAAACCTTCGCGGCCGTGCCATTCGTGCTGAACATCGGTCCAGAGAAATACCTGGCGATGGGCAAGCCGAACAACGGCGGTTCGAAGATCTTCTCGATCTCGGGCGACGTGGAAAAACCGGGCAACTATGAAGTGCCGCTCGGCACCCCGTTTGCGACCCTGCTGGAACTGGCAGGCGGCATGCGCGGTGGCAAAAAGATCAAGGCCGTGATCCCTGGCGGTTCGTCCGCTCCGGTGATCCGCGGCGACATCATGATGCAGACCGACCTGGACTACGACTCGATCGCGAAAGCCGGTTCGATGCTGGGTTCGGGCGCCGTCATCGTGATGGACGAAACACGCTGCATGGTAAAGGCGCTGGAACGCCTGTCCTACTTCTACTTTGAAGAATCGTGCGGCCAGTGTACGCCTTGCCGTGAAGGCACAGGCTGGATGTACCGCATGGTGCATCGCATCGAGCAGGGGCAGGGTCGTCCAGACGACCTGGACATGCTCAACTCGATCGCCGACAACATCCAGGGCCGCACTATTTGCGCACTGGGCGATGCGGCTGCCATGCCGGTACGGGCCTTCATTAAGAATTTCCGTGAAGAATTTGAATATCATATCGAGCACAAGCATTGCTTAGTGCCCGCATATATCTAAGCTGCGTCAGGTAACGATCACCATGGTTGAAATCGAAATAGACGGCAAAAAAGTCGAAGTCCCTGCTGGTAGCATGGTGATGGACGCCGCCAACAAATTGGGAACCTACATTCCGCACTTCTGCTATCACAAGAAATTGTCGATCGCAGCGAACTGCCGCATGTGCCTGGTCGAAGTGGAAAAGGCCCCCAAGCCTTTGCCCGCTTGCGCGACCCCGGTCAGTGCCGGCATGATCGTGCGTTCCGCCAGCGATAAAGCTGTGCAGGCGCAAAAGTCGGTCATGGAATTCTTGCTGATTAACCACCCGCTCGACTGCCCGATCTGCGATCAGGGCGGCGAGTGCCAGTTGCAAGACTTGGCAGTGGGCTACGGCAAGAGCGAATCGCGCTACAAGGAAGACAAGCGCGTCGTCACGCCGAAGGAAGCCGGTCCGCTGGTCTCCATGCAGGAAATGTCGCGCTGCATCCAGTGCACCCGCTGCGTACGCTTTGGCCAGGAAGTGGCCGGCGTGATGGAGCTGGGCATGATCGGCCGCGGCGAACACTCGGAAATCGTGTCCTTCGTCGGCCAGTCCGTCGACTCCGAACTGTCGGGCAACATGATCGACCTGTGCCCGGTCGGCGCACTGACCTCGAAGCCGTTCCGCTACAGCGCCCGTACGTGGGAACTGTCGCGCCGCAAATCGGTCAGCCCGCATGACGGCCTCGGCTCGAACCTGATCGTGCAAGTGAAAGCTGGCAAGGTCAAGCGCGTGCTGCCGCTGGAAAACGAAGCCGTCAACGAATGCTGGATCTCGGACAAGGACCGTTTCTCGTATGAAGCGCTGGACAGTGCCGAACGCCTGACCTCGCCGATGCTGAAACAGGGCAACGAGTGGAAAGAAGTCGATTGGCAGACGGCGCTGGAATACGTGGCGCACGGCCTGAAAAACATCAAGCACGAACATGGCGCCGACGCCATCGCCGCGCTGGCAACGCCGCATTCGACCGTTGAAGAGCTGGTCCTGCTGCAAAAGGTCGCGCACGGTCTCGGTTCCGAGAACGTCGACTTCCGCCTGCGCCAGACGGACTTCGCGCTGGACGCGAACGTCAAGCCATGGCTGGGCATGCCGATCAACGAATTTGGCCAGATCAAGCGCGCCTTCGTCATCGGCTCGTTCCTGCGCAAGGATCACCCATTGCTGGCCACGCGTTTGCGCGCGTCCGTCAAGGGCGGCGCCAAGCTGTCGATCCTGCACGCCTCGGACGATGATCAGCTGATCACCATCGCCAACAAGATGATCGTTGCGCCAAGTGACTGGCTGGCAACCTTGTCGGAAGTGGTCGCCGCTGTTGCGAAAGCCAAAGAAATCGCCGCGCCAGCCGGTTTTGAAACGGTTGCCGCTTCGGACGTGGCAGTGGACATCGCCGCCAGCCTGATGGCCGGCGACCACGGCGCCGTGCTGCTGGGTAACGCGGCAACGCAACACCCGCAAGCGTCGCAACTGCATGCTGCCGCGCAATGGATCGCGGAACAGACGGGCGCCACCCTGGGCTACCTGACGGAAGCGGCCAACACGGTTGGCGCGCACCTGGTCGCCAAGCCGCGCGCGAACGTGCAAGCTGCGTTTGCCGTACCGAAAAAAGCCTACGTGCTGCTGCACGCCGAGCCGGAACTCGATGCCGCCAATCCACAAGCGGCCCGCGCCGCGCTGGACAAGGCCGAGATGGTCGTGGCGATGTCGGCCTTCAAGCATGGCATGGACTACGCCGATGTCTTGCTGCCGATCGCCCCGTTCGCTGAAACCTCGGGCACCTTCGTCAACTGCGAAGGCCGCGCGCAAAGCTTCAACGGCACCGTGAAACCGCTGGCGGAAACCCGTCCAGCCTGGAAAGTGCTGCGCGTCCTGGGCAACATCCTGGGCCTGGCCGGTTTCGACTACGACACCTCCGAAGCGATCCGCGACGAAGCGTTTGGTGCCGGCGTGACCGACCTGTCGGCACAGCTGAACAACATCGCCAAGAACGCGCCGGAAGCGGCAAGCTACGCACCGGCTTCGCCTGCGCTGCAACGCATCGCCGACGTGCCGATCTACTTCGCCGACGCGCTGGTACGCCGCTCCGAGCCTTTGCAACGCACGGTCGATGGCGCCACGCCGCAAGCCCACCTGTCCGCCGAACTGGCTGGCAAGCTGGGCATCAAGGCGGGCGACAAGGTCAAAGTGGCGCAAGGCTCCGGCAGCGCCATCCTGGTGGCGGCCATTCACGCCGGCCTGCCAGCCAATGTGGTCAAAGTGTCGGCGGCGCATGCCTCGACGGCTGGCCTGGGCGGCATGTTCGGTGACATCACAGTTGAAACAGCAGAGGGGAAAATCTGATGGCTCTGCCTGAATTTGTAAACGTCATCAACAGTACCGGCCAGGATTTGCTGGGCGGTACCTGGCCGTTCTTCTGGACCCTGATCAAGATCCTGTGCGTGCTGTTGCCGCTGATGGGTCTGGTTGCTTACGCCACCCTGTGGGAGCGCAAGCTGATCGGCTGGATCCAGATCCGCGTCGGCCCGAACCGCGTGGGTCCGCTGGGCTTGCTGCAGCCGATCGCCGATGCGCTGAAACTCTTGTTCAAAGAGATCATCATCCCGGCCAAGGCCGCCAAGGGCCTGTTCGTGATCGGCCCGATCATGACCATCATGCCGGCCCTGGCCGCCTGGTCGGTCGTGCCGTTCGGTCCGGAAGCCGTGCTGGCCAACGTCAATGCGGGCTTGCTGCTGCTGCTGGCGATTACCTCGATGGAAGTCTACGGCATCATCATCGCCGGCTGGGCTTCGAACTCGAAGTACTCGTTCATGGGCGCCATGCGTGCGTCGGCACAGATGATTTCGTATGAAATCCCGATGGGCTTCGTGATGGTCATCGTGCTGATGGTCTCGGGCAGCCTGAACTTCATCGACATCGTCGGCGGCCAGCAAATCGGCTACTTCGCCGAAAAAGGCGTGAACTTCATGTCGTGGAACTGGCTGCCGCTGCTGCCGATGTTCGTCATCTACCTGGTGTCGGGCCTGGCTGAAGCCAACCGCCACCCGTTCGACGTCGTCGAAGGCGAGTCGGAAATCGTTGCCGGCCACATGGTCGAGTACTCGGGCATGGCCTACGCCATGTTCATGCTGGCCGAATACGCCAACATGATCCTGATCGGCGCCCTGGCTTCGATCATGTTCCTCGGTGGCTGGTCCGCACCATTTGCTTTCCTGGAGTTCTGGGGTGGTTTCGGCGGCTTCTTCTGGCTGTTCGCGAAAACCTTCTTCATCGTCTCGGTGTTCATCTGGGTACGCGGTACGTTCCCACGCTACCGTTATGACCAGATCATGCGCCTCGGCTGGAAAGTGTTTATCCCGTTGACGCTGGTCTACCTGGTCTTCGTCGCTGCCTGGATGCAGACATCCTGGAATATTTGGAAGTAAGAGAGTGCATACGAATGGATAAGGTAAAAGATTTCTTCAGCAGCCTCTTGTTAGGCGAGCTGATCAAGGGCATGGCGCTGACAGGCAAGTACATGTTTTCGCGCAAGATCACGGTGCAATTCCCGGAAGAGAAGACACCGATCTCGCCGCGTTTCCGTGGCTTGCACGCGCTGCGCCGCTACCCGAACGGCGAGGAACGTTGCATCGCCTGCAAACTGTGCGAAGCGGTTTGCCCGGCGATGGCCATCACGATCGAATCGGAACAGCGTGACGACGGTTCGCGCCGCACCACGCGTTACGATATTGACTTGACCAAGTGCATCTTCTGCGGTTTCTGCGAAGAGTCCTGCCCGGTCGATTCGATCGTCGAGACGCAAATCCTGGAATACCACGGCGAGAAACGCGGGGATTTGTATTACACGAAAGAGATGTTGCTGGCCGTAGGTGATCGTTATGAAAATGACATCGCCGCTGCGCGCGCCGCCGACGCACCTTATCGCTGATGGATGCGCCGCAGCTGAGAGGCTGCGGCGCGCCCCTCGTTCATCTGTACGTCTATTGGGTTTTTTATGGACTTTAAAACAATTTTGTTTTACGCCTTCGCGCTGATCTTGATTCTGGCAGCGACGCGCGTCATCACGGCCCGTAATCCGGTCCACGCAGTGCTGTTCCTGGTACTGTCCTTCTTCTCCGCGGCCGGCATCTGGATGCTGCTGCAAGCTGAATTCCTGGCCATCGTGCTGGTATTGGTGTATGTCGGCGCCGTGATGGTGCTGTTCCTCTTCGTGGTCATGATGCTCGATATCAATATCGACCGCATGCGCGAAGGCTTCTGGGGCTATCTGCCGTTGTCCGTGACGGTGGGCGTGATCATCGTGCTGGAAATGGCCGCTGTCCTGTGGCACGGTTTCCGTAACTTTGCGCCGAGCATCGCGCCGGTGAACGTGAACCTGGGCGGCACCAAGGAACTGGGCATGCTGATCTACACGAAATACGTGTTCGCCTTCGAGATCGCCGCCGTCGTGCTGCTGGTGGCCATCGTTGCCGCCGTTGCACTGACCCTGCGCAAACGCAAGGACACCAAGCATTTCGCTCCAGGCGATGCCGTGCGCGTCAAGCGCAACGACCGCCTGAAGATCATCAAGATGGACGCGGTTGTCGAGCGTCCTGCGGCTGAGCCGGAAGTTAAGGAGGCACCATGACATTATCGCTCACACATTTTCTGGTCCTGGGCGCGATCCTGTTCGCAATCTCGATCGTCGGTATTTTCCTGAACCGCAAGAACATCATCGTATTGCTGATGGCAATCGAATTGATGCTGCTGGCGGTGAATATGAATTTCATCGCGTTCTCCCATTTCATGGGCGACGCGGCCGGTCAGATCTTCGTTTTCTTCATCCTGACGGTTGCCGCCGCTGAGTCGGCTATCGGTCTGGCTATTCTGGTGGTGATGTTCCGTAATCTGGATACCATCAACGTCGAAGACCTGGACAGCCTCAAAGGCTGATGTTTTTCAGACTCGATCTCTCGAATAATAACGATTAAGGTTCATCATGGCGGGGCAACTCCTCAACCCTAACCTCCTTCTTGCCGTACCGCTGGCGCCGCTGGCCGGTGCCGCGATTGCAGGTTTGCTTGGCACCCAGTTCCTGGGTAATTTGGTCGGACGCAAGACGTCGCATACCGCGACGATCCTGGGCGTTCTGATTGCACTCATCCTGTCCGTCCACACGCTGCTGGCCGTACTCGATGGCGCGACGTTCAACGGCACCATCTATAACTGGATGACGATCGGCACCCTGAAGATGGAAGTGGGCTTCCAGATCGATTCGCTGTCGGCGATGATGATGTGCGTGGTCACCTTCGTGTCCCTGATGGTGCACATCTACACGATCGGCTACATGAAGGACGACGAAGGCTACAACCGCTTCTTCGCCTACATCTCGCTGTTCACGTTCTCGATGCTGATGCTGGTCATGGCCAACAACTTCCTGCAACTGTTCTTCGGTTGGGAAGCCGTGGGCCTGGTCTCTTACCTGCTGATCGGTTTCTGGTACCAGCGTCCGACGGCCATCGTGGCCAACATGAAGGCGTTCCTCGTCAACCGCGTGGGCGACTTCGGCTTCATCCTGGGCATTGGCCTGCTGCTGGCCTATGCCGGCACCATGAACTACCAGGAAGTGTTCGCCAAGAAAGACGAACTGGCACTGTTGAGCCTGCCTGGTACCGACTGGGCCCTGCTGACCGTGGCCTGCATCTGCCTGTTCATCGGCGCGATGGGCAAGTCGGCGCAGTTCCCGCTGCACGTGTGGCTGCCTGACTCGATGGAAGGTCCTACCCCGATCTCGGCACTGATCCACGCCGCGACGATGGTGACGGCCGGTATCTTCATGGTCTCGCGCATGTCGCCGCTGTTCGAACTGTCCGACACGGCACTGTCCTTCATCCTGGTGATCGGTTCCATCACGGCACTGTTCATGGGCTTCCTGGGCATCATTCAGAACGACATCAAGCGCGTCGTCGCTTACTCGACCCTGTCGCAGCTGGGCTACATGACCGTGGCGCTCGGTTCGTCCGCCTACTCGGTGGCCGTGTTCCACCTGATGACGCACGCATTCTTCAAGGCACTGCTGTTCCTGGGCGCCGGTTCCGTCATCATCGGCATGCACCACGATCAAGATATCCGCAACATGGGTGGCCTGCGCAAGTACATGCCTATCACCTGGATCACTTCCCTGATCGGTTCGCTGGCCCTGATCGGCACGCCGCTGTTCTCCGGTTTCTACTCGAAAGACAGCATCATCGAAGCCGTCGAAGCAACGCACATCTGGGGCGCTGGCTTTGCCCAGTTCGCCGTGCTGGCTGGCGTGTTCGTCACCGCCTTCTACTCGTTCCGCATGTACTTCCTCGTCTTCCATGGCAAGGAACGTTTCGGCCAGCCACACGCGCACGGCCACGACGACCATCACGCGCCTGCGGCCAAGCATGATGCCCACGCGCATGACGACCATCACGAAGAGGAAGAGGACGACCACGCGCACCACGGTCTGGAGCCTGGCCAGAAGCCGCACGAGTCCCCATTCGTCGTCTGGTTCCCGCTGGTGATGCTGGCGATTCCTTCGCTGATCATCGGCTACCTGACCATCGGCCCGATGCTGCATGGCGATTTCTTCAAGGGCGTGATCTTCGTCGGCGAAAACCATCCAGCAATGGAAGAGTTGTCGCACGAATTCCACGGCGCAATGGCGATGGCGATCCATGGCCTGTCGACGGCACCGTTCTGGCTGGCATTGTCCGGCGTGGTGGCAGCCTACTACTGCTACATGGTCAACCCGCGCGTACCGGCCTGGTTCTTTGCCAAGTTCCACGCGATCCACACCCTGCTGGACAACAAGTACTACATGGACAAGTTCAATGAAGTCGTGTTCGCCGGCGGTGCCCGCTTGCTGGGTAATGGCCTGTGGAACTTCGGTGACAAGAAGCTGATCGATGGCCTGCTGGTCAACGGTAGCGCCAAGGTCGTCGCCTGGCTGTCCTCGCTGTCGCGAGTGCTGCAGACCGGCTACATCTATCACTATGCATTCGTGATGATCCTGGGCGTGCTGGGCTTCCTGATCTATTTCCTGCCATTCTGGCCCGCTAAGTAAGCTGACCTGATAAAAGAATACTGAGAACCATGATGCAGTCTACGATTTCTACACTACCTCCTTACCTGAGTCTGTCGATCTGGGTGCCGATCATTTGCGGCGTCCTGGTCCTGGCTCTCGGCCGTGACAGCAAAGCGGGCTTTACCCGCTGGCTGTCGCTGGCTGGCGCGGTGCTCAGCATGCTGTGCACCTTGCCGCTGATCCAGCATTTCGACAACGCCGCACACGGCATGCAATTCGTCGAAAAAGCACCGTGGATTGAAACCTTCAATATCTGGTACTCGCTGGGTATCGACGGCCTGTCGCTGTGGTTCGTGCCACTGACGGCCTTCATCACCGTCATCGTCGTCATTTCGGCGTGGCAAGTGATCGAGAAGCGCGTCGCCCAGTACATGGGATCGTTTTTGATCCTGTCGGGCCTGATGATCGGCGTGTTCTGCGCGCTGGACGGCTTGCTGTTCTACTTCTTCTTTGAAGCAACCCTGATCCCGATGTTCATCATCATCGGTATCTGGGGCGGTTCGAACCGCGTGTACGCGTCGTTCAAGTTCTTCCTGTACACCTTCTTCGGTTCGCTGCTGACTCTGGTTGCCATCATCTACCTGCGCAATGTATCGGGCACCTTCGACATCCTGGCCTGGCACGCGTTCAAGCTGACGATGAACGAGCAGATCTTCATCTTCCTGGCCTTCCTGATGGCGTTTGCCGTCAAAGTGCCGATGTTCCCGGTCCACACGTGGCTGCCGGACGTCCACGTGGAAGCGCCGACGGGCGGCTCCGCCGTGCTGGCCGCCATCATGCTGAAACTGGGCGCCTACGGCTTCCTGCGTTTCTCGCTGCCGATCACGCCGGACGCCAGCCACTACCTGTCGGGCTTCATGATCACCCTGTCGCTGATCGCCGTGATCTACATCGGTCTGGTTGCCCTGGTGCAAACGGACATGAAAAAACTGGTCGCCTATTCGTCGATCGCGCACATGGGCTTTGTCACCCTGGGCTTCTTCATGTTCAACGACATCTCGGTGCAGGGCGGTATCGTGCAGATGGTCTCGCACGGCTTCATCTCCGGCGCGATGTTCCTGTGCATCGGCGTGCTGTATGACCGCATGCATACCCGCAACATCGCCGACTACGGCGGCGTCGTGAACCGCATGCCGAAATTTGCCGCCTTCTTCGTGCTGTTCTCGATGGCCAACTGCGGCTTGCCAGCGACGTCCGGCTTCGTCGGCGAGTTCATGGTGATCCTGGGCGCGGTGAAATACAACTTCTGGATTGGTCTGCTGGCTGCAACGGCACTGATCTGGGGCGCGGCGTACTCGCTGTGGATGGCCAAGCGCGTGGTGTTCGGCAAGATCAAGAACAAGCATGTGGCTGAACTGACCGATATCAACAAACGTGAATTCTTCATGCTTGCTGTACTGGCCATCGCCGTGCTCGTAATGGGTCTGTACCCAGCCCCGTTCACCGACACGATGCAAACTTCGGTTGCTGACCTGCTGCAGCATGTCGCCACCAGCAAGTTGCCTTAAATAGAAGACCGATAACATGACTAATGCACCTAATCTGGTACCGCTGTACGCGGAAATCTTTCTGCTGATCGCCACGTCGGCGCTCTTGCTGATCGATATGTTCTTGCCTGCGGCGAAGCGCACGATCACCTATGCGCTGTCCTTGCTGACCCTGGCCGGCTGCGCCTTGCTGACCGTGGGCGACTTCAACGCGGGCACCACCGTCTACACGTTCCACAATATGTTCGTGTCGGACCCGATGTCGCAGCTGCTGAAACTGTTCTCGTACGGCGCCGTGGCGCTGACCCTGATCTACTCGCGTGCCTACGCTACCGACCGCAACATGCTGTCGGGTAACCTGGGCGGCGAGTTCTACGTGCTGGCCCTGTTTGCACTGCTGGGCCAGATGATCATGATCTCGGCCAACAACTTCCTGATCATCTACCTGGGTCTGGAACTGATGTCGCTGTCGCTGTACGCGCTGATCGCCCTGCGCCGTGACAATGCCAAGGCCACGGAAGCGGCCATGAAATACTTCATCCTGGGCGCACTGGCTTCCGGTTTCATGTTGTACGGTATCTCGATGCTGTACGGCGCGTCCGGCACCCTGGACCTGGGCGAACTGCGCGTGGCGCTGGAAAACGGCAAGACCAACGGCACCATCATGGTCTTCGGCCTGGTGTTCCTGGTTGCCGGCCTGGCCTTCAAACTGGGCGTCGTGCCATTCCACATGTGGGTGCCTGACGTGTATCAGGGTTCGCCAACGGCCGTGACCCTGCTGCTGGGCGGCGCGCCGAAACTGGCCGCGTTTGCCATCACCCTGCGTTTGCTGGGCGAGGGCTTGCTGCCGATGGCGCATGACTGGCAGCAGATGCTGCTGGTACTGGCCGTGATGTCGCTGGCTATCGGTAACTTTACCGCGATCGCGCAAACCAACCTGAAGCGTATGCTCGCGTATTCGACCATTGCGCAAATGGGCTTCGTTCTGCTGGGTCTGCTGTCGGGCACCGTTGACGCGCCGAACAACACCCTGAACGCGGCTGGCGCAGCCACCGCCTACGGCGCCTCGATGTACTACGTCATCACCTATGTGTTCACCACCCTGGGTACCTTCGGCGTGATCATGTTGTTGGCACGTAACGGTTTCGAAGCGGAAGAACTGGCCGATTTCAAGGGCCTGGGCAAACGCAGCCCGATCTTCGCGCTGGTCATGACCCTGTTCATGTTCTCGCTGGCCGGCGTGCCGCCGCTGATGGGCTTCATGGCCAAGTACTCGGTGCTGGCATCCGTGCTGGCCACGGGCCAGCTGTGGCTGACCATCGCTGCCGTGCTGTTCTCGCTGATCGGCGCCTTCTACTACCTGCGCGTGGTGAAAATGATGTGGTTTGACGAGCCGACCGACAGCAATGCGCTGGTCGTGCATGGCGACATGCGCGTGATGCTGGCCCTGAACGGCGTGTTTGTCCTGGCGCTGGGCGTGATGCCGAACAGCATCCTGGCGGCCTGCGCTTCGGCCATCAGCAAGACCCTGGCGTCCTGACCGATGGATGTCACCGTCTCCAGCTGGCTGGTGATCGCCCTGGGCATCCTGGGTGCCAACCTGCCTTTCTTTAACGAGAAACTGTTTGCCGCCGTGCCTTTGAAAAAGGCCGCACCAGCGGAGCAGGGCTGGCGCAAGCCGCTGGCACTGCGCCTGCTGGAGATGGTGGTGCTGTACTTCGTCGTCGGCGCCGTGGCGTTCGCGCTCGAAGCGCGCATCGGCAACGGCTTCCCGCAGACGTGGGAGTTCTATGCCATCACCGGCTGCCTGTTCCTGGTGCTGGCTTTCCCGGGGTTTGTGAGCCGTTATTTACGCAAACGCCGCTAGAACGCTGATCAAACCTGCTGCGCGTCGCGCTTTGCGGCCTGTGATGCTCACTGTGCTACAGCACAGCTCCGCTTCTCAGCCACAAATCACTGCCGCTCGCGACGGTTTTGTCAGTGTTCCTACCCTCCGAAAGCGGCGCCTCTGGCGCCGTTTTTTATTGAATAAAGGAATTCCATGGATACCCAAGCCACTGATACGCAATTGATTGAAACCAAGGTGGACGGCGAGATCGTCTACGAGGGTGGCTTCCTGCGCGTGCAGCGCGACCGGGTGACGCTGCCGGACGGCAAGATCACGGCGCGCGAATTCATTTTGCATCCGGGTGCCGTCGTCATCCTGCCGCTGCTCGACGATGGTACGGTGCTGATGGAGCGCCAATACCGCTATCCGCTGGAGCGGGTCTTCATCGAATTCCCCGCTGGCAAGATCGACGCGGGCGAAGCGCACCTGGCCTGCGCCCAGCGCGAGCTGCTGGAAGAGACAGGCTACACGGCAACAAGCTGGCAATTCGTCTCCACCATCCATAACGCCATCGCCTATTCGGATGAGCACCTGGAGCTGTACCTGGCGCGCGGCCTGGTGGCGGGCGAGCGCCGTCTCGACGACGGTGAATTCCTGGAAACGTTCACGGCCACCGTGCCGCAGCTGCTGGACTGGGTCAGGGATGGCACCATCACGGATGTGAAAACCGTGATCGGCATCTTCTGGCTCGACAAGATCACCAGCGGCGCCTGGCAGCCGGCCTGATCCCATCCATGCGCACGGCCATCTTCCTGTTGCTGGCGGCTGCCGCCTGCGGTGCGCAGGCGCAGACGCGCACGCCGTTCCAGGTGCGCTGCGAAGACAGCATCAGCAAGACGGTGTCCGTGCTGACGGCGCAGCAGAACGGCTACAGCATCGACACGCATCTGCCGTACAAGGCGCTGACGGTAATGAAAGGCATGGCGCGCGCCAACACTTGGGTGCTGGGCCTGACGAAGACGGATTCGCAGGTGCAGATTGGCCTGGCCGGTCCCATGCTGCAAGACCCCGCCAGCGGCTACGAATGTGTGGCGCCGCAAATCACCGTCAAGATTACCTACGCGCCCGTGGTGATCTATATCGGACGCGAGTTCGCTCCCGGCAGCTGCGCGTATGATGAGATACTGGCGCATGAGCTGCGGCACATGAAAACCTATATGGAGCATTTGCCCAAGGTGGAAAAGACCGTGCGCGCCGCGCTGGCCAGGCGCTTCGAGGCGCGCCCCCTGTATGCGCCGCGCGGCACGGCCAAGGCGGCGCTGGCGCGCGAGATCGACACGGGCTGGCTGCCCTACATCAAGGCGGAAATGCGCAAGGTGGAAACCTTGCAGGCCGCCATCGATTCTCCGCAGGAATATGCGCGCCTGGGCAAGGCCTGCAAGGGCGACATCCAGAACATCCTGGCGGGCAAGGCATCGCCCGCCAACTAGACAAGGAATGGCATGACAGTAGCAGTACCGAATAGCGTCCGTTACTTTGCGCTGATCCCCGCCGCCGGCGTGGGCGCACGCATGCAAGCGGGCAGTCCCAAGCAATATTTACCCATCGCCGGCAAGCCCATGCTGCGCCACGCGCTCGACGCCTTTATGGCCAGCCCTCTCATCGCGCACACGTATGTCGTCGTCA
Organism: Janthinobacterium sp. AD80; assembly: GCF_002878455.1. Taxonomy (GTDB): domain Bacteria; phylum Pseudomonadota; class Gammaproteobacteria; order Burkholderiales; family Burkholderiaceae_D; genus Janthinobacterium. Next base: position 39,414 of record NZ_NRDQ01000070.1, read on the forward strand.
GCGCCGATGACGGCGTGATCGACTCGGTGGTGCAGGAGCACGGCGCAGGGTCTGGCGTATCGGTGCTGCGCTGCGGCGGCGCCACGCGTATGGAAACGATCTTGAACGCCCTGCAAGCCTTGCACGGCAGCCTGCAGGCGCACGACCAGGTGCTGGTGCACGACGCGGCGCGGCCCGGCCTGACGCCGGCGCTGATCGAAAAACTCATTACCGAAGTGGGTGACCATCCGGCCGGGGGCTTGCTGGCCTTGCCCGTGGTCGATACCGTCAAGCGGGCAGGCGTGGGGAATGTGTCGGCGCAGACGGTGCCGCGCGACGGCCTGTGGCTGGCGCAGACGCCGCAAATGTTCAGCTATGCCTTGTTGCACAAAGCCTTGTCCGAAGCGCCCGATCCGCAGGCGATTACCGACGACGCCAGCGCCGTCGAAGCGCTGGGCCTGGCGCCCAGACTCGTCGAGGGCCACCCGCGCAACCTGAAGGTGACCCTGCCGCGTGACATCCACACGGCCGAACTGTATTTGGCCCATCCTTGAATCCTGAACCGAAAGAGCGCATGACGATCACCAACACTCCCGACCTCCCATTTCGCATCGGCCAGGGCTATGACTGCCACGCCCTCGTGGAAAACCGCGACCTGATCATCGGCGGCGTGAAGATTCCGCATCACCTGGGCTTGCTCGGCCATTCCGACGCCGACGTGCTGCTGCACGCCATCACGGACGCCATCTTCGGCGCGGCCGCGCTGGGCGACATCGGCCGCCATTTCCCCGACACGGACGCGCAATTCAAGGGCGCCGATTCGCGCACCCTGCTGCGCGAAGCCGTGCGCCGCGTGCAGGCGACGGGCTACGTGATCGGCAACATCGACGCCACCATCATCGCCCAGCGCCCGAAGATGGCGCCGCACATCGCCGCCATGTGCGCCAACGTGGCCGCAGACCTGGGCGTGAGTGTGGGCCAGGTCAACATCAAGGCCAAGACGAATGAAAAGCTTGGGTATCTGGGGCGTGAAGAGGGGATTGCCGCGGAAGCCGTGGCCTTGCTGCTGCGGGCTTGAACCGGGCAGGCATCAGCAGTGTGTCGGGCTTACGCGGCGCGCCGCCGCTAATTCGCCCTAACAGGCTTATTGCTGTCATCAACAATATGTCGGATTACGCACGGCTGTGCCGTGCTCATCCGACCTACGCGCTCAATGCGCGCCCTGGTAGGTCGGAGTAGCGCAAAGCGCGTAATCCGACATCACCATCACCATCACCATCACCATCACCATCACCATCACCATCACCATCACCATCACCATCACCATCACCATCACCATCACCATCACCATCACCATCACCATCACCATCACCGCCGCAAGCTCAGGCACGGCACGGACGGCAATCCCTGGCCATTGTCTTGCAGGCGCAGCGCGCCACCGTGCATTTGCGCCGCGGCATGGTGGCGCGGCGGACATGGCCAGCGCCAGCAGGCTGGCCAGGGTGCCGGATCAATCTGCTACAGCGCCAGCCCGGCGCTTACGCCAGCCTTTGCATATCGTTAAAGTTTTTTAATGTTGGCGGTGGCCGCCCATGCCTGATGTTTCTTGATAAAAATTATTTCCGTGGGTGATATTTTGTGAATATTAAATGTTATTCACATGATAATATGCGTTCGGCAATTTTTTTGGATGCGACAAGACGTCATTCATCACCACGGAAATACTGAGAGAACGGATCCATATGCGCAGTCGTATACAGGGGCCGGCAATGCGCTGGCTGGGAGCGGGCATGCTGGTCATGGTCATGCTGGCGGGGTGCGGTGGTGGCGGCGGCGATGCTGCGGCACTGCCGCCAGTGGCGACGGTGCCGCAGCCTGCCATTTTGTTTGCCGGTGCCGTTTCGGCAGCCGCTGATGGCGCTGACGCGACGGGCAGCATGGGGGCGCCTATCGAACTCGATGCGGGCGGTAGCAAAGATGCGGACGGCAATGCCTTGAGTTTTGCCTGGAGCATTGTTAGCAAGCCAGCGGGCAGTACCTTGAATCTGGCAAATGCCAGCGCCGCGAAGCTGGTATTCCAGGCCGATGTGCTGGGCAGTTATGTCTTCAGGCTGCGCGTGACGAATAGCAAGGGCGGCTTTGCGGAAAAAAACGCCACAGTACTGGTGAATAACCGGGTGCCAAATACGGCGGTCGTGGTCAATGCCAGCTTTACGGCGGAACCCGTCGTCAAGCCGCCTGTGAGCGTGTCGGCGGGATCGGCTATCGTCCTCGATGCCACGGGCAGTACCGATGCCGATGGCGATGCGGTGACGACTACCTGGGACCTCATCGAGAAACCGGCTGGCAGCGCATCCGGCCTGCGCATTGCCGGCCAGGTGGCACGTTTCTCTCCCGACGTGCTGGGACAGTACAAGGTCCGGGCGCGCGGTGCGGATAGCAAGGGCGCGTATGCCGAGACAGTGTATGTCTTCGACGCTGCGAACCGCTCGCCATACAATGTCATTCTGGATACGGTTGCCATCATAGACCGCAGCCAGCAAACGGCAATCGCCGGCTCGCCGGTTGCGGCGAACGGCGCTTTGAGCTATGACGAGCACGGCGCAAGGCTGAGCTATTTGTGGAAGGTGGAAAGCCGTCCTGCCACGTCAGGTGCGGCGATTGCGTCGTCCGCCTTGCCGCAGCTGGCCTTTACCCCCGATGTGGCTGGCGCTTATATTGTGTCGCTGACAGTCAGCAGCGGCGCGGCAGCGAACACGGCTTATATGACCTTGAATGTGCTCGCGTCGGTACCGACCGTCGTGCCGCTCGGCTTCAAGCCCCTGTATGCCAAATACAGCACTTCGCTCGATCGCGTGGTGGCGGTGGCGGCGGATCCGGATGCCCTGAAGATTGTCCATCCTATCACCGGTGTCATCAAGTCCGTGATGTTGCCGTTGCCCGGCATCGCCTTGAGCCTGAGCAAGAATGGCAAACTGGCAGCCGTGCTGCAGCAAGGTAGCGTAAGCCTGGTCGATCTGGAGGCGGCGAAAATCATCCGCACGCTGGGAACCGGTGGCCTGCATACGGAAGTGGCGTTGCGTGATGACGGGATTGTTTATCTGACGGGATCGACCACATCTTCGTGGATGAGACCGGCGGTAGTGGCCTTGAACATGTTGACGGGCGCCGCGTCCGCGTCGCCTGACAGTTTTTCATTCTATGGGGTGACGCGAGGCGTCTTTGCCGCCACGAAGAACAAGGCCTTGCTGATTTCGGAAGGCATCAGTCCGGCTGACATCTATTACTTTACTGTCGATCCGGTGAGCGGCGCCATATTGACCACCGGCGACTCCCCGTACCATGGCGACTATCCTATGAGCTCGCCGCTGTTCCTGTCCGCCTCCGAGCAACTGGTGTTTACAGTCATGGGGAATTACTTTGACACGGATACCTTGCGGTTCGTGGGCAACCTGGGGCTGCCGGGCCAGATGATCGCGATCAGCCACTCCGACGCACGCGGGGAAGCGCTCGTCATGCGAAGCGTCTACAATGGTTCGCCATACTTTGCGAATGAATATTTGACCAGTTACAGGCGCTTCAGTATCGCCGGATCGCTCCTGTTGCCTGACGTGGATATTCCCCTGCCTGTCATTGAGGGCCAAGCCAGTTATGGCCTGGACATTTTCCATGGTGGAAATGGAAATCATGTGGCCCTGGTGCAAGCAGGCAGTGCGCAGGTGGGAGCGTCAGGTGTGAAATACTATGTCGTATATCGCTGATTGACGACCCTGGCGGGTTCGGTAATGCTGGCCCGCCTCATCCACTGATGGAGATTGCCCATGTTTTCACGTCCTGCTGACTGCCGCCCTTGGCTCGCCGCCCTGGCTGCCCTGGCATTCATTACCCCGGCCGCCCATGCCGAACTGCAAGCCACGGGCGAGCCGCCCGCCGCCAAACAGGGCTGGAAGGCCGAGACTGTCGCGCAGGGCGTGCGCCAGCCGTGGGGCATTGCCTGGCTGGGCGAGGGCCGCGCGCTCGTTACCAGCAAGCTGGGCACCTTGCACCTGCTGAATGGCAAGACGTTCAGCGACGTGGCGCTGGAAGGCATGCCGGCCGTCTTTACGGGCGGGCAGGGCGGCCTGCTCGATATCGTCATCCACCCGCAGGATGCCGGCAAGCCCAATCCCCGCGTGTACATGACGCTATCGACGGGCAACAATGATGCCAACCGCACGACCCTGGTGCGCGGCGTCTTCGATGGCAAGAAGGTGACGGGCATCCAGACCCTGTTCAAGGTGGCCACGGACAAGAGCGGCGGCCAGCACTTCGGTTCGCGCCTGCTGTGGCTGCCGGACGGCAGCTTGCTGATGAGCGTGGCCGATGGCGGCAACCCGCCGCTGCGCATCGGCGACCGACTGGCGCGCGAGCAGGCGCAGAACCTGGCCACGCACCAGGGCTCCATCCTGCGCCTGACGGACGAGGGCAAGCCCGTGCCCGGCAACCCGCTGGCGGCCAAGGGCGCCTTGCCGGAAATCTGGTCGTACGGCCACCGCAACGTGCAGGGCCTGGCGCTCGATCCCGTGTCTGGCCGCGTGTGGGCCACGGAACACGGCCCGTATGGCGGCGATGAACTGAACTTGGTGGTGGCAGGCGGCAACTACGGCTGGCCGTTGCAAAGCTATGGCGCCGACTACAAGACGCATGAAGCCGTTGGCAAGCACGAGGTGGAGGGCATGCTCAACCCGAGCGTGGCCTGGGTGCCGTCGCCGGCGCCGTCGGGCCTGGCCGTCTACACGGGCGACAAGATTCCCGCCTGGCGCGGCAGCGTCTTCAGCGGCGGCCTGGCGGCCAAGGATATCCGCCGCATCGCCGTCGATGCCAGCGGCAAGGTGACGGGGCAGGACCGCCTGGCCATCGGCGCGCGCGTGCGCGACGTGCGCCAGGGGCCGGATGGCTATCTGTATGCGCTGACAGATGAAGACAACGGGCGCTTGCTGCGCATCGTGGCGCAGTAACACGGCAGGCGCCCACTTCGCTTAAGATGGCGCCTTTACTCAAGACAAGGTGGCAACATGGCCCGAGATACTTATGCATACCGGCATGTCGCCGTCGAATCGCGGTCCGTCAATGGCAAGGTGGAAATCCGCCCCGTGCCGGGCCAGGCCTTTTCGCCGGAACTGGCCGTGCAGTGCGCGCGCCGCCTGAGCGACCTGCAGCGCTATCCGCTGGGCAGCCGTTTCTTGCTGTTCGCCAAGCTGACGGACCGCCTGGGCGGCATACCTTTCCTGTATGCGTATCACGGCGATGCGGATGTCGTGATGACGCCGGCCGAAGTCAAAAAATTCCTCGGTGAATTTCGCCGAGGACGCATCTGAGATTGCCTCAAGCTCCTGCCTTGCAAGCCACGCCAGCGGTCACGGCTGCCGTGGCTTGCGGCTTGCCGAAGATGCCGATGGTCAAGGCGCAGCCGAGAGCAAACAGGCCGCCCACCACCATGGCGCTGGCCACGCCCAGGTGATCGACGGCCAGGCCGCCCAGCAAGGCACCCGACGCCAGCGATACTTGCACGATGGCCACGAACAGCGCGCTGCTGCCCTCCATCAAATGCGGCGCCGCCTTGAACATCCACGTTTGCACGGCGATCGGCATGGCGCCAAAGCCGAAGCCCCAGATCGCCACCAGCAGCATCGCCGTCACCTGATGGCTGCCCAGCGCGGCCAGCGCCAGGGTCGACACGCCCAGCACGGCGCCCGTCACCATCAGGGCTGAACGCTCGTGGCGCCCGGCCGCCCAGCCGCCGACGATATTGCCGATGAAGCCGGATGCGCCATACACCAGCAGCATGGCGCTGACGGTGCCGGCGGCCAGGTGCGACACCTGCGTGAGGAAGGGCGCGATATACGTGTAGGCGGCGAACTGGCCTGTAAACAGCATGGCCGTGGCGATCAGCCCCAGGCGCGCCTTGCGGATGCCGAAAATCATCGGCAGCTGGCGCAGGCGGATGGCTTGCGTCGGCGGCAGCTTGGGCAGCAGGAACAGCTGGCCGATGAAGACCAGCACGGCGATGGCGCTGGCCGCGCCAAAGGCGACTCGCCAGCCCACCAGTTCGCCCACCAGCGCGCCGGCCGGCACGCCCGCCACCGTGCCCAGCGAGACGCCGGCAAAGATGATGGACATGGCGCGCGAGGCGTGCTGCGGCGACACGAGGCGCGGGCCGATGGCGCTGCCGATGGCCCAGAAACCGCCCACGCCCACGCCCAGCATGGCGCGGCCCAGCAATATCGCGCCATACGATGGCGCCAGCGCCACCAGCAGGTTCGAGGCGATCAGCAGGGCCGTGAGGGCCAGCAGCACGATGCGGCGGTCCAGCCGGCCCGAACCGACGGTGACAAAGATGGCGGCAAACGCGGCAACGATGCCGGGCGTGGTGATCATCAGCCCCGCCTGGCCCTTGCTGATGGCCAGTTCGGCGGCCATGGCGGGCAGCAGGCCGACGGGGAGGAATTCGGAGGTGACGAGGGCAAAGGCGCCGATGCCGACGGACAGGACGGCCAGCCAGGGCGCCGCGGCGGTATCGTCGCTGGCGGCGGGCGTATCGGCCTGCGCCGGAGAGTTGTTGGGTGCGTGCATGGTGGGTTCCTGAATAGCGGGAGGTTTTTAACCGGTCGGTATATAATATCCGGGAATTAAAATCCTTGTCACAATTTTTTACCGAACGGTATGAAACAAGAGAAAAAAGAGCCAGCGCTGAAGGCGAAAACGGGACGGCCACGCACGTTCGACGCGGATGAGGCGCTCGATTGCGCCATGAAAGTGTTCTGGGAAAAAGGCTATGAAGGCAGCTCGCTGCCCGAATTGACGAAAGCCATGGGCATGAACCGGCCCAGCCTGTATGCGGTTTTCGGCAACAAGGAACAATTGTTCCACAAGGCCCTGGAGCGCTACAGCGATACGCGCATGCGGTTTTTCGACGCGGCGCTGGAGCAGCCGACGGCGCGCCAGGTAGTGGAAGCCTTGCTGACGCAGTATGTCGACGCGCAAACCATGCCCGACGGCCCGCACGGCTGCATGGGCGTGAATGCGGCGCTGGCCTGCAGCGACGATGCCTTGCCGATCCGCGATGAATTGTTTGCGCGCCGCCTGCGCGGTGAAATCAAGCTGCGCGACCGTTTGCGGCGCGCGAAGCAGGAGGGTGATTTGCCGCCGGACTCCTGCCCCGAGCAGCAGGCGCGCTTTGTCGTGACCTTGTCGCAGGGCATGGCCATCCAGGCCGCCGCCGGGGTCTCGCGCGAACAGCTGCACCAGATGGTGGCGCTGCTGTTGCGCAACTGGCCGATGTAGCCGGCTCTTTTAGCCGGCCTGGTCGATGGTCTTGGCCAGGTCGCTGGGCGCCTTGCGTCGCCATGCGGCCGTCAGGGCGGCGGCCAGCATGTCGAGTTCGGCATCGGCCAGGCGCACCGTGATGCCCGCCAGGCGCTCGCCCCACCACAGCTTTTCGCAGCCGGCGGGGGTGATGACGGTGGCGATATGTGCCGCTTCCGCATCGAGCAGAACGTTGATGTGCTCATCGTCGGGCAGGGTGGCAAAGATCTTCCCGCCCACGCGGAAGGCCGGACGGTCGTGGTGTTCTTCCTCGGTGGTATCGGGAAACGACAGTGCCAGATAGCGTAGTTCTTCCAGGTCGACCATTTCCTCTTTCCCCCTTATCGGATAGACAGTAGCGTGAGTGCATTTTGCCATGCTGTCCCGCCGCGTGGTGCAGCGGCATGCGAAAAGAAATGCGCAAGATGCGACAGTGGCGGGGCCAGCTGTGGCGCTGGCGCGACACGCCATGGTCTGCCGGGAAGGCTGCGCAGCCCTTGGCGCAGGGCGGAACAGCCTGCTTTTGCCTGTTCAGCGTGGCATTGTTAGAAAAATATCTTCCGTAGTCAAAAGAAAAATACTTTTCTTGTAGGAATTTAATATAGAATAGATTCAACGTTTTACCTGACCCGTCAATTGACTGGCTTTGTCCCGGGAACCCGAACCCTTTCCAGGACGCTTGCAGTGCCGCCTTGGCACGCCGCGAGTCCGCGCTGCGGAAGTCACGTTCCCGACCGCTCATCTTGCAATCTCTAGCGCTTCGCCGACACGCCTCAATGCAGCGTGTATTCAGCTCAAGCGCCACTCCGCCTGCTGCGCCCACTGAATACTTATTGACTGGATACCATCATGAAAAACTTGCCTAAAATCGCCTTGTCCCTGATCGTCGCTGGTGTGTTTTCCCACGCGAACGCCAGCACCATCACCCTGTCCACCGGCTATTCGGAGGCCGGCGCGCAAAGCTCCGCCGCCGCCTACCAGTCCGTCGTGAACGCCGCCGTGGCCACGCCGGGCGCCGGCTATGGCTCGACAAGCGTCGCCAGCTATGACAACCTGAACAACAGCAGCCTGTTCGGCAGCAATTCGAACATCGCCTTCAAATCCGTCATCAACTTTGGCGTCAGCGCCAGCGATGCGGGCGCCTGGAGCTTCCGCAGCGGCGTCGATTTCGGCAGGGGCGGCGCCCTGTTCCTCGACGGCGTGGCGCTGGACTTCAAGAGCAACGACATGTGGTGGGCAGGCAACTACAACAATGGCAGCCAGTTCCTCAGCGGTTCGAGCGCCTTGTCGGCCGGCAACCATACCCTGAGCATCTATGGCCTGGAAGGCTGCTGCGATGGCGGCCAGCAAGTGCAGTTCAAGGCCGGCAATAACAATTTCGCCAGCTTCGGCGCAAATGACGGCTTGATCTCGGCCGTGCCGGAACCGACCACCTACGCCATGCTGCTGGTCGGCCTGGGCTTGCTGGGCTTTACGGCACGCCGCAAGCAGCCAGCCAAGTTCTAAGTTTCAGCGATGCCCGCGCCTGACGGCGCGCATGAAAAAGCCCGCCGGTCTGCAAGGACACGGCGGGCTTTTTGACGTCAGGCGTAGGTGCGCTGGCGCTTACTCGTCGCCATCGTCCTCCGCATCGCCCTTGGCCGCCTTGCCCCGTTCGGCATCGACGCCGCGCTGCAGGGCGGCCGCATCGCGGAAGAAGGCGTCCGTCGTCTGGTTCGGGCTCAGGCGCAGCGCGGGCGGGTAGAGCACGGACATATAGGGCTCGTCGGCCAGGCGGCCATGGACTTGCAAATTGCTCAGCAAGATCAAGGCCGAGCCGATGATGGCCAGCACCACGGCCACCAGCGCGAAGCGGCGCGGGTGCTGCGGCTTGATCGTGCACAGGTGGTAGTAGATCATGGCGCAGACGATGGCGATGAACATGTGCCGGCCATAGCGCGTGAGCGCCTCCAGCGACAGCGCGTACGCTGCCACATTGCTGCCCAGTTCCCACACTTCCATGGCCAGCAGGCCGCAGCCGATGATGAACACGTGGCGGCCGAAGCGCGCCGTCTGGCCGAACAGGCGGTTGGCCACGGCCCAGATCGACGCCCAGATGAGGCCGCCACCGAGCGCATACGCGATGACCATCAGGTAGGCAATCGGCTCGAAGGCTTCCGCATCACTGAGCCAGTTGCTGAAGACGGCCGAGGCGCCGATCATGGCCAGGCCGGCCACGGCGGGACGCAAGCCTTCCCAGTTGTGCATGGTGGTGTCGCTCAGTTCCGGCGCCACCGGATGGTCGCTGGCGCGCACGCGCAAATGCGTATGCCCCAGGCGCACGATGCTGTTGCCAGTCAAGGCCACCTGCACCTGGCGCTGGCCACGGTGGATCACGCCGTTATGGCTGCCCAGGTCGCGCAGCAGCAGGCCGCCTGCGCCGTCGTCCTCGACGATGGCATGGGCGGCGGCCGTATGCGCGTCGTCGAGGATGAAGTCATTGTCGTAGCCGCGGCCGATGCGGATCGGCAGGGTCTCGATGCGCTGGCGCTGCCGCACCTCGCCATTGTCGGCAAGGATTTCGATGTAGTAGGGCGCTTTCATGGCTTGCGGCTGCTGTTGGTGGAGGGCGCGCGCGACAGCGCTTCGAGGAAGGTGCGCGTGGCGCGCATGCCGTTGGCGTAGGACACGCCGCGCGCATCGATGCGGCTTTGCAAGTTCATCAGTGGCTCATCGGTGCTGGCCGCCAGCAGGGCAAAATCGTACAGGCCGGCAAACTTGCGGTAGGCGCGCACGCACAGCACGGCGCGCAGGGGCAGGGTCTTGTTCTTGACGAACTGTTCGGTGCAATGGGGGCCCGTCAGGTTGGCGCTTTTATAGCTGCCGAAATTTTCGTTCTTGAATGACGCGCTGGCCAGCTCGGAAAAGCGCAGGGCGCCCAGTTCGCTGCTGCGCAGGAACTCATGGCGCATCGATACCTGCCCCGTCTGCAAGGCGCCGGAAATGAAGATGGCCGACTCCATGGCGCAGCTGGTGTTGTCGATCGTGTAGGGCTTGTCTGCCTTGACGTTGGAGCGGCCCCAGCAGCGCATCTGGTCCGATTCGCGCACGGGCACGCGGTAGGGGCCCATGGCTTTCAGGTTCAGCGGCGTGTCGAGCAGGCGCGCCAGCATCACTTCCTGGTGCGCCAGCAGTTGCGCCGTCACCAGCGGCTTGAAGTCTTTCGGCGGCTTGCCTTGCTGCGCCACCTTGGCCAGCAATTGCTGGGCATAGCGGGCGGGCACGAGGAAACTGACGAGTTCGCCATCGAGGCGTTTCGAGACATTGACGCCAGCCACGTCGCCGGCCGCCGTGACGCTGGGGCCGCCGCTCATGCCGGAATTGATGGGGCCCGTAAACATCAGCTGGTCGTAGAAGCTGCGCGTGACGACGCCGTTGTACGCGCCTTCCGAGATGGCGAAGCCCAGGTCCAGCGGATTGCCCATCGAATACAGGTACTGTCCCTGCGTCAGCGGCGCCAGCTGTTCCGGCATCTTGAAAAAGCCCGTGCCGTGACGGTTCACGCGCAGCACGGCCAGGTCGTGCAGCACGTCGACGGCCAGCAATTCCACATTGCCGCGCTGGCCGCTGGTATCGACCCATTCGCCCACATAGGTATCGGGGTCGAGCGCGAACTGCGACACCACATGATAGTTGCTGACCACCAGGTCGCCCGTGCCGATCAAAAAGCCCGAGCCGACGGACGACTGCGTGCGGCCGTTTTTCAGCAGCACGCGCACCTGCAGGATATCGGCGCGCGCCGCCGTGTACAGCTTTTGCGCGGCCGACGAAGGCGGCGGCAGCGCTTGCGCGGTGGCGGCCGGTGCGGCGGTGGCCGGTGGCGGCTTGAC
>NZ_NRDQ01000071.1 GCF_002878455.1 Janthinobacterium sp. AD80
TTGTCGATGGTTTCCGCCGTGGCGATCAGGCTCAGGTTCTGTTCGATGCGGTCGGCGATGCGGTTCAGGATATTGGCGCGCTCGGCAGGCGAGGTCTTGCCCCACGCTTCCTTGGCGGCATGGGCGGCGGCGGTGCGGCCGGCGGCCTGCAGGGGCGCCAGGATACCGCCACGGAACTGCCAGCCATTCCGGAACCCCACACCTATGCCATGGTATTGGCCGGCCTGGGCCTCGTGGCATTTGCCGCGCGCCGCAAGCGCCAGGCCAGGGCATAAGCGGCAACCATCTCAAAAAAGGCTCGCAAGAGCCTTTTTTTTCGTCCACGCATCCGTATCCCCGCCTGCCTCAGCGCCGGAACGCCGCATACGGCGCCGCCAGCGGATCGCCGATGAAGAGCCCCTGGGCCGGCCATGCGACGCTGCCCCAGTAGGCTTCCAGCGCCGTCATCCCCGTCAGGTAGCGGCGCAGCAGGACGGTGGGATTCGGAAATTTCTGCCAGTGGTTGCACGGTTCGCTGACGGTGCCGTAACTGGCGGTCGCGCCCGCTTCAAGCCAGCGCTGGCTGCTCATTTGCGCCGTGCCCTGCAAGTCACCGCCAAACGAGGTCAGGTGGTCCGCCAGGGCGCCGGGCAGGAAGCGCAAGGTGTCGAGCTTGGGCACCCTGGCCAGGCCCGTCTGGTAGACCATCACGTCCTGCGCGCCTTCCAGCGTGTCGGTCTTCAGGTTGCGGATCGTCAGCTTGCGCTGGCGCACCACACCGGCCGGCGGAAAGAAGCTGGCACGGCTGTTGCGCGCGCCGTCGCTGGTGGTCAGATAGTACGCGCCGGCGGCGGGAATGGAAAAGCCGCTAGCCGTGCCACGGTCGACCACCGCCTTGGCTTCTTCCACGTAATCGACGGGCAGGAGCATGGACAGGCGCAGCCCCATCTGGGCGAACGGCTGGCCCACATTGCTGTTGAAATACGTGCTGGGCTTGCCCGCGTCGCAGGTCTTGACGCACTGGCCGCCGTCATATCCCAGGGTAAAGGCGGAGGTGATGGAATTGCATTCGACGGCGTACGGCGCGCTCCACACCATCAGCACGGCCTGGATTTCCGGCTTGAGCTGGGCGTCGATGCGCGATTTGAGCTGTGCGAACTGGTCGGCGCTGAGCTTTTTGGGGCGGTTCGGGATCGACACGTGCACCACGTTGGCGGCGGGAATGGCATGCGCCTGGCGGTAATACTCGCCCACTTCCACGCTGTTCGGTTCCGCATCATTGATGACGATGGCCAGTTGCGACGGCTGCAGGCCCGGCGCGACGGCGGGCGCATCGGCGCGTGACATGCCGGTGGCCAGCAGCAGCGAAATAGAGAGAAGTTTATGCAAGGGTCGGTATCGGAAGGTAAGTCGATCGAGGCAGCCAGCCCGCAGCGGCCAGCTGTGCCTGCCGATTATAGCGCCATGTCGCCACGCACAAAAAAAAACGGAGGCCGCAGCCTCCGTCTTTATTTGTCGCCTATGCGTTTCAAGCCTGCGGCTTGCGGCGGCGCGCCATGAAACCAAGCACAGCCAAGCCGGCCAGCAGCATGCCGTAGGTTTCCGGTTCCGGCACTGGCGTGACGGCCAGGATGCCGCTGTAGCTGCCACCTGTCGGCGCGGCCACATAGCCGTCGATCTGCAGGAAATAGTTGCCGGCGGCCAGCGGCGTGGCGCCGGACGCCAGGCTCCAGGCCTGGTCCTGCGCCGTGTAGTTGACCAGGTCCAGCGCGCCTTGGAACAGGATGCCGCTGGCATTGCCCAGGCTAAAGCCGGTCAGGGTCAGGCCCGAATTGATGCTGGGCTTGAGCGACGTCGCCAATGCGCTCAGGTCGTTCAAACCCGTCACGCTGAAGGTAAATTTGTCGCTGAAAAAGTTGTTGCCCGCGCCGGCCAGCTGGCCCGGTGCCAGAGCAAACGAGCCCAGCAGTTCGCTGCTCGAATAGTCGAGCAGGTCTTGCGTCAGGTCCACGGCCGCGTGGCTGAGGTCAACAGGCGCCGCGTGGGCGGCCAGGCTGCTGCCGGCAAACATGGCGGCCACAAACAGGGATTGCAGGAATTTTTTCATACTTTTCACCAAGAGTGCTGCAGCCAGTACGCACTGGCCGCGGGATAAGATGCGAAAGGGATCAGGAACGGCGTAGAACGCTCAGGCTGCCTTCTGGCGGCGGCGCGCCACGAAGCCCAGCAAGCCCAGGCCTGCCAGCAGCATCGCATACGTGCCCGGCTCGGGCACGGCCGACACCAGGCTGCCATTCGCGCTGAAGGCGGCGCCCGTGTTCGAGACCACATTGCCACTGACTTTCAGGTAATAGGCGCCGGCGGCCAGGTTGGCATACGACAAGCTCCACTTGTCATCGATACCAGTCAACAACTGGTTGCCGCCCAGCAGCAAGGTGTTGCCGACGCTGCTGTACAAGCCAAAACCCGTCAGGTTCAGGCCATTCGCGGCGCTGCTGCTGCGCGCGCTCAGAATCACGCTCAAATCGCTGGCCTGCGTCACGTTGAAAGTGAACAAGTCATTGAAAAAATTGCTTTTTTGATTGTTCTTGAATTTGTCGCCAAAGGTCAGCGAGCCGCCGGCGGCCAGGTTGACGGCGCCAGGAACGGAGCTGATGTCGACCGGCGCAGCCATTGCCGCCTGCGAGAACAAGGCTGAACCGGCAAAGGCCAGCGCCGCCAGCACCGAATACGTATTTTTCGTCATGCGATTCCACCGAGCGTGAGTGCGGACGCGCTTGCATCCGCATGAGTTATCTAATCAAACCAGGCAGAATCATAGCATAAAGCAATCAAATGTGTTAACTATTCTCCAATGGAAAGTTACTTTATAGCATCATTCTGAGAGTCAATAGTTTCTATGTTCTTGGATCTCGGCCGGCAAGCCATCAGACGCGCTGGTATACATCTTCCAGCCGCACGATGTCGTCCTCGCCAAGGTAGCTGCCGGACTGCACTTCAATCATGTACAAAGGCAACTTGCCCGGGTTTTCCAGCCGGTGCGTCATGCCGATGGGAATATAGGTCGATTCGTTTTCCGTCAGCAAGGTCACCTTGTCACCGCAGGTGACACTGGCCGTGCCGCTGACCACCACCCAGTGTTCTGCACGGTGATAGTGCATCTGCAAGGACAGCTTGCCGCCAGGATTGACGATGATGCGCTTGACCTGGAAACGCTCGCCGATATCGATGCCTTCATAACTGCCCCATGGCCGGTAGACCTTGCGGTGCTGCTGGTATTCGCTGCGTCCCTGCTGCTTCAAATGCTCCACCACCTGCCTGACGCGCTGCACCTGGCCCTTGTGCGCGATCAGCACCGCGTCGTCCGTCTCCACCACCACCAGGTCCTGCACGCCCAGCACGGCGACCATGCGGCTTTCCGCACGCACCAGGCAATTGCGTACGTCATCGAGATACACATCGCCGCGCACCACGTTGCCGCTGGCATCACGCTGCTGCACTTCCCACAGGGCTGACCAGGAACCGACATCGCTCCAGCCGATGGCGGCTGGCAGCACCACGGCGTGGGCCGTATGCTCCATGACGGCATAGTCGATCGACTCCGACGGACAGGCGGCAAAGGCCTTTTCTTCCAGGCGGCAGAAATCGAGGTCGCGGTAGCCGTCGCGCACGGCTGCCACGCAGGCGGCCAGCATGGCCGGCTGGAATTGCCCCAGCTCGCCCAGGTAACGTTCGGCGCGGAACATGAACATGCCGCTGTTCCACAAGTAGTTCCCCGACAGGACAAATGACTGTGCCGTCGCCAGGTCCGGCTTCTCCACGAACCGTGCGACGCGATAACCGGCCCCGCCGGTGCCGACCGGCTCGCCGCTGCGAATGTAGCCATAGCCCGTTTCGGGCGCCGTCGGCACGATGCCGAAGGTGGCCAGCGCGCCATCGCCGGCCAGCGCCGCCGCCTCGGCGATCGCCAGGTGGAACGCGGCGACATCGGTGATGACATGGTCGGCCGGCAACACCAACATCAGCGCCTCGGGGTCGAAGGCCAGCAGGTACTGCGCCGCCACTGCCACGGCCGGCGCCGTATTGCGCCCTACCGGTTCGAGCAGGATACCCAGCGGCGCCAGACCGATCTCGCGCAATTGCTCGGCCACCATGAAACGGTGTTCATTACCGCACACGACCATCGGTGGCATGACCTCGATCCGCGCCAGCGCCCTGTCGCCAGTACCGCGCGCGGGCAGGCTGTACACACGCAGCGCCGTCTCTTGCAACATCGTCTTGTCCGTCACCAAGCGTAACAGTTGCTTAGGCAACACCGCCCGCGACAATGGCCACAAGCGGCTGCCAGAACCACCGGACAGAATCACAGGATAGATTTTCATGGAGATACTCCATCGACGGTCTGCTATGTGGCATACAGGCCCGGCGGGCCATTCGCGCGGCGCTGGCGCCGGCGGTCGCGCGCATTGCCCCAGGCGTTGGCGTCGCCTTCCGACACGTGGCGCATGCGGCCGGCGCGGTCGACGCAATATTCCTTGAAGACGATCATTTCATCGAGCAACACGTCAGGCAGCACGCGCGTGTATTCGAACAGCACGCTGCGCACCACTTCGGCGCCCGCGCAGACATGGCTGCCATGGCCGATCCAGGTGGGGCCGACAATGCTTGCTCCCGCGTCGATGCGGCAGCCCGAGCCGATATACACGGGGCCTTCGATACGCGTTCCGCCGCTCCAGTCGATGCGCGTGTTCAAACCCACCCACACGCCATCGGCAATCTGTATACCGGGTACGTGCAACTGGGCCACCTCCCCCATCAGCACGCTTTGCAGCACTTCCCAGTAATCCTTGACGCTGCCGATGTCGATCCAGTTGTAGTGGCGCTTTTGCGCATAGAACGGCAAGCCCTTTTCCACCAGCAGGGGGAACAGTTCCGCACCGATATCGAACGGCCGGTCGCTGGGAATCAGGTCCAGCACCGCCGGCTCGAACAGGTAGATGCCGGTACTGACGCAATTGGACAGCGCCTCGGCCTGCGCCGGCTTTTCCTGGAAGGCCTGGATGCGCCCATCGGCGTCGCTGACCACCACGCCATAGCTCGACACCTTGTCCCAAGGCACTTCCAGCGTGATGACGGAAGCCAGCGCGCCCTTGCGGCGGTGTTCGAGCAGGGCCGACTTGAGGTCGAGGTCGATCAAGGCATCGCCGCATAGCACGATCGTGGTTTCATCAAAGAAGCCGCCGAACTCCTGGATCTTCTTCATGCCCCCAGCCGAGCCGAGCGGCACCGGCACGACCTCGCCCGCGTCATTTGTATGGCCCTCGAAGGAATAGCCGATCTGCACGCCAAACTGGTGGCCTTCGCCGAAATACTCCTCGATCTTTTCATGCAGGTAGCTGACGTTGACCATGATATCGGTCACGCCATGCTGCGCCAGATGCTCGACCAGGTAAGCCATCACGGGCTTGCCCAGGATAGGAATCATCGGCTTGGGCAAATCGTAGGTCAGGGGCTGCACGCGCGTCCCCTTGCCTGCCGCCAATATCATTGCTTTCATGATCGCTTGCTTTCCATCGTGGATGAGGGTGGCCGCGCTGCCCCTGTGCAAAGACTGCCGGATCGACTATATAGACGTGCTCTTCAGCACGTTTGATACAGCGCGGGGAAGCATGCGGAAAAACAGGGAATGCGGCATTCCCTGTTCCAGGTCAAACATGTGCTACAGGCGCCAGACCTTGATGCCGGCGGCACGCAGTTCCGCTTCGTTGAAACAGGCCTTGACGTCGATGAAACAGCCGCCCTTGATCAGTTTTTGCTGGAAGTCTTCCACCGGCAGCGACGTCAGCGCGCGATGCGACACGGCCGCCACGATGGCGTCGGCGCGCGGCAACTCATCCCAGCTGAACAGGCGCACGCCGTATTCGTGCATCGCCTCTTCTGCATCCGCGTACGGGTCGTGCACGAACACTTCCACGCCATAGGTCTTGAGTTCGTTGATCACGTCGCCCACCTTGGAGTTGCGCAGGTCGGCGCAGTCTTCCTTGAACGTCAGGCCCAGCACGTTCACGCGCGCGCCCTTGATGTAGCTGCCGGCGGCAATCATGTTCTTGATGGTCTGCTCGGCGATATACTTGCCCATGCCGTCGTTGATGCGCCGGCCGGCCAGGATCACCTGCGGGTGGTAGCCCAGGGTCTCGGCCTTGTGCGTCAGATAGTAGGGGTCGACGCCGATGCAATGGCCGCCCACCAGCCCGGGACTGAATTTCAGGAAATTCCACTTCGTGCCGGCCGCCGTCAGCACCTCGGAGGTATCGATGCCGATCTTGTCGAAGATGATGGCCAGCTCGTTCATCAGCGCGATATTCAGGTCGCGCTGGGTGTTTTCAATCACCTTGCACGCTTCGGCCGCCTTGATGCTGGAGCAGCGGTGCACACCCGGTTCGACGATCGATTCGTACATGGCAGCCACCGCCTCCAGCGTTTGCGGCGTGTCGCCCGAGACCACTTTTACCACGTTCGTCAGCATGTGCTTGCGGTCGCCCGGATTGATGCGCTCGGGCGAATAGCCGACGAAAAAGTCGCGCTTCCACTGCATGCCAGAGGCCTGCTCCAGCACGGGAATGCAGATTTCTTCCGTGGCACCCGGATAGACGGTCGACTCGTACACCACGATGACACCCTTCTTCATGTGCTGCCCCAGGCTCTTGCTGGCGCCGATCAGCGGCCCGAAGTCCGGGCTGTGCGCCACGTCGACGGGCGTGGGCACGGCAACGATGATGATGTCGGCTTCGGCCAGGACGGCCGGGTCGGACGAGTATTCGGCGTGCACGGCGGCCGCCATCTGCTCGTTGCTCAGCTCGCGCGAAGGATCGACGCCGCGCAGACAGCTGTCGACCTTGCTCTGCACGATATCAAAACCGATGGTGCGCCCCTGCTTGCCGAATTCGGCAACGAGGGGCAAACCGACATAACCGAGGCCAATCACGGCAATAGTAGTCATAGCAATACTTTCAATCTAAAAAGGGAGTAACCATTGGGGACGGGTGACGCTCAGCGGCGCAGCGCTTCCTTCAGGAACAGGCGAAAAAACGCCATGTCCTCGATAAAATAGCGCCGGAACATGCGGCGCGGTTCCTGCAAGAAACGATAAAACCATTCCAGCCCCGACTTCTGCATCCACACGGGCGCGCGCTTGACGCGGCCCACGGCCACATCGAAGGTGCCGCCCACGCCCATGGCGAAGGGGATTTTCATCTGGTCCTGGTACTGGCCCAGGAAATGCTCTTTCTTCGGCGAGCTGATGGCAACAAACAGCAAGTCTGCACGCGCCGCCGCAATGTCCGCCACGACGCCAGGCTCTTCCGCCTCGCTCCAGTAGCCATTGCGGTAGCCGGCCACCACCAGGCCCGGATACTTGATCTCATACAGGCGTTTGACCTCGCTGACGACTTCTTCGCGCGCGCCCAGCAGGTACACGCGCCAGCCCTTGGCGGCGCTGCGCCGCATCAGCGCTTCGAACAGGTCGACGCCGGCGACGCGCTCCTTCAATGGCTTGCCCAGCAGGCGCGAGGCCCAGACCACCGGCATGCCGTCGACATTGATCAGCGCGCACTCGTTGATAATGCGCCGCAGCTCGGCATCGCGCTCGGCCTTGACCAGCTTGTCGACATTCACCACCACATGCTGGTGCGGCTTGCCGGACTGGATGAAGCCTTCGACCGTCTGCAGGGTTTCTTCCATCGACAGATTGTCGATCTGGCAGCCCATCATCGTGATGCGGCCGCTCATGATAATTGCGCCGCCAGCACGGCCACGATGCGCTCGGCCGCCTTGCCATCCCACAGCAGGGGACGCTGCCCCCGCTTGCCCTCGCCGCGCAGGATCTTGCCGGCCTCGGCCACGATGCGGGCGGGGTCCGTACCCACCAGCACATTGCTGCCTTCGTCCACCGTGATCGGGCGCTCGGTGTTTTCACGTATCGTCAGGCACGGCACGCCCAGCGCCGTGGTTTCTTCCTGCAGCCCGCCGCTGTCCGTCAGCACGACGCTGGCGTCTTTCCACAGGTTCAGGAAGGCCATGTAGCCTTGCGGCCCCACCAGCGTCACGTTCGGCCCCATGTCGATGCCGAACTTTTCCAGGTTGGCGCGGGTGCGCGGGTGCACCGGGAAAATCAGCGGCAAGTCCTGCGCGATGCTGCGCAAGGCGCCGCCGATGGCCTGCATCATTTCCTGGCTGTCCACATTGCTGGGACGGTGCAGCGTCACCACGCCATAGCCCTGGCCGGCGCCCGCATGGCGCGCCTTGAAGGCTGCGCCCTCGCCTTCGCCGATGCCGTTGGCGGCCAGCTTTTCCGCCTGGTACAGTACGTTGTCGACCATCACGTGGCCCACATAATGCACGGCGTCATCGGGCTTGCCTTCGCGCCGCAGGTGCTCGAGGGCGCTCGGTTCCGTGACAAAGAACCAGTCGCTGATGCTGTCCGTGACGAGGCGGTTGATTTCTTCCGGCATGGCCATGTCGCCGCTGCGCAAGCCCGCCTCGACGTGTGCGACAGGAATATTCAGTTTCTTCGCCACGATGGAGCAGGCCAGGGTGGAATTCACGTCTCCCACCACCAGCACGGCATCGGGCCGCTCGGCCTGGCACAGTTCCTCGAAGGCCAGCATGATCCTGGCCGTCTGCTGCGCATGGCTGCCGCCGCCGGCACCCATGAAGACGTCGGGCTGGGGGATGCCCAGTTCCTCGAAAAACACTTCGTTCATGTCGCGGTCATAGTGCTGACCGGTATGGATGATCTTGAAGCGCAGTCCGCCGTGGGCTTGCAGCGCCCGCACGATGGGGGCGATCTTCATGAAATTGGGACGCGCTCCGGCAACCAGATAGAGGGTAGGCATCGTATGTTCTTTCAACGTTAATAGGGACTAAAATAATGCCAGCGTAAATTCTGCCGCGATGTCGCCGCCATCGACCGCGACACACAAGGTAGTACACGCAACTTTGACTTCGTAGTGGGGCGAATACCAGCCCAGCGGCGGGTCTTCGCTGGCGCTGGCCAGTTGCAGGCGCAGGCCGGTGCCCGCGAAACGGCCTTCCAGGCGGAAGCGCGCACCGCGCACCACCAGCACGCCGTCTTCCAGCCGCACCGACAGGCCGGGCGCGAAATGCCAGAACTGTTCCAGCGCGTGCACCTGGCGCGCCTCGGCGCTGTCGCGCACGCGCAAACGCCGCGTCGCCGCGTCGAACTCCACGCTGCGCACATGGCGCACCGGATCGGCCAGGCGCGCATAACCGTCGTGTGCGCCGCGAAATACAAACTGGGCCGGGCCGGCCGGCATCTGCAGGATGCGCACCGCCGCCTTGCGCAGCCACATGAAGCGCCCGCCGCTCACCGACTGATCCTGCCCGTCGACGCGCAGGGTATTGTGCGCCGACGTGCCACGGAAGTAATCGCGCCACTTGATGTCCTGCCAGTACGAATAAGTACCGGGATCGACCAGGCATTCCTCGCCCGCCACGGACAAGGTCAGCGCCAGCGCATCGGCATGCCCGTGCGCGGCGATGCCCAGGTAGCCGAGGGGGCCGCAATCGAGCATGCCCTTGATTTCCGCCGGCTGGCCGAAGTCGCTGCCGAACAGCAGGTAGCCGCCGTCGGCAAAGTTCCAGGCGCCGGCCGCGCCATCCGGCGCTGGCATGGCCGGGAAGGTCATGCCACCGAGCAACCATTGCGCCGTGGCGCTGTGCTGCGCCGGCGGCTGGCCACCCCACAGGGCTTCGCCCAGCGCCAGCAGCATGGATGGCCGGTCACCCGCATCCATAGCCTCAGCCGGTTCCAGCCGGAAGACGATGCCGTCGTCGGCGTCGCCCACCATCGGCACATGACCGCCCACGTCGCGCACGGCGCGCAGGAAATGCGTGGCGCGCTGCAACACGCGCCAATAGGCATCGCTGAACGGCGTGCCGGCGCGCGCGCCGCTCACGCCAGCCAGCAGCAGGAATTCGGCGGCAAACACCTGGTACGCAAACGCCTGTTCGCGGTTGACGCCATCAGCCGAGTGCTGGCGCTGCGCCTGCTGCTCCAGTTCGCGCCGCGCCTGCGCGCGCCAGCCAGCGCTGTGCGGCCAGCACGGCCACACCTGGCTGGCCACGTACAGGCCGGCAAGCTCGCCGATCAGGTGATTGTTCGCCGACGAATGGCGCGACAGATGGCGGTGAATGAACTGGCAATGCGAAAAAATGCTCGCCAGCCAGCGCTGCCGCAAATGCTCGCCCGCCTGCCCCTGGAACAGGGCGCCGTCGCTGCCGCCCATGATGTGCCAGATGAGACTCCAGTTGATCAGCCGGATGCCCAGCTCCAGGGAACTGGTCCAGTTCGGTCCCTGCAGCGGCGGACATTGTTCCAGCCAGGAATCGATCTGCGCCGCCAGCGCATCGCGGTAGCGCGCCTCGCCACTCAGCGCCCACGCTTGCGCCAGGCGCACCAGGTGCAAATGCCGGCTCAGTTCCCACACATGCTTGATGTCGCCCACGCTGGCGCGGTCGGTGATGTCCAGCGCCAGGCTGAAACCGGAAGGTCCCGCCACGCCCGTCAGCGGATCGGTATTCCAGCGCGGCAAGGTGCCCACCTGGAAGCGCGCGGTGGCAAACAGCAGCACTTCGCCAGCCATGATGGCATCGGCTTCGCGCAGGTAGGCGGCCGCATTGTCCAGGCCTGGCACGCGGTATGGCCGCGCGGCGCCCGCGCCGGCCAGCGGC
>NZ_NRDQ01000072.1 GCF_002878455.1 Janthinobacterium sp. AD80
GTGCGCCCGAGCGCGCCACGCCGCCGCGTGAACGGGGCAATGAGCGCGGCGGCGAGCGCGGCAATCCTGGCCGGAACGGCCGGCAGATGGAAGCGGACCGCTGACGCCAGCCGCCATCCCGCGCCACTTCACGCTCCCGCCTGGTCGCGCCTGGGCGACGTTCATGCCGCCAAAGCGGCAGTTCGTCACATGCCGCAGGCCAGGCGGCGGCGTTTTGTCTACAGTGGCATCATTGCGGAACTGCGCAATCCTTGTGGTGCGAGAGCATCAATTTTCCGGCTATTTTGGTCAAACGAAATAGTTTTTGCCAGCTTGCACAGCTGGCTTTTTTTTGCGCGGCGCCGGCGCAGCCACAACGGGCGCAGCCGCCCCCAAAGTTGGCTACAATACGCTTTTATGCAGCCGCCGCGCGCGAGGTATGCCGCGCCGCCTGTCCTGACCGGCACTGATTGGAATTCCCATGCAAACCACCCCTCCTACCGAACATATCATTCCGCCCAGCGAATCGCTGATCGAATACCCGAGCGACTTCCCCATCAAGATCATGGGCCCGACGCACGTCGACTTCGCGCCGACCATGCTGGAACTGGTGATCAGCCACGATCCGACCTTCCACGCGGGCCGCATGGAAGAGCGTCCATCGGGCAAGGGCAATTACACGGGCCTGACCGTGACCGTGCGCGCCATCAGCCGCGAGCAGCTTGACGCCCTGTACACGGCGCTGTCGGGCCACCCGATGGTGAAGATCGTCATGTAAGGCGTGCTGCCGCCACGCTGGCCCGGCTCTTCGTGAGCAGCCAGACGGCGGCAAACGCGCCACTGGCCGCCGCCGTCACCCATAGCAACGGTTTTTCCGTGCCGTCCGTGATGGCGGCGATGATGGCGCCGCAGACGGCCGTGATGGCCATCTGCACAAAGAAAAACAGGCCCGAGGCGCTGCCCGCCTGGGCGCCATATGGCTGCAGCACGGCCAGCTGGCAGGCCGGAATGGCCATGCCCACCGACACCATCACCAGCAGCATGGGCGCCACCAGCGAGGCCACGTGGCGCGGCGCCAGGCTGCCGGCCAGCAGCAAACTGGCCGCACCCGCCACATTGATCAGCACCGCCACCCCCAGCATGTGCTCGGCGCCCAGGCGCGGTCCCAGCTTGCGAAACATGCTCGATCCCGCGATGTAGCCGCTCACCGTCAGCGCGAACACCAGCGCATAGGCGTGCGGCGACAGCTGCATGCCCCGTTGCAGCAGCACCGACGATTCCGCGATGAAGGGAAAATAGGTGCAATACACACAGCCGATGGCCAGCGCATAGCGCAGGAAATAGCGCTCGCCCAGCAGCCGCCGGTACAGCGCCAGGGTATTTCCTTGTGGCACGACGCCGGCTGGCTTGGTTTCCGGCACATATGCGGCGATCAGCCCCAGCGACAGCGCCCCCAGCGCGCACAGCACGCCAAACACGGCGCGCCAGCCGAAGGCCGCGTCGAGCACGCTGCCGGCCAGCGGCGCCAGGATCGGCGACAGGCCCATCACCATCGAGATTTGCCCCAGCATGCGCGCCTGCGTGGCGGGATCGAAGCGGTCGCGCACCATGACCCGGCCGATGATGGTGCCGCTGCAGCCGCCGAACGCTTGCAGCAGGCGCGCGGCGAGCAGCACGTGGACGTCGGTGGCCAGGGTGCAGACGATGCTGGCGAGCACATAAATGGCCGTGCCGGCCAGCAGCACGGGACGCCGGCCCCAGCGGTCCGCCAGCGGCCCGCAGGCCAGCATCGACGCGGCCGAGCCGGCCATGAACAGGCTCAGGGTCAGTTGCAATTGCGCATCGCTGGCATGCAGGGCATCGGCCATGGCCGGCAGCGAAGGTAAATAGATATCGATGCTGATGCGCGACAGGCACACCAGCAGCAGCACGATGGCGCCCCAGGCCCACAGGGGAAGTGTTGTTCGTTGATTCATGTTTTTCGATAAGCAAGAGATGGCAGACGCACCAGAACGGTGAGAGTAAGATGGTTGTGGTGTAATGCGAAGTGCCAGTCATCACAAAATTCATTGGACCACTTGGACGACCATCATCATGCCGCGAGGAAAATCACCGCACACCCTGGACTTGCCCCGCCCCACCAGCTGGCTCGACAAGGCAGGCGTCAGCAAGCAGGACGGCGCCTATGAAGCGCTGCGCTCGGCCATCCTGACGAAGCTGCTGCCGGCCGGCAGCCGTCTGCCGTCCAGCCGCACCCTGGCGGAGCGGTGGGAATTGTCGCGCGGCACGATCGAAACCGTGTTCGACCGCCTGCACGCGGAAGCGTATGTGACGCGCGTGCCCGGTTCCGGCACGCATGTGTGCGCCGTGGTGCCGGAACGCTTCCTGATGGCGGAAGCGGGCGACGCCATCCCGGCCGGACCAGCGGCGCAGCCGGCACCCGTGTCCGATACGGGCGTGCGCGACGGCTTGCCTTTCGTCGCGCGGCGCGCCGATGCCAGCCTGTTTGCCGTCGCCGCCTGGTCCAAATGCGCCACGCGGGCGCTGGCCGCCGCCACGCCGGAGCAGCTGTGCAGCGCCGATCCGGCCGGCGCCTTGCCGCTGCGCCAGCAGGTGGCCGATTACCTGGCCAAGTACCGCGGCATCCGCTGCGACCCGCAAGACATCATCGTCACCACGGGCATCCGCCATGCGCTCGACTTGCTGGCGCGCAGCGTCGTGCGCGATGGCGACAAAATCTGCCTGGAAGACCCCGGCTACCCGGCCGCGCGCGCCCTCTTCGGCCTCTGCGGCGCCGTGCCCGTGGACATTCCCGTCGATGCCGAGGGCATCGATTGCGCCGCCCTGCGCCTGCATGGCGATGCCCGCCTCGCCTATGTGACGCCGGCGCACCAGTCGCCGCTGGGCGTGACCATGTCCGTCACGCGCCGCCTGGCCTTGCTGGAATGGGCCAATGACAGCGGCGCCTGGGTGGTGGAAGACGATTACGACAGCGAATTCAATTACCAGAGCGCCCCGCTGGCCGCCCTGAAGGCGCTCGACCAGTACCAGCGCGTGATTTACTGCGGCAGCTTCAACAAGACGCTGTTCGCCGGCCTGCGCGTGGGTTTCATGGTCCTGCCACCGGCCTTGCGCGCGCCGCTGTTGCGCACCTTGCAATTGACGGGACGCTCCGTGGGCATCACGGAACAGCTGGCGCTGGCCGCCTGGATGGAAGAAGGCGCCTTCGTGCGCCATTTGCGCCAGGCGCGGCTGGCCTACAAGGAACGGCGCGACCTGCTGCTGGCCTGCCTGGAACAGATCGCCCCCGGGCGCTACACCATTTCCGGCCAGCAAGCGGGTTTTCATTGCGTGCTGTGGCTGGCGCCAGGCGGCGACGAACGCGCATTTTGCGCGCGCGCGGCGCAGGACGGCCTGGCGCTGCAGCCGCTGGGCGACTTTTGCCATGGCGCCCAGCTGGCGCCGGCCGTGCTGCTGGGCTACACGGCCCTGAGCCTGGCGCAAGTGCGCCACGCTGCACAAAAATTGGGCAGGTTGC
This sequence comes from Janthinobacterium sp. AD80, assembly GCF_002878455.1. Classification (GTDB taxonomy): domain Bacteria; phylum Pseudomonadota; class Gammaproteobacteria; order Burkholderiales; family Burkholderiaceae_D; genus Janthinobacterium. The sequence continues at coordinate 3,518 of NZ_NRDQ01000072.1, forward strand.
TGTTGCCAGAGGCCAACGCCTGAATGAAACAGCGGCCTGGCTTATAATCACGGCTTCGCCGCAGCGTCCGCAGGGACGCCGGCAGCTGACCACAGAATCTGTCATGACCACCACCCGCACCGAAACGGCGCTGATCCGCGAACTGGGCCGCGTCGATTACGAGCCGACCTTTGCCGCCATGCGCGCGTTTACCGATGCGCGCACGACGGACACGCGCGACGAACTGTGGATCGTCGAGCATCCGCCCGTGTTCACCCTGGGACTGGCGGCCGACCGCGGCCATTTGCTGGCCGGCGCCGCGATTGAAGAAAACGCGATCCCCGTGGTGCAGACGGACCGGGGCGGCGAAGTCACCTTCCACGGCCCCGGCCAGGTGGTGATTTACCTGCTGATGGACTTGCGCCGCAACAAGCCGGGCGGCAAGCTGTATGCGCGCCAGTTCGTGCATAAAATCGAGCAAGCCATCATCAACGTGCTGGCGGCGTATAATCTCGCTGGCGAGCGCATCGATGGCGCGCCTGGCATTTATATTGCCGGCGGGCCAGACAAGGGTGCGAAGATCGCCGCGCTGGGCTTGAAAGTGCGCGGCAACGGCTGCACCTACCATGGCGTATCGCTCAACGTGGCGATGGACCTGGCGCCGTTTTCCTGGATTAACCCCTGCGGCTATTCCGGCCTGAAGACGGTGGACATGCGCAGCATGGGCGTGGTGGCGCCGCTGGCCGAGGTGCAGCGGGCCCTGGCCCATGAATTGACCGTATTACTCGATGTAAGCGAAGCAAACAGCGCCGCAGGCGCGCCTCAGGCAGCGGATGCCTGAGCAAACAAACCAACACCGCCCGTCAAGGGCTTGCAGCCATGACTTCTGAGACCATTTCCAGCACCGCCCCCGCCGCGACCGCCGCTCCCGCGTACAACCCGAGCGAAAAGCAAAAAGGCGCCAGCAAGACGTCGCGCATTCCGATCAAGATCATTCCGATCGAGCAAGTCGAGCGCCTGAAAAAGCCGGACTGGATCCGCGTCAAGGCCGCGTCGGCATCGACGCGCTTCTATGAAATCAAGGACATCCTGCGCGAAAACAAACTCGTCACGGTGTGCGAGGAAGCCAGCTGCCCGAACATCGGCGAATGCTTCGGCAAGGGTACGGCCACCTTCATGATCATGGGCGACAAGTGCACGCGCCGCTGCCCGTTCTGCGACGTCGGCCATGGCCGTCCTGATCCGCTGGACAAGGAAGAGCCGGCCAACCTGTCGAAAACCATCGCCAAGCTGCGCCTGAACTACGTCGTCATCACCTCCGTCGACCGCGATGACCTGCGCGACGGCGGCGCCGGCCACTTCGTCGAGTGCATCCAGCAAACGCGCGGCCTGTCGCCGAACACCCGCATCGAAGTGCTGGTGCCCGACTTCCGCGGCCGCCTGGAAAAAGCCCTGAACCTGTTCAAGGATGGCTTGCCTGACGTCATGAACCACAACCTGGAAACGGCGCCGCGCCTGTACAAGGAAGCGCGTCCCGGCTCCGACTACCTGCACTCGCTGAAACTGCTGAAAGACTTCAAGGCCATGTACCCGGACGTGAAGACCAAGTCCGGCATCATGGTGGGCCTGGGCGAGACGGACGAGGAAATCCTGCAAGTGATGCGCGACATGCGCGAGCACGACATCGACATGCTGACCATCGGCCAGTACCTGGCGCCATCGAACAGCCACTTGCCCGTGCGCCGCTACGTGCACCCGGACGTGTTTAAAATGTTCGAGGAAGAAGCATACAAAATGGGCTTCACCCACGCCGCCGTGGGCGCCATGGTGCGCAGCTCGTACCACGCGGATGAACAGGCGCACAGCGCCGGCGTGGAATCGGCGCTGAATTTTTAAGCACCTTGTGCCGTATCAAGCCGCCCGCTGTAGAGCCGGGCGGCTTTTTTTTGCCTGTCCGTATCGTGCCCGCCTCATGCGGCCGGGCGTCCTATACTGGCGTGCTGAAAAAGCATGGTTGATGGATAAGCTATGAGGTGAGTGATGGACGTACGCATCGACGCATCGTGGAAGGCGCGGCTGGAGCGCGAGTTTGCCCAGCCGTACTGGGAGCGCCTGGCCGCCTTCGTGAAGGAAGAGTACGCGGCGGGGCCGTGTTTTCCTCCCGGTAAAGCCATCTTCCGCGCTTTCGACCTGACGCCGTTCGAGCAGGTCAAGGTGGTGATCCTCGGGCAAGACCCGTACCACACGCCGGGCGCCGCCATGGGCTTGTGCTTTTCCGTGCCGGACGGTCATCCCGCGCAGCCGAGCCTGCAGAATATTTTCAAGGAATTAGCCACCGACATGGGCGTCGAGCGCACGCGCACGGATTTGTCCGACTGGGCCGAGCAAGGCGTGTTCCTGCTCAACAGCGTATTGACGGTGCGCGCGGGGGCGGCCGGTTCGCACGCGGCCAAGGGCTGGGAAAAGTTGACGGACAGCGCCATCCGGCATTTGTCCGCCGAGCGCGACAACCTCGTCTTCATTCTGTGGGGCGGCTATGCGCAAGCCAAGCGTACCCTGATCGATCCCGGCAAGCACCTGGTGCTGGCGGCGCCGCACCCTTCTCCCTTGTCGGCAAGCAAAGGTTTCTTTGGCAGCAAGCCGTTCAGCCAGGCGAATGCGTATTTGCAGGCGCATGGCCAGAAAGCCATCGCCTGGGCATGATGATGAAATGGTACGGCAGCCGACAGCGGCAGGCGTTGCTCCCTGCCGCTGTCTTCGCGCGTAACTCTGAGAACATCTATCAAAACCTGCTGCGCGTCGCGCGTCGCGCTTTCCGATGCTCGCTGACCTGGCGTTCCGTGCATACGCACCGTGCCGCGTCTCAAGCACAACGCACATCCGCCCGCTACGGTTTTGCCAGCTGTTGTTAGAAGCTTGTTGATAAACCCGCATAGAAACTGCGGCGCGCGCCGTACTGCGGCGCACCCACGCCGACGCCGGAACCGTCGCGCAGCAGATACGATTTGTCGAACAGGTTGATCAGGGCCAAGCGTCCCTCGACTTTGCCGACAGGCGTGTTTTTCCACGTGTGCGTGAGCGCCGTGTTGACGGTGAAATAGCTGGGCAGATGGCCGGAATTCGGTGCGCCGCCGTCCGGGGTCAGCCGCAGGCCGCTGCCGTACAGGAAGTCAGCGCTCACTTGCGAATCGCCGAAATGGTAGTGGCCGCCGCCTGACATCGTGTATTTCTGGTCATGATCGAGATAGACATAGTGGGAGCTGATGTAGTTCAACTCATCGGCGCCAAACAGGGCCTGGCCGGAATTGATGTTGCGTCCCTGGGCCTTTTGCGTGCTGGCGTTGAGGAACAGGCCCCAGTTTTTCTCGCTGTAAATAGCCGACAATTCCAGGCCCTTGGCGTAGCCGTCCGCGTAGTTGAACGGCGTCAAAATCAATGCCTGGCCGAACTGGCCTTCGTCCAGCAGATTGCTGATTTTTTTGTAATACACATCGGCCGTCAAGGTCAGTTTGGAATTGACCTGGTGGCTGATGCCGACGTCGTAGTAATGCGTGCGCTCGGCCTTGACGTTGTCGGACTGGCCGATTTCCGGTGCATTCGTCGTGTTGGCGTACAGGTCGATGCTGCCTTGTGCGGCCAGTTCCTGCGGCGGCGGCGTGAAATAGCGCGAATAGCCCGCGTGCACGGCCGTGCCGGGCGCCAGCTGATACGCGAGGTTGACGCGCGGACTCCATTGCTGCTCGCTGGTGTAGGCCGAGACCTTGTCGAAGCGGGCGCCATAGTTCAGGGTCAGCGGCTTGCTGATATGCCATTCATCCTGCAGATAAACACTGGCCAGGGTACCCGTCTTGCCGCTGTTGTCCAGCACCGTGATCGGCGTGGTGGACGATTGCGCGCCATCGATCGCCGGGAACACGGCCACCATGTTGTCGCTCGTGGTTTTCTGGCGCGTGTAGGCCAGGCCCGCGCGCAGGGTGTGATCCTGGTGCAGTTTATAACTGATGTCGAACTGGGCACCGGACGCGCTGTTCGAGCGGCGCGAGTCGGACGCCACGCCGTTGTAGATCAGGTCGCCAATGGGATCGGGCGTGAAGTGCAGTTCCGAATACTGGTGGAAGGCGGACAGCTGGTAATTGATGTCGCCCAGACTTTTTTGCAGCGAGACGACGAGGAAGCGGTTCACTTCGCGCTGGTTTTCATCGAGCTGCGACGACGGCAAGGTGGACGTGCCCGCCTGTGCATCGCTGTGGCCGGCAAGCGAAAAGCCCGGCGCCTGGTCCGGATTGTTCGGGATCTGGAAGCGGCCGTTATAGGTGCCGAACATGGCGCCCAGGCGCGTATTGTCATCGAGGAAATACGACAGGCTGCCGAAGGTTTTGTTCTGGCGCGTCTTGTCGTGCAGGGCGCTGCGCGTGTCTTGCGGGTTTTCCACGCCCAGCGCATTGCCCAGATAGCTGCCGGACAGGTAGTAATTGAACTTGCCGACGCTGCCGAAAAATTCGGCACTCGGCTCCACGTGGTCGTGGCTGCCCACCAGGATGCCGATGCGTCCGCCTGGCGTCATGCCGCCCTCTTTTGTTTCAATGTCGACGATGCCGGCCGTGCGCAGGCCGAACTGGGCCGGCAAGGCGCCCGTGATGAAGTCCGTCTTGTCGATCAGGCGCGTGTCGATCGACTGGCCGAAGCCGCTGATGCTTTCCGGCAGTTGCACGCCATTGATGCGGTATTGCACGTTGGCATGGTCGTCGCGTACGTGCAGGGCGCCCGAACCTTTCGAATCCTGCGACACGCCCGGCAGGCGCAGCAGCACTTCATTGAACGGCGTGTTGTCACCTTGCCCCAGCATGCCGACCATGTGGCTGTCGATGCTGTAGATGGTGGTGCCGACTTTCGGCGACAGCTCGATGCGCGCGCTTTTCAGGTGGGCGGACGTGACTTCCACCGTCTGCATGGCTTGCGGCGCAGCATCGGCTGCCGTCGCGGCCGTGGTATCGGCAACGGCGATGGCCGCATCCGCAGGCTCGGCGGCATGGGCGGAAACGGTAAACAGGCTGGCAAGGGCGAGCGACAACGCGCTCAAGCGTGGTGTGTGTTGCATGATAAACCTCAAAATAGTCGACGCCAGGCGGCACGGCACGCGTCAGAACGAGAACGCGGCGGTGGAGCCTGCAAAAAAGAAAAACAGCGTGGGAACTACAGAGAGATGGCAGGCGGGCCGCGCACGGGCGGCAAGGCGAGGATGGCGACAGGCGCCACAGTGGCTGGCGCGATGGCCAGCAAGCGGTACGGCAATAACTGGGCCGGCGGCTCGGCGATGACCGGCGGCACGGCGATATCGGCAACCTTGTCGATGACGGTGGCGCACAGCGCGCACTCTTCCGCGTCCAGGCTGGTCTTGTGCAGGTGCGAGGCGGCCGTCGACAGCAGGAACACGAGGGCCAGCGCACTGAACAGGGCCACGCACAAACGCCACGGCGTGCGCGCAAAGGCGGCGGCACCGTGATGAGCAAGCTTGCGGGTGGGCTGGCGGGAAGACATGGGCGAATAGTAGCAAGAAAAACCCGTCGCTGTCAGCGCTTGTTGCAATTCATTTGCTTTATGCAAGCGCCGGATAATGTTTTTCACGCCCCTGCTTTCATGCTATCGTTCCGCAGCCCAAAATTCCCACAGCCTCCTTGCCTCCCATGTCCCAACGCCCGATCAAGTACTTGTTCGCCAAGTTGCACCTGTATGCCGGCCTGTGGTTCGGCACGCTGTTCGTCCTGCTGGGCTTGACGGGTTCTGCCATCGCCTGGATGCCCGAGCTCGATGCATATCTGAACCCCAGCCTGTTGCAGGCCAGCAACCCGGCGCCGGGCCAGGTCTTCCAGGTGACGCCGCGCACGCTGCAAATGGTGGTGGAGCGGCTGGCCGCCGACCCTGCTTATGGCAAGCCGAGCCAGATCAATCCGCCGGCCGATGCGCGCGACGTGTACATGGCTTCGTACCGCCAGGCGGGCAAGCCATCGCCGTTGCGCCAGGCCATCGTGCGCCAGGTGATGGTCGACCCCTATACTTTGCAAGTCAAAGGCGAGCGCGACTGGGGCCGTTTCGGCCTCACGCGGCCATTGCTGATGTCGGGCATGTTTCATCTGCACCGCTATCTGCTGTCGGGCGAGGTGGGCAAGACGATTACCGGCATTTCCGGCGTGATGCTGCTGCTGATGGCCATCAGCGGCATCTATCTGTGGTGGCCGCGCCTGCAGTGGACGGCGATCAGGCGCGCCCTGACGGTGTCGCACGGCGGCTCCTGGCCGCGCTTTAATTATTCGCTGCACAAGGCGGCCGGCTTCTTTGCCGCGCCCGTGCTGGTCGTGCTGGCCTTTTCCGGCATCTATTTCAATTTGCCGCAGCTGGTGGTGCCGCTGGTGGACCTGGTGTCGACAGTGCCGGACACGGCGAAACTGAAAAATGCACAACACGACGGCGCCGTGCTCGATGCGGGCCAGGCCATGGCCGCCGCGCAGCAGCTGTATCCGCAGGCGCGCGTCTCGCGCATCGTGCTGCCGACGAAGCAGGACCAGCCATACGAGATCCGCGTGCGCCAGCCCGACGAGATCGCGCAGGGCGACGGCGCCACGCGCATCACCCTGGATGCGCGCAGCGGCCAGGCCCTGCGCATCCGCGACCCGCTGACGGCGCCATATGGCGAACGCTTCCTAGGCTGGCAATTCCCCCTGCATTCGGGCCAGGCGTTCGGCGTGGGCGGGCGCACTTTTATTACCGCCTTTGGCCTGATGCCGCTGCTGTTCATGTTGACGGGGACTCTCGTCTGGTGGAAACGGCGGCGTCCCCGGAAATAAGCGGCCGCCAAACTGATACGGGAAAAGTTGCTATCATCATAGTAGTTTCCGGCAGCCTTTGCGCTGTCCGGCATCCTCACGACAACAAGGAAAAGCAGAGACCATGAGCCATCCCGAGATCACCGTAGCACTACTGAATGAACGCGGCGTGGGCCGTTTGCCCGGCCACCTGGGCATCGTCATCACGGAAGTGGGCGACGGCCAGCTGACGGCGGAACTGCCCGTGCTGCCGCATTTGCTGGCGCCGAATGGCTATCTGCACGCGGGCAGCGTGGTGACCCTGGCCGATACGGCTTCCGGCTATGGCTGCATCGTCAACCTGCCGGAAGGCGCGACGAACTTCACCACCATCGAACTCAAATCGAACCACCTGGGCACAGCCCGCGAAGGCACGCTCACCTGCACGGCCAAGGTCGAGCACAAGGGCCGCAACACGCAAGTGTGGGATGCCGTGGTGAAAAGCAAGGACACGGGCAAGACGATTGCCCTGTTTCGCTGCACGCAGATGATTCTGTATCCTAAATAACCCAAGGGCAAAATCCGGGGTCGTACCCTGCAGGGGGAATTTGCCCCAATGGGGCAAATTCCGATCCCGAAGGGACTGACCCCGGCCCTTGCTTTTGGGTTTGCTAGATTTTCACCCAGTTACCTTTATACAAAATCGGTCCCGTCGGTCCATTCGGATCGGGCGAACCGCCTTTCGGCTCCAGGGTGACGGCCAGCAGGGCCACGTCGTTGCCGATGGCGCGTTCGGACAGGGCCAGTTTTACGCTGCCCTTGTCGGCCAGCAAGCCGAGAGAGCGCGGATTGCCGCTCTTCGGCACGGCCCACAGTTCCAGATCCTTATTGCTCGGCACCGGCGCGTTGCCCACCATGCGCACGTCGAGGGCGCCGTGCCGGCTGTCGGCTGTCAGCAGCAGGGCCGTTTGCGCTTTCTCGTCCGTCAGGCTGGCGACATAGCTGATCTGTGGCGCATCCAGCATGCGCGTGGCCACGACGATCACCAGCAGCGCGGCGATGGCGCTCGAGGCCATGCCCAGCGAACGCCAGAATGACAGCGAATCGCGCCACAGGGCCCAGCCGCCTTGCGGCGCCAGGTGCAAACGCTGCTCGATCTGCTTCCACACGCGCTTGGGCGGTGCCACCGGCGTGGCGAATTCGGCCATCGGTTCCAGGCGCTGGCGCCATTCCGCCGTGATATTGCGCAAATCGGCGTCGTTGTGCAGCCAGCCTTCGAAACGCCGCCGCGCGCCCCCTTTCAGGGTGCCCAGCACGTATTCGGACGCCAGTTTCTGGCGCAGGGTGTCGTTGCCACGGATATTCATGATGCCTCCCGTTTTGCCAGGCACGTGCGCAGCCGTTCCAGGCTGCGGCGTATCCAGGTCTTCACGGTGCCGATCGGCAGCGACATCTGCTGCGCCACTTCGCTGTGCGACAGGTCATGGTAGTACGCCAGCGCAACCACCTGCCGGTGCAGCCCTTCCAGGGCGGACATGCAAAACGCCAGCGCCTTGGCATCACCGCTCATCTGCAGCGATTCGATCGGCGTGGCCTGGGGGTCTCGGAGTGCGTTCATGACTTCACTATCAAACTGGTCGGCATCGATTTCCACGGTATCGTCGCTGCGCCGCAGCACATCGAACGCCTTGTTGCGCACGATGGTGGCCATCCAGGTCATCGGCGCCGCCAGATGGCTCTGGTATGTGGCGGCGTTGTTCCAGATGGCGACGAACCCCTCTTGCAAGGCTTCTTCAGCGAGCTCTTGCTTATGCAATATACGCAGCGCGAAGCCAAACAGTTTCGATGATGTGCAGTTATATAGCTGACGGAACGCGATGGCGTCCTTGTTGCCGGCGGCAAGCAGCCAGGTTTTGAGTTGTTGCGGGTCGGGCGGTTGAGCGGCTAGGGACACGGCTGGCCTTCACAAGGTGAGTGGGATCACGCATGGGAAGGTTATAACAAATTAGTAATTCTTAGCAACAAGGTTTTATGCCGTGTTCTCATCGCCTTCAACGCCCCGCAAAAGCGTAGCGAGCGGAAGTGAGTTGCGGCAGAGAAGCGGAACTGCGCCTGAGCACAGTGAGCATCGCAGGCTGCAAATGGCGACGCGCAGCAGCTTATGTGCGACGTTTATCCGGCGATGGCCTTTTCCAGCAGCTTGTGCAGTTCGGCAAACTCGGGCTTGCCCACATAGCGCTTGAGGATCTTGCCCTGCTTGTCGAGCACGAAGGTGGTCGGCGTCAGGGCCACGTCGCCGTAGGCCTTGGCCGCTTCGCCCGTCACGTCGAGCGCCACCTTGAAGGGCAGCTGGCGCGTTTCGGCAAAGTTCAGCACATAGTTGGCCGGATCGTATTTCATGGCCACGGCCACGAATTCCAGGCCCTGCCCCTTGTACTTGTTGTAGGTATCGACCATGTCCGGCATTTCCGCCACGCAGGTGGTGCACGAGGTGGCCCAGAAATTGACCATCACGACCTTGCCGCGCAGGCTCGCCGAGGTGATTTTCTCGCCGTGGATGCCATGGAAGGTCACGTCCGGCGCGCTTTGCTTGTCGTTCAGCGACAGATAAGCAGCCGCTGCCACGCCCGCGACGAAGACGGCGATGAGGGCTGGCTTGATCCAGGACTTGCTGGCGGATGGCGAAGTTGACATGTCGAGTTGAATAAGTCACTTGAAAAGCGCGGCACAGACGCCACGATGCGGCTATTGTAGCCGTATCGTGGCGTCCTTGCTGTAGGTCAAACGGCGGAGACGACGCTTACTGCTGGACCGTATCGCTGACCGTGCTGGTGGTGCGCTGCTGCGGCGCTTCCGGCTGCAGTTGCTTGAGTTCCGCTTCCGAGATGTAGTCGAACAGCTTGACCACTTTCTGCACGCCGCTCACGCCGCGCGCCACGTCGGAGGCGACGGTGCCTTCGCGCTGGGTCACGCGGCCCATCAGGAAGACGGTGCCGTTTTCCGTGACGACCTTGAACGAGGCGGCCGAGATGGTTTTCATGTCTACCAGGCTCGCCTTGACCTTGCCCGTGATCAGCGCGTCGTTCGAGCGCGAGGTATAGCTGGCGGGACCGGCGATGATCAGTTCATTCGCCACCGATTCCACGCCTTCGATATTGCGCACTTCGCGCTCGACGGCATTTTTCATCGCTTCATCGCGCACTTCGCCCGTCAGCAGGACGCGGCGGTTGAAGCTGGTGACATTGACATGGCCCACGTCGCCGACGATGGAAGGAATGCGCGACTCGCCTTTCAGGGCGATCGACTTGTCTTCGGTCTGCGCGCCCAGGGTGCGGCGGTCCGCCGCGGCGACGCCGCCCATCACCGCGCCGCCGACCATCAGTTCGATGCAGCCGGTGAGCGAAGTGAGCATGGCACCGCACAACAGGGCGGTGGCCAGCGGGCGTTGTACGCGTTTCCAGCCTGGGCCAGTACCGAATTTAGTCATTCACGTCTCCTCCGAATAGCGCGACGTCGATGCCGTCGCAGATGCAATGTATGGTGGTCAGATGGACTTCCTGGATGCGCGCCGTGCGTTCGGCCGGCACGCAGATATGCACGTCGGCATCCGTCAGCATCTTGCCGATGGCGCCGCCGTCCTTGCCCGTCAGCGCCACGACGCGCATTTCGCGCTCGAGCGCCGCTTCCACGGCGGCCATCACGTTGGCCGAATTGCCCGACGTGGAAATGGCCAGCAGGATGTCGCCAGCCTGGCCGAAGGCCTGCACCTGTTTCGAGAAGATCTCGCGATAGCTGTAGTCATTCGCCACGGCCGTCAGGATCGAGGTATCCGTCGTCAGCGCCAGGGCTGGCAGCGGAAAGCGCTCGCGTTCGAAGCGGCCCACCAGTTCGGCGGCAAAATGCTGGCAGTCGGCGGCGGAACCGCCATTGCCGCAAGCGAGGATCTTGTTGCCGTTGGACAGGGCGTAAAACATCAGCTCGATCGCCTGCGCAATCGGTTGCGCCAGTACGGTGGCGGACTGGATCTTGATTTCGGCACTTTCGTGGAAGTGCGAGAGGATGCGTTGATTATTCATAGTCTGCCGATTATAGTGCAGGCGCGCGGCATGGCGAACAAGCACTGTTAAAAATGCTTACATATCCAGGATGTTTTTCAGCCAGCTGATGCGCCCGCCGTCGATGCACAGCGCGTCGAAGCGGCAGGCCGGCAAGCGCTGTTGGCCCAGCAGCCAGGTTTGCGCGGCCAGCACCATGCGCCGCTGCTTGGCCGGCGTGATGCTGGCCAGGGCGCCGCCGAAGCGCGCGCCGCTGCGCAGCCGCACCTCGACGAAGACGACGCTGGCGCCATCGCGCATGATCAGATCGAGTTCGCCACCCCGGCACAAATAATTACGTTGCACCAGCAGCAAGCCCTGCGCCAGCAGATACGCGAGCGCGGCATCTTCCGCCTGCCGCCCCCGTTCCTGCCTGTCTTGCGTGGACGCTGGCGACATGGCGTGTCCTTATTCTGCCTGCGGCAAGGCGACGGGCGTGGGCGCGGCCGGCGGCCAGGTGCCGAGTGCGCCCTGCTGGTAGGTGGCGGCTTGTTCCGTGCGTTCAAACACCGTCTGGCCATCCTCGAAACGCACGGCCAGGCGGCCCGTCACGCCATCGAGCGTGAATGGCGCATTTGGCCGCAGCGCCACTTCGCGCGCCACGCGGAAGGCATCGATGCCCAGCGCGTACAGGCGTTCCATGTCGGCCGTCAAACGGGCATCGGCCGGTTGCGGCGGCTGCGGGTACACCATCACTTGCGGATGGTCGCGCTGCACTTGCCATGGCAAGTCCAGCAGCCGCGCACCGTCGAGTTCAGGACCGCTGGCGCCGCGCCCGGCGCCGGGATTCAGGGACGAGGTGCCATACAGGGGCAAGTCGCTGCCGATGGCCACGCGCAGCTGGCGCGCCTGGTCGGCGTCGAGTGCGGCAAACAGCAGGCCTGGCGGCGTGGCGGCCAGGCGCGCGCGCAGTTGCACCAGTTCAGCGTCGCTCAGGTAGCCGTTTGTCGCCGTCAGGTCCATCGTTTCGATCTTGCCGCCCTGACGCAGCCATTCCTGCTTGAAGGCGGCGCTGGTGCGGCGCTGCGAGGGCGAGCCGGCCGACAGGATCAGCGCGCTGGCACCCGGCTGTTCGCTGGCGGCCCAGGCTGCGACCTGGCGTGCTTCCGCCTCGATCGACAGGCCCATGACAAGCATTTTTGCCGGCAGGCGCGCTTCGCCGCGGTTGTCCGGGTGGTTCAGGGCGATGGTTGGCTTGCGTACCAGGTCGCTGTTCGCCACGGCCGTGACGGCCGAGCGCGACAGGGGACCCACGACGATGTCCTGCTCTTCCTGCGCTTGCGCAAATTTGTTCAGCACGTCGCTGCTGCCGTCGCCCGTGTCGATCACCGTCACCTCAAAGCCGCTGCGGTCACGCTCATATGCGGCCATGAAGCCGGCACGCAGCAGTTCGGCGGCCGGCCCCAGGGAAGCCGAGCGTAGCGGCAAGAGCAGGCCGATGTGATGGACCTTGCCGTCGGCCGGCGCCGGCGCCGTGGCGGCCGGCATGTCGAGCGCGGTGCCGGTGGCCGGCTTGGTATTGATGGGCGCCAACGGGGCGCCGTTGCTGTCGTAGGCGGTAATATCGGGCACGGCCACGGCAAAGGTGACGGGCTCCGGCGCCGGCGGTTTCGGCGGCACGGGCGGCGGCAGTGGCTTCGGTGGTGGTAGCGGCCTTGTGTTAGATTCAATAGGCGCGCACAATTGCCCGGGCGCGTCGCAAGGCGTGCTGCAAGCGCTCAGCATGCCGGTCGCGGCACAAACAAGCAGTAACTTCACACTATTAGCAAGCATTTAACCTCCAAAATGACCGTACAAGAAATCAGTTCCATCGCCAGCCTGCCCATCATGACAGAGGCGGCGCACCAGGTCTATCCTATCGCAACATTGTATATAGTGGCCACGCCGATCGGCAATGTGACCGATATCAGCCTGCGCGCGCTGCATTTGCTGAGCCTTGCCGATGCCGTCGCCTGTGAAGATACGCGCAACACGGCGCACCTGTTGACGCGCTTTGGCCTGAACAAGCCGTTAATTGCGGCGCATCAACATAACGAACGGGAAGTGGCGCAAACCCTGATTGCCCGCCTGCATGCCGGCGAACGCATCGCGCTGGTGTCCGACGCGGGCACGCCCGCCGTCTCCGACCCGGGCGCGCGCATCGTCGACGCCGTGCGCGCGGCCGGCCTGCGCGTGCTGCCCCTGCCCGGCCCCTCGGCGGCGATCACCGCCATTTCCGCCAGTGGCCTGTTGAATGACCAGTTTTACTTTGTCGGCTTCCTGCCGGCCAAGGCCAAGCAACGTGAAAACATGCTGCACAGCTTGCGCGGCGTGACGGCGACGATGGTGTTTTATGAAGCGCCGCACCGCATCCTCGATTGCGCCACGGCCCTGGCCGAAGCGTTCGAGCCGACGCGCCAGGTGGTGTTCGCGCGCGAACTGACGAAACTGTTCGAGGAAATCCACCGCTGCCCCTTGTCCGAGGCGGAAAGCTGGATACGCGCCGACGCGCACCGCGAAAAGGGAGAATTCGTTGTCCTGCTGGAAGGCGCCACGGAAGCACAGGACGCGGAAGACGTGGAAGCGGAGCGCATCCTCAACATCCTGCTGGCCGAGTGCAGTGTCAAGCAGGCGGCGAACCTGACGGCGCAGATCACGCGCCGCAAGAAGAATGCCCTGTATGAGCGGGCGTTGCAGTTGAAGGGGCAGGAATAAGGGAATCAGGATGGCGGCTGGACATTGAGCGCCCTTGCCGCCACGAGTAACAGTTCCACATGTGCGATCAGCTCATCGACAAAGCCTGCCGTGACATCGAGCTCGCCTTCGTATTCGGCCAGGTTGCGCTTCTTGTGCGCCTGGCTTAATAGTAGCCACTGCTGTGGCGTGAAACCCAAGGTGTGTTCCAGACTCTGGAAAACGAGATAGCGGTTGTCGCTGCGATAACCATGTTGGCGCAGCGCAGACAAGGCGGCCGCATGCGCCGCGTTATACGCCAGGTCGAAGCGGCTTTCCAGCGACAGTATCACCTGTCTGGCGTCACGCAGGCGCACGGTGGCCGAGCGCAGCAAGCCGGCCCGTTCGCGGGCGTCGGGTGGCTCAGCCTTGAGCTGGCCGATGCGCGCCAGATTCGCCAGCGCTTGCGAGCTTGATGAATTCATCGTCGCCCCCTTTGACAAAAATCTTGGGCTGTTCGAGGATGCGCACGACGAACGACTTGCCCTCGTCTATTCTCTGCCGCCATTCTTCTGGCGTGTACAAGGTCGGGTTGATGCTGCGCCCCAGTTGCTGCTGCACTGGCTGCAAGGCCGTCAGTAACTGGGCGTTTGATGCCATGCTGCCGATCACCATCAGGTCGATATCGCTGTGCGCCTGTTCCGTGCCCTTGGCCATGGAACCATACACGAAAGCCAAGTCGATTTCCTGCCAGTGCGACTGCAGCGCAACGCGCAGCACATCGGCCACGCCGAAGGTTTTCAGTACGATGCTGCGCAGCTCGTCGAATATCGGCGCATCGTGATTCGCCTGGTAATGCTTCTGGTTGCCCACCTTTTTCACCGTGACCAGGGCCGATTTCACCAGCTTGGCCAGCTCGCGTTGCACTGAACCCGAACCGATGGCCGCGAAGGCGATGATTTCATTCGCATAGAAAGAGCGTTGCGCCTGGCCAAAGAGCAAGGCCAGCACGCGTTGCTGTGTCTTGGAAAACAATGTGTCTGCATAGATACCCATATTGGGTATGTTAGTACCCAATATGGGTATAGTCAATCTTCTTCACCACTTGCAGCCGCTATCCTTCTTATCCAGCAACATCATCACGGGCGCCAGCAAGCCTGCGCCTGAGTAGGCGGTGCGGCAATCGCCGCGCTTGCCTTGCGCGATGTCGCGCGCCAGCTGGGTTTCCGTTTGCAGCGGCTTGTCGGGGATTTGCCCCACGGCCGTACCCACCTTGGATGGATCGCGCTCGCCGGCCATCTTGCGCGCCGTTTTCCTGGCCGCTTCCATGTCGAATTTTGGCGTCTCTTGCGTGATGGTATCGGGACTGGCCGCCGGCGTGGCCGGTGATGCCGGCACCACCGTGATGGCTTGCGGGCTCGATGCTGGCGCCGTGGCGGCCGGCGGCGTTTCCCGGACAGTGCCGAGTTTCGGCTTGCTGATGGGCTTGGGTTCACGCTTCGGCTTGGCGACTTCGACGGGCGGCGGGGGCGGGGGAGGCTTGGCGGCCAGCGGACGTATCCATACGGCGATCGATTCCACACGCGGGGCCGTGTCCATCCGCGCTGCCGGCTGCACATGGCGCCACAGGTAGATCAAGGCGCCATGCAGCAGCAAGGACACGGCGATGCCCAGCACGATGCCGCGGCGGTTCGGCATGGGCCGGCCACCGTCGTTTCTTTCTATCCTGAACTCCATTGCCGTTGTCGCCTTCATGTCTGATCGGGAAAACTTGCCAAGCCAGTGTCGCATACTTCAATCGTTTTGAAAAATACATGCATCCGAGTGCCGCGCGTAAATAATTTACACAGAGTTTCACCTGACCCTTGACCGAAGTCGATACGGCCTGTATTATCTTGGTCTTCGGAGTGTGGCGCAGCCCGGTAGCGCACCTGGTTTGGGACCAGGGGGTCCAAGGTTCGAATCCTTGTACTCCGACCAAATTTGTAGAAAAAAACCCAAGAGCTTCGGCTCTTGGGTTTTTTTTCGCCTGTACGGTTCACGTACGCCGGGGGCGGTCGGGTAGGTCGGGTTAGCGCGCAGCGCGTAACCCGACAACAGTGTTGGCTATGTCCTTGGTGGCGTCGGATTACGCGCTTGCGCGCTAATCCGACCTACACAGCTGCGCGCTTCGCCGCGATGGCATTGCCCGCGCGGCTGGAACCCTTGCGCCCCAGCTGCTGCGAAATGAACTGCCCCGCGTCGACCACCAGGTCCAGGTCGATGCCGGTGTCTATTCCCAGGCCCTGCATCATGTACAGCACGTCTTCGGTGGCCACGTTGCCGGTGGCGCCCTTGGCGTACGGGCAGCCGCCCAGGCCCGAGACGGACGAGTGATAAATCGCGATGCCTGTTTCCAGGCTGGCGTAGATATTCGCCAGCGCCTGGCCGTAGGTGTCGTGGAAGTGGCCGGACAGCCCGCCCACATGGAAGGCGGCAATCGCGCGTTCCATCACCGCCTGCGTCTTTCTTGGCGTGGCCACGCCGATGGTGTCGGCGATGTCGATCTCGTCGCAACCGAGGTCGCGCATGCGGCCCACCACGTCGGCCACGGCGTCGAGCGGCACGTCGCCCTGGTACGGGCAGCCGAAGGCGCAGCTGATGCTGCCGCGCAGGCGCAGGCCGTGCTGCTTGGCCGCCTTGGCCACGCCTTCGAAGCGGGCGATCGACTCGGCGATGGAGCAGTTGATGTTCTTTTGCGAGAAGGCCTCCGAGGCGGAACCGAAGATCACCACTTCATCGGCCTTCGCCGCCAGCGCTGCGTCAAAGCCTTGCATGTTCGGCGTCAGCGCCGAGTACATCGTGCCGGGGCGGCGCGCGATTCTCTCCATCACTTCCGCGCTGGTGGCCATCTGCGGCACCCATTTCGGCGAGACGAAGGACGCCGCCTCGATATTGGCGAAGCCGGCCTGGGTCAGGCGGTCGACCAGCTCGATCTTCACGGCGGCGCTGATGGTTTCCTTCTCGTTTTGCAGGCCGTCGCGCGGGCCCACTTCGACGATCTTGACCTGTTTCGGCAAACTAGCTTGAGCATTCATTTCAGTATCCTTGCAAACGGTTGACGATGCCGGCAACCACTTCTCCGGCTTGCAGGCGGCGCATCTTGGCGGCGATCTGCGCCACGCTTTCGCGGCGCAGGGTGGCGGCCGAAATATGCGGCGTGATGGTGATGCGGGGTTCTTGCCAGAACGGGTGCTGCTGCGGCAGCGGCTCGTTGCGGAACACGTCGAGCGTGGCGCCGGCGATATGCCCCGAGCGGATCAAGGTCAATAAATCCGGTTCGGCGATATGTGCGCCGCGCGCCACGTTGATGATGTAGGCGCCCGGCAGCAGCATCGACAGGCGGGTGCGGTCGAGCAGGTTGTGCGTGTCCGGCGTGAGCGGCAGCATGCATACCAGTACGCGCGTGCCGCGCAAAAAGGCGTCGAGTCCCTCCTCGCCGGCGAAGCAGTCCACGCCATCGATGTGTTTCTGGCTGCGGCTCCAGCCACGCAGGGGAAACTCGAACTGTGCCAGCGCATCGAGCACGCGCGTGCCCAGCACGCCCATGCCCAGCACGCCGACGGGAAAATCCGCCTTGTCGAACGCGGGCAGCGGCTGCCAGATGCCGGCGCGGCCCTGCGCCTCGTAATCGTCGAAACGGCGGAAGTGGCGCAGCACGGCGTGGCTCACATATTCGGCCATCTGCACGCCCATGCCCGCGTCGTCGAGGCGCACGAGCGGCACGTGGTCCGGCAGCGCGTCGCCGAACTTTAAAAGCGCGTCGACGCCGGCACCCGTATTGAAAATGGCTTTGACCTTGGCCAGCTCGGGCAGCATGGCGGCGGGCGGCTGCCACACGACGGCGTAGTCGCATGGTTCAACCGCTTCGCCTTCGCGCCAGAAATGGATTTCGGCCTCGGGCAGCAAGTCGCGCAGGTCGCTGATCCACGCCGCCTCCTTGCCGTCCGAACGTTGTAACAGGATGCGCATGGTGGCTGCCTTTATGCGGCTGCCTTGAAGGCCAGCAGCGGCGCGCCATCGGCCACCTGGTCGCCGACCGCATACAGCACGTCTTCCACCAGGCCGTCGTGCGGCGCGGCGATCGTGTGCTCCATCTTCATCGCTTCCATGATGACCAGCGGCTCGCCCTTCTTGACGTCCTGGCCCTTGTTCACCAGTACGGCGACCACCTTGCCCGGCATCGGCGCCGTCAGGCGCCCGCCTTCCGCTTCCACTTCGCCCGCATGCGCCATCGGATCGTTGTAATGCAAGGTATGGTGCAAGCCGCCGGTAAACACGTGGAACTGTTCGCCGTCGCGGCGCACGGTGCCGTGCACGGCCCGTTCACCCAGCTTGATGTGCAGCTCGTTGCCTGTGTGCGCCGTCAGGGAGAGGGGCTGGCCGTTGAACAGCCATCCATCCGTCTTGTAGGCGATGCGCGCCGCATAGGCCTTGTTGTCGCTGGCCAAGGTGAATTCATCGGCGAACGACAGGCTGCGCCCCAGGGTGCTGTTCAAACGCCAGCCCAGGGCATTGCCCCACGGGTCGGCGCGGTTGGCCGATTGCGTTTCGGCCGCCGCTTTTTCTTCCAGCAGCAGGGCCACGGACGCCAGCGCCAGGGCCGTGTCGGGCGCCGCCTGCAAGGCGGGGAACAGCGACGCCTGATTGCGCTCGATGAGGCCCGTGTCGAGGTCCGCGCTGGCAAACGCCTGGCCTTCGACCAGGCGTTTCAAGAAGGCGATATTGCTGGCCAGGCCGACGATCTGGTAATCGGCCAGCGCCTGGGCCATGCGCGCCAGTGCCTCGCGGCGGTCGGCGCCCCAGACGATCAGCTTGGCGATCATCGGATCGTAGAATGGCGAAATGGCGTCGCCCTCGCGCACGCCCGAATCGATGCGCACGGCGGCCGGCACCACCGTGCCACCGAGTTCGAACGTGACGGCCGAAGGCGACTGCATGTGGCGCAGGGTGCCGATCGATGGCAGGAAGCCCTTCTCCGGATTTTCCGCATAGATGCGCGCCTCGATGGCGTGGCCGTGGATGGTCAAATCGCTTTGTTTTTTCGGCAGCGGTTCGCCAAAGGCGACGCGCAACTGCCATTCCACCAGGTCGGTACCGGTGATCATTTCCGTCACCGGATGCTCGACCTGCAGGCGCGTGTTCATTTCCATGAAGTAGAACGAACCATCCTGGTTGGCGATGAATTCCACCGTGCCCGCGCCGACATAGCCGACGGCCTTGGCGGCGGCAACGGCCGCTTCGCCCATGGCCGCGCGGCGCTCTGCCGGCATGCCCGGCGCCGGTGCTTCTTCCAGCACCTTTTGATGACGGCGCTGTACCGAGCAATCGCGCTCGAACAGGTAGATGCAGTTGCCGAGCGTGTCAGCGAACACCTGGATTTCGATATGCCGCGGACGCGACAGATATTTCTCGGCCAGCACCTTGTCGTCGCCGAAAGAGCTGATCGCTTCGCGCTTGCACGAGGCCAGCGCGGCCTTGAAATCGGCGCTGTTCTCGATGACGCGCATGCCCTTGCCGCCACCGCCGGCCGAGGCCTTCAGCAGCACCGGGTAGCCGATCTTGTCGGCCTGGCCGTGCAGGAAGTCCGCATCCTGTTCTTCGCCGTGGTAGCCAGGCACCAGTGGCACATTGGCTTTTTCCATCAGCGACTTGGCCGCCGACTTGGAACCCATGGCGCGCATGGCCGATGCCGGCGGGCCGATGAAGACCAGGCCGGCAGAGGCGCAGGCGTCGGCGAAGTCGGCGTTCTCGGACAAAAAGCCGTAGCCGGGGTGGATCGCCTGCGCACCTGTCGCCAGCGCCACGGCGATGATCTTCTCGCCGCACAGATAGCTTTCCTTGGCCGGCGCGGGACCGATCAAGACGGCTTCATCGCACACGGCGACGTGCTTGGCGTTGGCGTCCGCCTCCGAATACACGGCGACGGTCTGGATGCCCATGCGGCGCGCGGTAGCGGCGACACGGCAAGCGATTTCGCCGCGGTTGGCGATCAGGATTTTAGTGAACATGGTCTCTCTCTATTCTCTCAAAAAGGGGCAGCTGTCTCTTGGCGGACCTTGTCTGCTGGCGTGTCGGCTTACGCGCTTTGCGCTAAGCCGACCTACGCATTGGTGAGGCGGTATTCGTAGGTCGGGTTAGCCGGCACGGCGTAACCCGACAAGGCTGTCATCAGCAGCCGCACTTCTCTTTCTGCACCGATTCAAGCATGGCGCCGCGCGTCTGCAAGCCCAGCTTACCGAGCAAGACGCGGTCGTCTTCCGCTTCCGGGTTGTCGGTGGTGAGCAGCTTGTCGCCGTAGAAGATGGAGTTGGCGCCAGCCAGGAAGCACATGGCCTGCACGGCTTCGCCCATCTGGCGGCGGCCTGCCGACAAGCGCACGCGCGCCTTTGGCATGGTGATGCGGGCCACGGCGATGGTGCGCACGAATTCGAACGGGTCCAGCGCTTCCAGGCCAAACAAAGGCGTGCCTTCCACCTGCACCAGGTGGTTGACGGGTACCGATTCCGGATATGGATTGAGGTTCGCCAGTTGGGCGATCAGGCCCGCGCGTTGCAGACGCGTCTCGCCCATGCCGACGATGCCGCCGCAGCACACTTTCAAGCCTGCTTCGCGCACGCGGCCCAGGGTATCGAGGCGGTCCTGGTATTCGCGCGTGGAGATGACGTTGTCGTAGAACTCGGGCGCCGTATCGAGGTTGTGATTATAGAAATCCAGACCGGCGTTTTTCAGGCGGTCCGCTTGTCCCTCTTCCAGCATGCCCAGGGTGGCGCAGGTTTCCAGGCCCAGCGCTTTGACTTTGCTGACCATTTCCTCGACCTTGTCCATGTCGCGGTCTTTCGGGCCGCGCCAGGCGGCGCCCATGCAGAAGCGCGTGGCACCGTTGGCTTTCGCCTGGCGGGCCGCGTCGAGCACCGTGTCGATGTCGAGGATTTTTTTCGCTTCCACGCCCGTGTCGTAGCGGGCCGCCTGCGGGCAGTAGCCGCAGTCTTCCTCGCAGCCGCCCGTCTTGATCGACAGCAGGGTCGCCAGTTCCACGTCGCCATCGGGGAAGTTGATGCGGTGGGTTTGCTGGGCCTTGAACATCAGGTCATTGAACGGCAGGTCGAACAGGGCCAGCACATCATCGATGGGCCAGGTGGCCGCTTCCGGCAGGGTGATGCGTGCAGCCGGACGGTGCAGTTCGACGGTTTTTGCTGCTTCTTGGACTACGGACATGGTGATTCCTTCGCTTCTATTTTTGGATACGATTAATTGTTTGGTTTACGTGTTCGACTGTTGCGCCGGCCAGTTCGGCAGGCCGGTGAAATCGAGATACGCGGCCGCCGCTTGCGCGCTCGGTTGCGCCAGGCGCGGCACCCTGCCCAGCAGCGGCGCCGGGATGCGCTCGATCAGCGCATCGATATTTTCGTCGAGGAAGCGCATTTCCACTTCCAGGGTGTTGGCGACCCAGCCGATGACCGTCAGGCCGCGCGCTTCGATGGCTTCCACCGTCAGCAAGGCCTGGCTGATGCAGCCCAGGCGCATGCCGACCACCAGGATCACGGGCAGGTCGAGCTGCTGCGCCAGGTCGGCAGAATCGAAACCGGGAGACAGCGGCACGCGGAAACCGCCCACGCCTTCGACCACGACGGCGTCCGAGGCGGCGGCGATTTCCAGGTAGGCGGCCAGGATGGGCACGGATTCGATGCTCACGCCTTCGAGCGCGGCGGCGATGTGCGGCGCTGCCGGCTCCTTCAGCATGTAGGGCGTCGTCAGGCTGCGCAGCATGGTGACGTTGCCGGCGGCGATCAGGCTGTCGGCGTCTTCATTATGCAGTTCGCCATCGCGCATTTCGGCGCCGGCGGCCACGGGCTTCATGCCGCAGGCGCGCACGCCGCGCGCCACCAGCGCGTGCAGCAGGGCCGACGACGTCAGGGTCTTGCCGATTTCCGTGTCGGTGCCGGTAACGAAACAGGCAAAGCGCGATGGCAGGCCGGTGGTGGCCGGCGCCGGCTGCACGGCCGGTGCCAGGTCCGCCAGCACGTCCGCCACGATAGGGTCATCAAGGCTCATGGCGAGTCCTTTCCAGAGTGTTGACTGCGTTGATCAATTGCGCCACTTCCTGCGCCGTGTGGCCGGCCGACAGGGTCGCGCGCAGGCGCGCCGTGCCAGCTGGCACGGTGGGCGGGCGGATCGCGCCGACCCACAGGCCCTGCTGGTACAGTTGGGCGGCGACGGCCATCATGTGCGCGTTTTCGCCGATGATGACGGGCTGGATGGCGGTCACTGAAGGCAAGGCTTGCCAGCGTTGCAGCTGCAAGCCGTCGTTCCACTGTGCCACCAGCGCCGCCAGGTGGGCGCGGCGTTGCTTTCCTTCTTCACCGGCGATGATGTCCAGGCTGGCCAAGAGCGCATGCGCGAGCGCGGGTGCTGCCGCCGTCGTGAAGATGTAGGGGCGTGCCTTCTGGATCAGCGTGTCGATCACGGCTTCGTGCGCGCACACAAAGGCGCCGCCCACGCCGGCCGATTTTCCCAGGGTGCCCACATACACGAGGTAGGGCGAACGCAAATTGAAATGTTCGAGCGCACCGCGGCCATGCTCGCCCAGCGCGCCGAAGCCGTGCGCGTCGTCGACCACCAGCCAGGCGCCGTATTGTTCGCACAGGGCCAGCAGCGCGGGCAGCGGCGCCAGGTCGCCATCCATGCTGAAGACACTGTCGGTGACGACGATCTTGGTTTGCGCCGTGCTGGCTGCCAGCAGGCCCGCCAGGGCATCGAGGTCGGCGTGCGGATACACGCGCGTTTTCACGCGGGCCAGGCGCGTGCCGTCGATCAGCGAGGCGTGGTTCAGCGCTTCCGAAAAAATCTCCGCGTCCGGGTCGCCGGCCGACAGGGCCGTGAGCACGGCCAGGTTGGCCATGTAGCCGGTGCAGAAATACAGGGCGCGCGCCTGTTCCAGGTTGGCGCCGACGAACGCCGCCAGCCGCTCTTCCAGCTGCGCGTGGGCGCGGCTATGGCCGCTGATCAGGTGCGAAGCGCCGCTGCCGGCGCCATACAGGTCGGCGCCCTCTTTCAGCGCGGCGACGATGCGCGGATGCGCGGCCAGGCCCAGGTAGTCATTGCTGCAAAAGGCCAGCATGGCGCGCCCGTCCACCGTCAGGCGCGGCGCGCATGGCGTGTCGACGGTGCGGCGGCGGCGGATCAGGCTGCGCTCTTCCAGTCCGTGCAACTGCTGCTTCAAGCGCGTGAGCAGTTCCATCTCAGGCTCCCGTCACGCTGTTGAAGACGGCCAGGGTCTGCTGGCCCAGGCCGGCAATTTCCTCGTCGTCGAGGATGTACGGCGGCATCAGGTAGACGGTGGAGCCGATGGGACGCATCAGCAGTTCATGTTCCAGTGCCGTGCTGAAGAAGCGGCGCGAGAAATCGGGCGCCGCATCCACCGCATCGAAGGCCCAGATCATGCCCTGCTGTCTGAAGTTTTTTACCTTGTTATGCTGCGCCAGCGGCGCCAATGCGCGCGTGATTTTTTCGGCGCGCACGCGGTTGGCCACCAGCACGTCGTCTTCCTCGAAAATCGACAAAGTCGCCAGCGCGGCGCGGCAGGCCAGCGGGTTGCCCGTGTACGAGTGCGAATGCAAAAAGCCGCGGCGCACGTCGGTGCTGTAGAACGCCTGATAGATGTCTTCGCGCGTCATCACCAGGGACAGCGGCAGGTAGCCGCCGCTGATGCCTTTCGACAGGCAGACGAAATCGGGCCAGATGCCGGCCTGCTCGCACGCAAAAAAGGTGCCCGTGCGGCCGCAGCCGACGGCGATTTCGTCGAGGATCAAATGGACTTGATAGCGGTCGCACAGGGCGCGCACCAGGGACAGGTACAGCGGGTCGTGCATGGCCATGCCGGTCGCGCATTGCACCAGCGGCTCGATGATGATGGCGGCGATTTTGTCGGCTTTTTGCTGGAACAGCTGTTCCACTTCACAGGCGGCGCGGCGCGCCACATCTTCAGCCGTTTCGCCTTCGGCCGCCTGGCGCAAGTCGGGCGACATCACCGTCTGGGTGGCGCGCAGCAGGGGGCCGTAGGCATCCTTGAACAGGGCGACGTCCGTGACGGCCAGGGCGCCGATGGTTTCGCCGTGGTAGCTGCCCTTTAAACAGACGAATTCCTGTTTCTCGCTCTTGCCGCTGTTGCGCCAGGCGTGAAAACTCATTTTCAGGGCGATTTCCACGGCCGAGGCGCCGTCGGAGGCATAAAAACTGTGGCCAAGCACGCCGCCGGTGAGCGCAGAGAGCTTTTCCGACAGTTCGATCACCGGTTCATGCGTGAAACCGGCCAGCATGGCGTGTTCCAGGCGGTCCAGCTGATCCTTGAGTTCCGCATTGATGCGCGGATTCGCATGGCCGAACAGGTTCACCCACCAGGAGCTGATGGCGTCCAGGTAGCGTCGGCCTTCGTGGTCATACAGCCAGGCGCCGCAGCCATGGCTGACGGGGATGAGCGGTACAGTCTCGTGGTGCTGCATTTGCGTGCAAGGATGCCACACGCTGCGCAGACTGCGTTCGACCCAGCCCGATTGTTTTTCTGCTTTCAAAACTGCTCCAATGATATTCTTAGACCATGGGCTTCAGACTATTCACTAGCCCATGAGCCAAGCCGGCTTGCGCTTGTCGAGGAACGATTGCACGCCTTCGCGGCCCTGTTCCGAGGCGCGGATCTGCGCGATGCGCTCGGCGGTATCCGCCAGCAGCGCGTCGTCGACCGGCAGGCCGGCGATCTCGCGCACCAGCGTTTTCGCTTGCGCCACGGCGTGCGGGCTATTGCCCGTCAGCGCTTTCAGCACCTCCGCCGTTTTCGCGTCCAGCGCGCTTGCCTCGACTACCTCGTGGGCAAAGCCGATGCGCAGCGCCTCTTGCGCGGAGAACCGCTCGGCGCTCAGGAAATAGCGGCGCGCCGCGTTTTCGCCCATGGCCTTGATGACATACGGTGAAATAGTGGCCGGGATCAGGCCCAGCCGCACTTCGCTCAGGCAGAAATGCACATCTTCCGCAGCCAGAATGATATCGCATGCGGCGACCAGACCCATGCCGCCCGCATAACAGTCGCCCTGGATCTTCGCCACCACGGGTTTCGGACACAGGTAAATCGTGCGCAGCATCTGCGCCAGCTGCAGCGCGTCGGCCTGGTTTTCGGCATGCGTGTAGCCTGCCATCTTCTTCATCCAGTTCAGGTCCGCACCGGCGCAAAAGGCCGCGCCATTCGCCGCCAGCACGATGGCGCGCACCATGTCGCTGCGTCCCAGGCCCTCGAAGGCGCGCGCCAGTTCGGCGATCGTCGTCTCGTTGAAGGCGTTGCGCACGTCAGGGCGGTTCAGGGTCACGGTAGCGACATTGCCCTCGATGACCAGTTTTAAGGTTTCAAATTCCATGATCTTCTCCCTGAATGCCGCTTACATGCGGAACACGCCGAACTTCGTGTCCGGGATTTCCGCGTTCAAGGCGGCCGATAGGCCCAGGCCCAGCACCATGCGGGTGTCGGCCGGGTCGATCACGCCATCGTCCCACAGGCGCGCGGTGGCATAGTATGGGTGGCCCTGGTGTTCGTATTGGTCCTTGATCGGCTGCTTGAAGGCCGCTTCCTCGTCCGCGCTCCACTGCCCGCCCTTGCCCTCGATGCCGTCGCGCTTGACGGTCGCCAGCACGGAGGCGGCCTGGTCGCCGCCCATGACGGAGATGCGCGCATTCGGCCACATCCACATGAAACGGGGGGAAAACGCGCGCCCGCACATGCCGTAGTTGCCGGCGCCGAAGCTGCCGCCGATGATCACCGTGAATTTCGGCACGGCCGCCGTGGCGACAGCGGTCACCATCTTGGCGCCATTGCGGGCGATGCCTTCGTTTTCGTATTTGCGGCCCACCATGAAGCCCGTGATATTTTGCAGGAAGACCAGCGGGATCTTGCGCTGGCAGCACAGCTCGATGAAGTGCGTGCCTTTCAGCGCCGATTCGGAGAACAAAATGCCGTTGTTGGCGATGATGCCGACTTTGACGCCATAGATATGCGCGAAGCCGCAGATCAGGGTGGTGCCGTAGCGGGCCTTGAATTCGTCGAAATCGCTGCCGTCAACGATGCGCGCGATCACCTCGCGTACATCGAAGGGCTTGCGCGTATCGACGGGGATCACGCCATACAGTTCCTGCGTCGGGTATTTCGGCTCGACGGAGGCGCGCAAATCCATCTGCTGCGGTTTTTTACGGTTCAGGTTTGAGACGATGGTGCGCGCCAGCGACAGCGCATGCAGATCGTTCTGCGCCAGGTGGTCGACCACGCCGGACAAGCGCGTGTGCACGTCGCCGCCGCCCAGGTCTTCTGCCGTCACCACTTCACCGGTGGCCGCTTTCACCAGCGGCGGGCCGCCGAGGAAAATCGTGCCCTGCTCCTTGACGATGATCGACTCGTCGCTCATGGCCGGCACGTAGGCGCCGCCGGCCGTGCAAGAACCCATGACCACGGCGATTTGCGGGATGCCCTTGGCCGACAGGTTCGCCTGGTTGTAGAAGATGCGGCCGAAATGGTCGCGGTCGGGGAAGACGTCGTCCTGGTTCGGCAGGTTGGCGCCGCCCGAATCGACCAGGTAAATGCACGGCAGGTTGTTCTGGTCGGCGATTTCCTGGGCGCGCAAATGCTTTTTCACCGTCATCGGGTAATACGTGCCGCCCTTGACGGTGGCGTCATTGCACACGATTACGCATTCCTGGCCCGAGACCCTGCCGATGCCGGTGATGATGCCGGCGGCGGGCGCCGCATCGACGCCCTTGGCGTCCTGGTACATGGCGTAGGCCGCCATCTGGGAAAACTCAAGGAAGGGCGTGCCGGGATCGAGCAGCATCTGCACCCTGTCGCGTGGCAGCAGCTTGCCGCGCGCCAGGTGTTTGGCGGCCGCCGCCTCGCCGCCACCGGCCGCGATCTTTTCCACCTTGTCGCGCAAATCGTCGACGATGGCTTGCATGGCCGCGGCATTGGCCTTGAAATCTTCACTGCGCGGATTGAGTTTGCTTTCGATGTGCGGCATTGCGGTTCCTTTTTCTTATCGCCCGGTCTCTCGGGTCGCGCTATTCGGGAAAACTGCCGTCGAGATAAAACCAGCGCATGCCGCCGTCACCAGCTTCGCGCACGAAGCGGCTCACTTCATGCAGGCGGTGCGCGCGGCCGTTGACCTTGTAGCGGGCCACGAATTCGACGCTGTCGCGGTTTGTCTCTTCGGCTTGATCTGCTGATATTGCTTTACGTTGACGTAAACGTAAAGCAGATTTTACCTCAAGTCCCAGCCAATGGACTTTTTCTTCCTCGGCAAATAAAGCGTCGGTGGGACGGGTGCTGGCATGCCAGGTGGCCAGCAGATACGGCTCGTCGCGCAGGGTGAACGCCGTGTAGCGCGAGCGCATCAGCGCTTCGGCCGTGGGCGGCAGGGCGTCGCCCGCGATGTACGGGCCGCAGCAGTTGGCGTAGGCGGCGCCGCCACAGGGGCAGGCGGACAATTTCGAAGGTGTGGGCATGCGCTGGCAAATAGGGGAACTGAAAAGTTCCGCAATTATCCGCCATAACGGTGGCGCCGCGTGCGCGCCGCCTTGGCCGGCTATTTTTTCGGGCTGAGGAAGTCCAGCGCGAACGGCGGCGCCTTGCCGGCCATGAGGTCGGCCAGGATGCGCGCCGTGCCGGCGGCAAAGGTAAAGCCCAGCGGCCCATGGCCCACGTTGAGCCACAAATTCGCATATTTGCTGGCGCCGACCAGCGGCGCGCTGTTTGGCGTGGCGGGACGCAAGCCGGCCCAGGCCGTGGCCTGGTCGTAATCGGCTGCCTGTGGCATGGCTTCGCGCGCCAGCCGCGTCAGGCCGGCGATGCGGTTCCAATCGATGCGGTTGTCTGCGCCCACCATGTCGACCATGGCGGCCACGCGCAAGTGGCCGCCAATGCGCGCATACAGCACCTTGCGTTCGAAATCCGTGATGCTGATCTCGGGCGCCTTGTCCTGCGTGCGGATGGGCGCCGTCAGGCTGTAGCCTTTCAGCGGGTACAGCGGCAAATAAATGCCCGCCGTGGCGGCCAGGTCGCGGCTCTGGATGCCGGCCGCCAGCACGTAGTGGTCCGCTTGCAGCAAACCCAGGCTGGTATCGACGCCGCTCATCTTGCCATTGCGCGTGACGAGGCCGCGTGCTTGGCCTTTCAGCAGGAGAGAAAAGTTAGGGTGCTGCAGCAGGCGCGCTTCGAGGGCCAGGCAAAAGGCGTGGCAATCGGCCACCGCTTCGCCGGGCGTAAAGATGCCGCCCGCCAGGGAACCCTGCAAGGCGGCCAGCGCCGGTTCGCGCTGCACTGCTTCCAGCGGCGACAAGACTATGCGCGCCTCTTCCGATTCGGGGCGGGCCACGGCGCGCTGGAAGATGGCCGGCGAGCGGTAGACGATGAGCTTGCCCGCATCGCGCCAGGCATACGCCTCGGGCGGCACCGTCAACTCCAGCTGCGCCATGCCAGTGCGGCTCAGTTCGCCCAGTTCCAGCAGCTTGGCCGTCGTGCGGGCATTGCTGGCGCTGTTACAGTTGCGCAGGAAACTGGCCATCCAGCGCCATTGGCGCCAGTCGGCCTCCGGGCGGAAGCGCAGCGGTCCGTCTTTTTGCAGCAGCCACTGCAGGGCCTTCAGGGGGACGCCGGCGTCGGCCAGCGGTGCCACATAGCGATAGCTGAGCTGGCCGCCATTGCGGTAACTGGCGGCGACCGCCACTTCTTCATTGCGTTCCAGTAAAGTGACCTTGTAGCCGGCCTCGGCCAGCCACCAGGCCGATGTCAGACCGACGACGCCGCCGCCGATGATGATGACTTGTTGCTGCATGTAGCCTCGCTGCGTTGCGCTCCCATGGTGCGGGAGCATTCGGGAAGAGCTTAGAGGCTGGGCGTTATGGGAGCCAATGAAACATCATGGTGCAGCCATAACTTTCAGGAATGCACCATTTCAAGGCAAGGCGTGACTGTTGGCAATCGCACCACGGTATAAGGCCGTGAGTATCAATTCCTCGCTGCGCCCCATGGCGGAGTACGCGCCGGGGTATTGCCCGGGATCGCTGCCCGTGCCGCCCACCAGCATCACCATGCCGTTCCTGTTCTTGAAATCGAGCACGAAGGCGGAGACCAGGCCATACGCGTCGCCCAGGTGGCCCACGGCGTCGAAGCTGGCACCGTCGGCCAGGCCGTTGCCCTGCCCTGCCACCGCATCGAATTGCTGGTTGCCCAGGCCCCAGGCGCGGTACAGGCCCCGCTCGCTGTCACCATTGCCGCCAGCGGGCGCCAATTGCCATTGCCGCCCAAACATCAGCGCGATGCTGGCCGGCTGCACGATCTGTTGACCCTGGTAGCGCCCGCCATCGAGCAGCATCTGCATGATCTTGCCCAGGCCGGCGGCGGAAATGCGCAAGCCGCCCGTGGGACTGAAGACGGTGGCATTGCTGCCGATCACATAACGTTCAAGGCCGGGCGGCGCGGCGGGTGGGCGCGCCGAGAAATCGTCGACCTGCGCGATCCACGGCCCGTGCGGCTGCCACACTTCCGTGTCGACGGTGCGCTTGCGGTACAGGGTAGCCGTGTTTGCCACGTCTTGCGCCGGGAACGCCGCCGGGTTGTAGCCGCCTGGCACGTCCATGGGATCGAGCAGCAAACGCCGCATCAGCAGGTCGAAGCGCTCGCCCGTGACTTGCTCCATCACCGTGCCGATCACGCCCCAGTTCAGGTTGGAATACGTGAAGTAGCGCCCTGGCGCCGCGGTCGTATCCCACATGAGGTCGCCACCGGCCGTAAACACGTCGCGCAGGCTGCGCTCCGGTCCCCAGGCGTAGCCGCCCGCATCGCGCAGCGAGGAGGTATGGCTGAGCAAGCTGCGCAAGGTCACGCTCTGCTGGGGGAAATGCGGATTGCGCAGGGAAAAGCCCAGATAAATACTGACATCCTGGTCCAAGCTCAGCTTGCCTTGCTCCACCAGGCGCATCAGGCCGAGAGTGGTCATCATCTTGGAGACCGAGGCGATGCGGAACAGGGTGGCCGGCGTCGCTGGCAAGTTGCTGTCCGGCGTAGCGCCCAGGTGGCGGTAGCCAAACTGCTGTTCATACGACACCTTGCCGTGGCGGATGGCCAGCACGGACAGGCTGGCCAGCGGGTGTGCAGGGTCATCGACGATGGCCGACAGGGCCGCATCGAGCGCGCGCTGCTGTGCGGGCGGCAGCGCTGGCGCGGCGCCGCTGCCGGGCGGCGCGGCCAGCGTACTCCAGGTCGTACCCAGCAACAGCAAGCCCAGCAAACCCGTCATTTTATTGATCATGCTTTCCCTGTGTCATGGTGGATGGAGTGCAGCACCAGCATAGGGTGGGAAAGTGTCCAAGGCCAATGAAAATTGCTTATTTATCTATAATGCAAAGCTATACCCATGGTAAAACATTGTTTTTTTAAGTGTATAACCGTTATTTATAGCTATTTTCCATTTATTCATGGGCGGACGGGATACGCGCAAGCGCCATCGCTATTACACTAGGAGGACAAGGAGAACTGTATGAGCCAGACCAGCGTAGAACTCAAGGTCGATTTAAATGACAATTCGCCTTTATATATGCAGATCGCCCGCAAGCTGAGCGATGACGTACGCAACGGCCGCTACCAGGTAGACCAGGCCCTGCCATCTGAACGTACCCTGTCCGAACTGCTCGACGTATCGCGCGTGACTGCCCGCAAGGCCATCGACCAGCTGGTCGAGCAAGGCCTCGTGGTGCGCCGCCGTGGCTCGGGCAACTATATTGCCCCGCGCATCGAGCAGCCGCTGTCGAACCTGTCGAGCTTTTCCGAGCAGCTGCAGCAGCGCGGCTACCGTCCCGGTTCGCGCTGGCTCAAGCGCGATGTCGTCATCGCCAGCAGCGATGAGCAGCTGAGCCTGGGCCTGGCCCAGAATACCAAAGTGGCCCGCCTGGAGCGCTTGCGCCTGGCCGACGACGTGGTGATGGCGTATGAAGTGAGCGTGCTGCCGTTCAGCGTGGTGCCGGACCCGGGCGCCGTGGGCGACTCGCTGTATGCGTACCTGAGCAACATCAAGAAGGCCCCCGTGCGCGCCCTGCAGCATATCCGCGCCATGAATGCGACGGCCGAGCTGGCCAAGCAGCTGGGCATCCCCGATGGCCAGGCCGTGCTGTTCATCACGCGCATCGCCTATCTGGAGTCGGGCGAAGCGGTGGAACTCACGCATTCGTATTGCCGCAGCGATCATTACGATTTTGTCGCCGAAATGCGCCGTTCTCCATAAAGCTCGCGCGCCTCCCTGACGAGCCAGCATCGACCGGCTCGCCAGGAAACCGCTCCCCACGGCTGCTACGCGCTGCCTGAATTACTGCTCTATCAGGCGGATCATGGATTCCGCCACGCCGACGGACGACTCCCAGCTCATGCCGGTCACGAGCCGGCCGTCAACCTCGACGTGACTCTTGCCATTGGCGCCATGCCTGAATATGCCGCCATGGCCCTTGATGCTGCCTTCCGCTGAAAAGGGATAGGCCTTGTAGACCGGCGATTCCTTGTTGAGATACGCATCGGGGAACGAGGTCAGCACCTTGCCCTGGATGAGGAAAGTACCGTCGCTGAGCTTCAGGTTCTTGATACCCTCGGTGCCATGGCAGATGGCCGCGATCACCCCGCCTTGTTGTTCATAGATGCGCAAGGCGATGTCCTGCAGCGGCTTGTTGTCCGGGACGCCGACGATGGCCGAGCCGCCGCCGACGAAAGCCATGCCCGCATACTCGTCCGCCCTGACCTCGGCGACGGGCCTGGTATGGGCCAGTGCCCACATGAAATCACTGTCGTACAGATGCTGCTTGAGCAGCGGGTCCGACGTGACGACCATTTCCAAAGGAACGGCGCCACCCTCGGGACTGACGAAGTCGACCGCGTACCCTGCCTTGCGAAAGACTTCATAGGTATAGGCAAGTTCGGGGAAGTTATTGCCTGCGTTAATTTTGGTGCCGGGATATTCATGCACGTTCGACACCACCAGCAGCACCTTGCGTGCGTGGCGCGGGGCTGCCGGCTCGCGATCGGCCGACTTGCTGATGATCTTCCAGTTGCCGGCGATCTTTTTCAAAAGAAAGACATCCACATAGCGCACCCCTTGCTGGGGAATGTGGATCTCGGCCTTGGCGGTGGCCACCTTGCCGCTCACCTCCACCTTGATCAGTCGTCCGTGGCGTCCATTGAATTGCCCTTTTTTCTCCTCGGTAAAGAGTTTGGCGTATTCCGGACCGCTCATTTCCCATTCCGCATCGTTTTTACCGTCCAGGTAAAGGCGGGCGGTGGCATGGAAGGCCTGGTTGATCTCGCTTTGTATGTTGAAGCTGGTGCCATGCAGATACAAGCCCACGGTTTCCCGGATGGCATTTTCGTCCTGGTCCGCGGTGGCGGCGGTAGCGACGGCGGCGATGCTTAGGAAGCAACAGGCGAGTATGGTTCGCACTAAAAACTGAATCATGGATTTACCCTGCATGAAGAATACGTTTATCGGAGCAACGACGATTTCAGATCGTTGATGGTCGATAATTTATCGAAATGCAGGGAAATTAATGTCGCCAAACAGGATGTCAGACTCCTGAATGGCGATTCCGGAGTGGTTTTACACGGGAATGGCCCCGGCCGCCTGGCCAGATTGGGCGCGGTAGCTGGCGGGTGTCTGCCCAGCCACTTTCTTGAAGGTCGAGTAAAAGGTGGAACTGGAGTTGAAGCCGCAACGCTCGGCAACGGTATCCATGTTCAGTTGCGGTTCGCCGCTCAATACCTGTTTCGCTTCGGCGATACGGTATTCGTTGACGTAGCTAGTGAAGCTCTTGCCCAGCTTGTCGTTGAGCACCTGCGACACCTGCGCCTGCGTGCATCCGGCCCGCTTGGCCAGTTGGGCCAAAGTCAGATTCGGGTTCAGATAGGATTGTTGCCCGCTCATCTGTTGTTCCAGCGCGGCGAGCACGGCCAGCGCATCGTCGTGCGCCAGGCGGCTATTCCGGTATTTCTCCTTCGGCTCGGCAGGCGTCGCGGTTTCCTTTCTCAGCAGAAAGACCATGACCGCGACGTGCAGCGAGAAGGTGAACGACAAGGCGCCGACAATATAAGACGTGAACGGCGTGCTCGCGTAGGCCGCCAGCATGATGCAGCTGCCTGCGAACACGCTCAGCAGGAGCACGTTGCTGGTCGCCATCCGCTGTCCGTCGTTCCACCATGCATGGCGGCTGTGCCAGAGCAGCCTTGCCGTTGCCAGCAGGTAGCCTAGCCAGAACACATGGATGGCATGGCTCGACAGATCCCACGCAGAACGATACGCGGAATACGGAAAGGCAACGCCAATGCCAATCAGCAGGAAGGACACGCCCAGATGCCAACGCCATTGTTGTCCAGCAGGCAATTGCCCGCGCCCGGCCAGAAAAGCGCGCACATATAGATAGGTCAAGGGACCGATCAGCAGGCAGGCCGACAGGCCCAGCTGGCGAAATTCGATGGCAATCGCCGGGTTGAAGTAAAGAAAGGCGGATTTGGCGGTGCGCACCCCGACAGCCAGCAGCAATGCGCCCAGCAGGCAGTCGGCCAGGCAGCGAGGCCGGCGGCTGAAGAAATAGACGGCCAGGAAAATGCCGTTGATGGCGCCCAGGGCGCTAAACAGGAACAGCAATTGGCGAGCGATCATGAGGCGGTCGTGGAGATAGGCGTCGAACCGCAGTATAGACACAAACGGCGCTGAAATTTGGCTCCGGCCCCCTGAATGCACAAATTGCATGGGCAATGGCGGTACACGACGCTGTCCTGGCCATAAACTCCCGTTATGCCTGCCCGCCATCCTTTCATGGCTGATCTTGCACATCGGTATTAAACTGGTTTCACCTTCAACCATGTTCTGAAATCATGTTGAAAACTGAAACCCCGAGCCGGCGGCATCCGGATCTGGATCTGTATCCGGTGGAACAACTGGTGGCGGCGCTGGTCGATGACCAGTTCTGGGCCGTCGAGGCCGTGCGGCTGGCGTCGCCCGACATTGCCGCCGCCATCACGGCCGCCCTGCCCCGCATCGCCGCCGGCGGGCGCCTGCTGTACGTGGGAGCGGGCACGTCGGGACGCCTGGGCGTGCTCGACAGTGTTGAACTCACTCCCACGTTTTCCTGGCCACCGGAACGGGCCGTCGCCATCCTGGCCGGCGGCGCGGGCGCCATGTTCACGGCCGTCGAAGGCGCCGAAGATGATCTGCAACAGGGCGAGCGGGACTTGTCGGGATTGCAGCCGCAGGAAAATGATGTCGTGATCCTGCTGGCCGCGTCTGGCGCCACGCCGTATGTGCTGGGCGCCCTGCTGGCCGCGCGCAAGGCCGGTGCCTTGACGATCGGCATCGCCAACAACGTGGACGCTCCCGTGGCGCACGAGGCACAATGCGGCATCGTGCTCGACACGGGCACGGAAGTCATTTCCGGCAGCACCCGTTTGAAAGCGGGCACGGCGCAAAAAATCACCCTGAACACGATTTCCAGCGCCCTGATGGTCGGTTTGCATAAAACGTATGGAAACTTGATGGTAGACTTGAAGCCGACCAACGCCAAGCTGATCTGGCGTGCGGTGCGACTGACCATGCATGCCACAGGCGCAAGCGAGGCGCAGGCCAGGAGCGTGCTGGAGCAATGCCACTATCACGTCAAGGTGGCAATAGTTGCCTTGATCAAAAAAATCAACACAAACCAGGCACAGGCATTGTTGGCCAGAGCGGACGGCAGTGTGCGGGCGGCACTGGCGGCCTGATCCGATGGCGCGGCATTCTTCTGTCTGGGAGACAATGAAGGATGTATGGAGCTTGTGAAACAAACCGCCCCGGCGCGCGCGAATAAGCCGTCAAATAAGCCGTGGCTGTGGATCCCTTCCCTGTATTTCGGCCAGGGCATCCCCTATGTAGTGGTCATGACCTTG
Organism: Janthinobacterium sp. AD80; assembly: GCF_002878455.1. Classification (GTDB taxonomy): domain Bacteria; phylum Pseudomonadota; class Gammaproteobacteria; order Burkholderiales; family Burkholderiaceae_D; genus Janthinobacterium. Next base: position 38,065 of record NZ_NRDQ01000072.1, read on the forward strand.
TCCGTGATCATGTACAAGAATTACGGCTTTTCGAATACGGATATTGCCCTGTATACCAGCTGGTTGTACTTGCCATGGGTCATCAAGCCGCTATGGTCGCCCTTCATCGACATGTACCGCACCAAGCGTTTCTGGATCATCGGCTTGCAGCTGGTGATCGGCGCCGCGCTGGCGCTGGTGGCGTTGACGACTTCCCTGCCGCATTTTTTCCAGATCAGCCTGGCCATCTTCTGGCTGATGGCCTTCAGTTCCGCCACGCATGATATCGCCGCCGACGGCTTCTATATGCTGGGCCTGGAAGAACACCAGCAAGCAGCCTTCGTCGGCGTGCGCAGCACGTTTTACCGCCTGGCGATGATCGCCGGCCAGGGCGGCCTCGTTTACCTGGCCGGTTACCTGACGCATGCGACGGGCAATGTGCAGCTGGCCTGGTCCGTCGTGTTTGCCATCCTGGCGGGGCTGTTCATCACCCTCTTCCTGTACCACTATTTTGTCTTGCCGAAACCCAAGGATGACCGTCCCAGCATCCAGGGCGCCGGTGTGTCTCCGCTGCAGGAATTCGTCGCCACCTTTGCCTCCTTCTTCAAGAAGAAGGATATTGTCGTCATCCTGGGCTTCTTGCTGCTGTTCCGCCTCGGTGAAGCGCAACTGTTGAAGCTGGCCGCGCCCTTCCTGCTCGACCCCGTCGCCAAGGGCGGCCTTGGCCTCAGCACGGAACAAGTGGGCCTCGTCTACGGCACCATCGGCGTGATCGCCCTGACCCTGGGTGGCTTGCTGGGCGGTTACATCATTTCCCGCTTTGGCTTGAAACGCTGCCTGTGGATCATGGTGCTGTCCGTCCATTTGCCGGACCTGGTGTTTGTGTACCTGGCCACGGCCTTGCCCAGCAACATCTATGTGATTGCCGGCGGCATTGCGTTGGAGCAATTTGGCTATGGCTTTGGTTTCGCTTCCTACATGTTGTACATGATCATGGTCTCCGATGGCGCGCATAAAACGGCCCATTACGCCATTTGCACGGGTTTCATGGCCCTGGGCATGATGCTGCCGGGCATGGCCAGCGGCTGGATACAGCAAATGCTCGGTTACCAGCACTTCTTTATCTGGGTCTGCATCGCCACCATTCCTGCCTTCATCATGGCCGCCCTGGTCAAGATCGATCCGGAATTCGGCAAGAAGGCCGCGGCCTGATTCTTTTGCCGTGCGCGCCCGCATGGATGGCGGGCGCACAGTAAAATGCCCGCACCGATAGACCTGCGCTCCACCACTGCAAGGAATTGTTTTGTTGTCTACTTTCAAAAAACGCCTGGGCGCCAGCGCCGGCGTACTGGCCGCGCTGGCCACTGCCACATTGCTCAGCAGCTGCACCAGCACCAGGATGCCTTCCGCCGTGCCGCCAGGGGACGCGGGCTTGCCCGCCGTGCCGCCCGTGCAGCACATCACGGGGGAAGTCCCGCCGCCAGCGCCGCGCGAGTTCCGCGCCGCCTGGGTCTCGACGGTGGCCAATATCGACTGGCCCAGCCGCAGCAATCTGCCTGTCGCCAAGCAGCAAGCCGAGGCGATCGCCATCCTCGACCGCGCCAAGTCTTTGAACTTGAACGCGATCGTGCTGCAGGTGCGTCCCAGCGCCGACACGATTTACCCGTCGCAACTGGAGCCATGGTCGGAATACCTGACCGGCAAGCAAGGCCAGCCGCCGTTGCCCATGTATGACCCGCTGGCCTTCTGGGTGGCGCAGGCGCATGCCCGTGGCCTGGAATTGCACGCCTGGTTCAATCCTTACCGTGCCCGCCACGCCACGGCCAAGTCGCCGCTGGCGCGCGACAGTTTCGCCTCCACCAACCCGGCGTCCGTCAAGCAGTACGGCCGCTACCTGTGGATGGACCCGGGCGACGCCGCCGCTTCCAAGCACACGACGGACGTGGTGCTGGACGTGGTGCGCCGCTACGATATCGACGGCGTGCACATCGACGATTACTTTTATCCGTATCCGATCGACGCGCCCGGTGCCGGTGCCGGTGCGGAAACGGCCGCGCTGGACGCGGGCAATGGCGGCGCCAAGCGCGAATTGCCGTTTCCCGATGAGCCTTCCTGGCAGCAATATCTGCTGGCCGGTGGCCAACTGGACCGCCCGTCCTGGCGCCGCCAGAACGTCAACCAGCTGATCGAAGCCTTGTATACCGGTATCCACCGCGAAAAGAGCTGGGTGCGTTTCGGCATCAGCCCGTTTGGCATCGGCCGTCCGGACCGCCGCCCTGCCGGCATCGTCGGCTTCAGCCAGTACGATAAATTGTATGCGGATGCGGAACTGTGGCTGGCCAAAGGCTGGCTCGACTATCTGTCTCCGCAGCTGTACTGGCCCGTGGCGCAGGCACCGCAGGCGTTTGGCGTGCTGCTCGACTACTGGCTGGCGCAAAATCCGTATGGCCGCCATGTGTGGCCCGGCCTGTACACGAGCCGCATCGACAATTCTGCCAAGTCCTTCACGCCGCAAGAGATCATCAAGCAGGTGGAAGTGACGCGCACGCGCCCTGGCGCGAATGGACAAGTGCATTTCAGCATGGTGCCTTTGATGCAGAACCGCAAGGGTGTCAGCGACCAGCTCAAGGCCAGCGTCTACCAAAGCCCTGCCCTGATTCCCGCCACGCCGTGGCTGGGCAAGGACGCGCCCGGCACGCCGGCCGTGGCCACGCGCCGCGATTCCACCAGCCTGAACCTGAAATTGACGGCGGGCGGCGGCAAGCCCGTGGCGCAGTATGCGGTCTGGGCACGCTTTGGCGAAGACTGGCGTTTTACCGTGGTGACAGGTACGCAGGGCGAACTGACCCTGGTCGACGACGCCGTCGGCAAGGTCAACGCGGTGGTGGTCAGCGCCGTGGACCGTCTGGGCAATGAAAGCCCGCGCGTCACGATGCGCGCACCGTTTACGGCCGCTGCCAAGTAGTTGTTGACCGTTCACTCCTAGTCCATAACCTGCAGGCATGAAACATGCGCAAGCTTTCATGCCTGCCGGGAGCGCTTCGCTTTACACTCATGCCATGATTTCCTTCCCTACCGCCAATATTGATGCTGCCGTCCTCGGTCTGGGCATCGACGCGGGCGGCACGCAAACGCGCTGGGCCTTGGCCGGCGCGGACGGCGCCATCGTGGCGGACGGCGCCGTGGAAGGCTTGTCTGCCTTGCAAATGAGCAGCGCGGCTGGCCGCAGTGCACTGCACGCCACGTTTGCGAAGCTGGCTCAGGCCGTGCTGGCCATTGGCTGGCCGCGCGCCGTGGTGGCGGGCTTGACGGGGTTTGGCGGCGACGACGTGGCTTTGACGCAAGCGCTGGCGGACTTGCTGGTGCTGCAGGCCGGTGACGTGACCATCTGCAACGATATCGAGATCGCCTATCGCGACAGTTTTGAACCAGGCGAAGGTTATCTGGTCTACGCGGGTACGGGCTCGATTGCCGCCTGGATTGATACGGATGGCATATTTCACCGTGCGGGCGGGCGCGGCGTGCTGCTCGACGATGGCGGCGGCGGCTACTGGATCGCCCGTGAAGCGTTGCGCCAGATCTGGCGCCGCGAAGACGAAGCGCCCGGCAGCTGGCAAGCGTCGCCCATGGCCGAGGCCGTGTTTGAACAGCTAGGCGGCAGCGACTGGTCACTGTCGCGCGCCTTCATGTATGGCGAGGATCGCGGTAGCATCGGCCGGCTGGCGCTGGCCGTGGCCGCCAGTGCGGATGCCGACCCGCTGGCGCTGGACATCTTGCAACGTGCCGGGCAGGAATTGGCGCGCCTGGCCCTGGCCCTGACGGCGCGCCATGGCCCGCGCCCCGTGGTGCTGGCGGGACGTGCGGCACAATTGCACCCGGCCATCGCGTCAGCCATGCGCGCTGCTTTGCCGGCATCGTTGACAATGGAGCAAAAAGTTGCCCGGGCACATGAGGCGGCCGCCAAGGTGGCGGTGAAAGCGGCGCTCAGGGCGCTTGTAAAAACTGAACATTTTATTAACCCGAACACGGATCTTTCATGAAAAAAATCGCTCTCGCCATGCTGGTGGCCCTGCTTTCCGCCTGTACCACGCCCGCGCCGCACCTTGACCATAGCTTGAGCGCGCGCAGCCAGAGCCCGCGCGTGAAATTCATCGTCATCCATTACACGGTCAGTGACCTGCCCCGCTCGATCAAGATCCTGACGGAACAAGTGGTCAGCAGCCACTACTTGCTGACGGACACGGACAAGCCGAAGTTTTACGTGCTGGTCGACGAATCGCGCCAGGCCAATCACGCCGGTGTGAGTAACTGGAAGACTTATACACAGTTGAATGTCAGCTCGATCGGCATCGAGATCGTCAATCCGGGCTTCAAGGACACGCCGGAAGGCCGTCTCTGGTATCCGTTTCCCCAGGCGCAGATCGATGAGCTGATTCCACTGTTAAAAGATATCCAGGCCCGTTACAACATCGCGCCGGAAAATATCCTCGGCCATAACGAGATCGCGCCGCAGCGCAAGCAGGATCCGGGGCCGCTGTTCCCATGGCGCCAGCTGGCTGATGCGGGCCTGATCGTCTGGCCGGACGCCAACCGTGTCGCTGCGCAGCGCCTCATTTTTGAGCAGCAAGTGCCGGACGCCGTCTGGTTCCAGAAAAAGCTGGCCCAGCACGGCTATGCGACGCCCAACACGGGCGTGTTCGATGAAGCGACGCGCAATGTGCTGATCGCCTTCCAGATGAAATACCGCAACACGCTGTTCGATGGTACGCCGGATGGCGAAACGGCGGCCCTGCTGGAAGTGCTGACGACGCCGGCCCCGGCTGTTGTTGCAAAGTAGCACGGCCGTTCCAGCCCATGACTTTTTCTTATATGCTGAACGCTGACGGCCCAAGCGGCCATGGCAAGGTAAAGGAATAGCTCATGCGGCTGCGTCATATCGAAGTGTTTCACGCCATCATGCAAGTTGGCACCATCAGCGGCGCCGCCCAAGTGCTGCATATCTCGCAACCGGCCGTGACCAAGGTCTTGCAGCATTGTGAGTTGCAACTGGGCATGCCGCTATTCGAGCGCGTGCGGGGCAAGCTGTATCCAAAACCCGAGGCGCACCGGCTGTTTGTCGAGACGGAAAAGCTCAACCGCGACTTATTGGGCATCCGCCGCCTGGCAGCCAGCCTGAAGGGGCATGCGGTGGAAACCATCCGCCTGGTCTCCACGCCGACGATTGCCATCAGCGTCTTGCCGTTTGCCATGACGGAATGGCGGCGCGACTTTCCCCACACACGTTGCCAACTGGCCACGCATCACACGGGCGAGATCGTCAATACCTTGCGCCTGGGCGAAGCAGACCTGGCCGTCTCCCTGCAAGACCCGCGCCATCCAGGCATCGTGGCCGAGCCGCTCGCGCATGGCGTCATGACGGTGATCGCTCCGTCCGGCACCTGGCATGCGGCCGATTGCGGCACGCCGTTGACGGCGCATGGCCTGAATGGCGAGCTGATCGGCCATGCCGACAACGATCCGCTGGGGGAACTCGTCGTCGCCGCCTGCGAGGCGCAGGATATCCATCCTGTCTTCAGTACCGTGGTGCAGACCTATCAAATCGCCCGCTCGCTGGTGGAAGCGGGCGCTGGCATGGCCGTCGTCGATCCTTTTACGGCCGCGTCCGGTTCGCCCGAGCGCCTGCAGCGCCGGCCATGGGCGCCCGCGATACCTATCCAACTGTATTTATTGACGGCCAGCCACTCGCCGCTGTCGCATGGCGCGCGGCGCTTGGCCGACAGCATCGGCGTGGCGGCGCGCAACTGCCTGGAAAGAGGAGTCTGATGTCTGTTGCAAGTTTGCAATTGGAAGCGGTCAGCAGTGATCCGCAATTTCGCCACCTGAGCAGCATTGCCGGCATCGCCGTCGATCTGCGCTATGCCACACCCGACAATTTCGTCGGCCGCGATTTATACAGCCCCATCGATTGCGCCTGGCTGCACCGCGATGCGGCCGCCGCCCTGGAAAAGGCCGTGGCGTGGCTGGCCGAGCGGCGGCCTGATCATCATCTGCTGGTGCTCGACGCCCTGCGCCCGCAGCGGGTGCAGCAGCAGCTGTGGGATGCGCTGCAGGGAACGGAGCTGCTCGGCTATATCGCCGAGCCGTCGCGTGGCTCCATTCACTCGTTCGGCATGGCGCTCGACATCACTATCGTGGGGCCGGATGGGCAGGAACTGGACATGGGTACAGGCTTTGATGACTTAAGTGAGCGCTCGCACCCGTCACTGGAGCTGGTATTGCTGGAAAAGGGAGAAATTACAGAGGAACAAGTGGGACATCGCCGATTGTTGCGCGACGCCATGTTCCAGGCGGGCTTTTTCGGTATCAACAGCGAATGGTGGCATTTCGATTGCGGCGACCGGGTGCTGGTGCGCCAGACCTACACCCGGGTACTCTGATCAAAAGACCTGTAAACCTTTCAGCATCACGATCAGGATCAGCACGGGCGAGACAAAGCGCAGCAGGAACAGCAGCACATGCGCCAGTTTTCTATTCTGCAACTGGCCGTGGTTGCTGATCGCTTCAATAAAGTTGTGCTTGCCCCAGGCCCAGCCGGTAAACAAGGCAATCGCAATACCGCCCACGGGCAGGAAGATGTTCGACGAGACAAAGTCGAACAGATCAAACATATTCAAGTTAAACAGCTTGAAGTCTGCCAGGGTGCTGTTACTCAGCGCGCACACGGAACCGAGCACGGCCAGCAGCAGCATGGTCACGACGGTGGCCTTGGTGCGTGTCCAGCCGAAGCGTTCATGGAAAATCACCACGGGCACTTCCATCAGCGACAGCATCGCGCCTGTGGCGGCCACGGCTGCCAGGATGAAGAACACTACCATCAGGGCTTGCCCCATGGGGATTTGCGAGAACACGGCCGGGATCGTGATGAATACCAGTGATGGGCCCGCACTGGGGGCGAAGCCAAACGTGAACACGGCGGGGAAGATGGCGATGCCGGCCAGCATGGACACGCCCAGGTCGGCGGCCATCACGCGCAAGGTGGTGACGGGGATATTCTGGTCGTCGCGGAAATAGCTGCCGTAGGTCATCATGGTGCCCATGCCGACAGACAATTTGAAGAAGGCCAGGCCCATGGCCGTCAGCACGACGGAAGCCGTCAGCTTGGAAAAGTCGGGACGGAACAGAAAAGCCAGGCCTTCGCCCGCTTTATCCAGCGACAGGCTGACCGCGCAGAGCAACAGTAGCAGCAGGAATAGCAGCGGCATGAGTTTCTTGGCGATCGCCTCGATGCCCTTGGTCACGCCCAGCATCAGGATGCCGCCGATAAACAGCAACACGCCCCATTGCCACAACAGCGATTGCACGGGATTGCTGATCAGCGAAGCGAAGGCGGCCTCCGTCACCACTTTGTCGCTGCTGAGGATGGAGCCATCGACGGCCTTGGCAATATAGGCGAACACCCAGCCCACCACTTCCGAATAGAACGCCACGATAAGGAAGGCGGCGACCATGCCGATGAGGCCGACCAGCCACCAGGGCTTGCCCTTGGGCGCCAGTTGTTCCATGGTCGAGATAGGGTTGACCTTGGCGCGGCGTCCCAGGGTGATTTCCGCGATCATCACGGGCAATCCTACTAATAAGGTGGCGAGCAGATAGATGAGCAGGAAGCCGGCGCCGCCATTGGCACCCGTCAGGTAGGGGAACTTCCAGATATTGCCGAGACCGACTGCGGAACCGAGGGTGGCGGCGAGCACGCCGAAGCCAGTGGTAAAGCCAGCTCGTTTCAGGGTCAGGCCTGATCCTTGAGCTTGTTGTTTCATGGTGAATCTTCTATGGTGGGGCGCGGATTTGCGCTGAGGGGGCGAAATTGTAGCAGTTGGCCGCAAATACCCTGGAAAAGCCTTGCTTCCGATGGGGCGCTTTGCTATAGTTCGCCTCCCCAATGAGACGCACTAGTTTGCGGCACAAAAGGGACAGCCTTCAGAGGCTGGGTAGTAGAAAAGAAGGAGTTGACGATTGTGCTGAAATGCTTCATACTCTTCCTTCTTCGCAGCTGACAAACACAACGCTTTGTTGATAGCGCGAGAGTGGTAAATAAGCAGTACCGAATACAGTTCTTTAACAATTAACAGTCGATAAGTGTGGGCATTTGATGTAAGTGCAGCGTCAATCTTCGGATTGGCGTCTAACTTAAAATATCAAATGTTCACAAGAAATAATGAAATAGGATACTTCTTCGGAAGTAGCCTGTCAGTTTTTTGAGTGAGCGACCCGTCAGCAATGACGGTGCCAATAAAATGGCAAAGTAACAGAGATTAAACTGAAGAGTTTGATCCTGGCTCAGATTGAACGCTGGCGGCATGCCTTACACATGCAAGTCGAACGGCAGCACGGAGCTTGCTCTGGTGGCGAGTGGCGAACGGGTGAGTAATATATCGGAACGTACCCTAGAGTGGGGGATAACGTAGCGAAAGTTACGCTAATACCGCATACGATCTAAGGATGAAAGTGGGGGATCGCAAGACCTCATGCTCGTGGAGCGGCCGATATCTGATTAGCTAGTTGGTAGGGTAAAAGCCTACCAAGGCATCGATCAGTAGCTGGTCTGAGAGGACGACCAGCCACACTGGAACTGAGACACGGTCCAGACTCCTACGGGAGGCAGCAGTGGGGAATTTTGGACAATGGGCGAAAGCCTGATCCAGCAATGCCGCGTGAGTGAAGAAGGCCTTCGGGTTGTAAAGCTCTTTTGTCAGGGAAGAAAC